>NZ_CAWMPM010000013.1:0-389900 GCF_963869435.1 Nocardia violaceofusca NBRC 14427
CGGGGCCGCTGCCGTGGCCGCGGGGCAGGGCCTGTCGTCGGTGGGCCGGGCGTTGTCGCTCGCGGCGCCGAAGGCCGCGCGGGCGAGCCGGGAAAGTTTCGCGGCGACCGTATCGACGCTGCTGGCGACGTCCGGCGTGCTGACGATGGATCCCTCGGTGTGGCGACGGCTGGATCGATTGAGCGCCCTGGTGATCGACGGCGCCGTGCTGTACGGAAGCGGACGCCTGGTGCTCGATGCCGAAGCCCGCGAATCCGAACCGGGGAATGCCGAGAAATCCGCGTCGGGCTGGACCACGGCTCAGGTGTGGAACGCCGCTCAGCGACTGTTGTGGTCGGCACCGGACGCCGCCGCGGCGACGCCGGATACCGGCGACCTCCGGCTGCGACCGGACCCGGACCGCAATCCCGGCGACTCGATTCCCGGCTGGTACGAAGTCTGTGACGGAACGGACGTGCTGGGCCGGGTCCTGGTCGGCCGCGAACTCGATCCGCGCGCGCGGACACTGATGCTCGCCGCCCGGGCCTCGGGCCTGAAGGTGGTGGTGCGCGGACAGCGTGATGCGTTCGAATTGCGTTCGTTGGCAGACGAATTCGTAGAACGTGAAGGATCGGCGGCGGAACTGGTCTGCCGGTTGCAGTCCGACGGACATGCGGTGGGGCTGGTCGCCACCGACTCCGCCGGGGATCTGAACTGCGCGGATGTCGCCATCGGTGTGAGCCGGATCAGCGCCGTCGAGGTCGAGGCGATGCCGTGGGCGGCCGATGTGGTCTGCGGCGATCTCGATCAGGTCATGCGGGTGCTGCTGACGGTGGCTCCCGCCCGCCAGGTCAGCGAACGCGGGCGCGTCCTGGCGCTCTCGGCGTGTTCGCTCGCGGGCCTACTGCTGGCCGCCGGTCGCTCACGCGACGCGTGGCCGGTGACCGCGGCGCAGGCCAGCGGCCTGTTGCAGGGGACATGGGCGGGCGTACAGGCCGCACGCGGCCGGCTCCCGGAGTCGGGCGCACCGCTGGTTCCCTGGCACAGTCTCGAACCCGACGAAGTGCTGACGCGGTTGCCGGAGCCCGAACGCGGCGAGCCGGCTCCCACGCGATCGTGGACCGCGCCGCTCGCCCGTATTCCCGCGCAACTGTCCCCGGCGACGCGCTTCCTCGCCACTGTGCGGCGCGAGCTGGCCGATCCGCTCACCCCGATTCTCGGTGTCGGCGCCGCGGCCTCCGCCGTGCTGGGGTCGCCCGGCGATGCGGCGCTGGTGGCCGGTGTGGTGGCGGTGAATGCCGTGGTGTCGGCGTTGCAGCGCCAACGCGCCGAGAACGCGCTGCGGGACCTGATCGCGCACGAGCGGATCACCGGCCGCCGCGTCGACCGCGCCGCGCTCGACCACGAACTCGAGCCGCCGAGCGAATCGGTGCCCGGTACGGCCCTGATGGTCGGTGACGTGATCGCGCTGCGCACCGGCGATGTCGTTCCGGCGGATGCGCGGCTGCTGCGAGCCGACGACCTGGAAGTCGATGAATCGGCCCTGACCGGCGAATCGGTCACGGTGCCCAAGGACAGTCCCGCCACTCCGGGCGTGGACCTCAATCACCGGCGCTGCATGGTGTACGAGGCCAGCACGATCGTCAACGGCGCCGCGGTGGCCGTGGTGGTCGCGGTGGGGTCCGACACCGAGACCAACCGCGCCGCCGCGGTCGCGGTGCCGCCGCGCCTCGGGGGAGTGCAGGCACAGCTGCGTGCGCTCAGCGATCAGGCGCTGCCGCTGACACTGGGCGGCGGATCCTTGGTCACGGCGCTGGGCTGGTTGCGAGGCCAGCGCATCCGCGCGGCCATCGCCGACGGGGTCGCGGTCGCGACCGCCGCTGTGCCGGAAGGACTTCCGCTCGTCGCGACGGTCGCGCAGCTGGCCGTCGCCCGGCGCCTGTCTCGCCACGGTCTCCTGGTGCGGGCCAGCCGGACGGTGGAGGCGCTGGGCCGGGTGAACACCATCTGCTTCGACAAGACCGGAACCCTCACCTTCGGCCGCCTGCGGCTGACCACCCTGGCCGACCTCGAGCATCAGTGGTCGCCCGAGGACGAGGACCCCCGTGCCCGCCGGTTGCTGCGGGCCGCGGCGCACGCCTGCCCCGATCCGGACGACGGCCCGATCGTGCACGCCACCGATCAGGCGGTGCTCGACGCCGCGGAGCGGCTCGACCGCGACGAGCGCTGGGATACGGTCGAGGAACTGCCCTTCGAATCGAATCGCGGATACGCCGCGACGCTGGGACAGACGCGGCGGCGGCACTGGCGGCTCATCGTGAAGGGGGCGCCGGAGATCGTGCTCGCCCGCTGCACCGCGATCCGGACCCGTCGCGACGGCGCCGATCACGACGAACCGATGTCCGCCGACCATCGCCGGGCGGCCGACCGCATGATTCATCGCATGGCCGAACGCGGGCTGCGGGTGCTGGTCGTCGCCCGCCGCGACCTGTCCGCGGCGCCGGGGGATGTGGTGAGCGCCGTCGAGAAGCTCACCCTGCTCGGCTTCATCGGACTCGCCGACACCGCGCGTCCGCAGGCGCGCCCACTCGTCGGCGCGTTGCAGCGCAACGACATTCGCGTGCGAATGATCACCGGCGACCATCCCGTCACCGCCGCCGCGATCGCCGCCGATCTGGGTATCGACGCCGATCCGGTGGTGACGGGAAGCGATCTGGCCGAACTCGACGATGCCGCGCAGTCGGAGCTCATCGCGCGCAGCAGCGTCTTCGCCCGCGTCAGCCCACAGCAGAAGGTTCGCATCGTCACCACGCTGCAGCGGCGTGGCGAGGTGGTGGCGATGGCCGGTGACGGCGGCAACGACGCGGCCGCGATCCGCACCGCCGACGTCGGCATCGGACTCACGGCGCAGGGATCGACCGCCGCCCGCAATGCCGCCGATCTGGTGCTGACCGATCCCGACCCGCTGGTGCTGCTGCACGCGCTGATCGAGGGGCGCGGCATGTGGCGGCGCGTCAGCGATGCGGTCGGCATCCTGGTCGGCGGCAATGCCGGTGAGGTCGCGTTCACGGTTCTCGGCACCGCGCTCGCGGGCCGGGCCCCGTTGGGCACCAGGCAGTTCCTGCTGGTCAACATGCTCACCGACATGTTCCCGGCGATGGCCGTGGCGCTGTCGACCGAGCGGTCCGGTGACGAGGAGCCCACCGGCCACCAGGAACGCGCCGATCTGCTCGCCGAACAGCTCGCCGCGCGGCCGCGCACCGATGTCGCCGCGGATCTGCGCCGCACGATCGTGATCCGCGGTTCCACCACCGCGGCCGCCTCGACCGTGGCGTGGTCGATCGCCCGCTGGACCGGTACCGAACGCCGGGCGGCGACCGTGGCCCTGGTCGCGCTGGTGGGGACACAGCTCGGGCAGACGGTCCTGGCCGCCCGCCACAGCCCACAGGTCTGGCTCACCGCGGCCGGCAGCGCGGCCTTCCTGGGCACCGTCGTCATGACGCCCGGACTGTCGACCTACTTCGGTTGCCGCCCCCTCGGTCCGGTCGGCTGGACCACCGCGCTCACGTCGGCGGCGACCGCGACCGCCGTCGGCGCGCTCCTGCCCTCCCGCCGCCCGACCGAGCCAGGACAGCCCACCGTCGCTCCGGAAGACAACGAATACGTCGATCACCGCGAGTACCCGCTGAGCATCGAAAGTGTTGGCGCGCAATCTCATTGACCGTCGCTCGGCGCGTGGTACCGCTGCCGGGTCCTCGATCCGTAACCTCTGCGTGCCAGGTGAAGGCGGGTCTGTCAGCCAGGCGGCTATCGTGGAGCCTGTTCCGATCTGGAGAACGCATCTTTCTGCGGTACAGAAGTGAGGTGGTCGAGTTGGGCCAGCCGTTCAAGGCCCCGCCGGCCTATGCCATCACCAGTGTCGACAACGCGCTCCGCATCGCCGCCATGTTGCAGTTGGAGGGGGCGCTGACCGTGTCGCAGGTGGCGGAGCGGATCGGGGTGGCTCCCTCGACGGCGCATCGTTTGCTGCAGATGCTGGTGTATCGCGACTTCGCGGTGCAGGACTCCGATCGGGCCTATCGGGTCGGTCCGCTGCTCGAGCTCGCCGCGCATTCCCGGTCGGCGGCGTCCCGGCTGCGCACGGCCGCGCTGCCGCAGTTGCGGCGCATCGTCGATCAGCTCGGCGAGTCGGCGAATCTGACCGTCCGGACCGCCGACACCGTGCGGTTCGTCGCCAGTGTCGAGTGCGGTCAGGCGCTGCGGGTGGGAAGCCGGGAGGGAATGGTGTTTCCCGCGCAGCGCACCTCCGGCGGGATGGTGCTGCTCGCCGAGGTGCCGCCGTCCGAGCTCGCGGCGCTCTACGCGCCCGAACGCTTCACCGAACGGCCCGAACCGCCGCCCGACCTGGGGCAGCTGAGCGCCGAACTGGCGAAGATCCGCCGCAACGAGTTCGCGGTCAACGACGGCCGTTCCGAACGGGGCGTGGTGGCGGTCGGGGTCGCGGTGCGCGACGGCAGTGGCGCCGCTGTCGCGGCGTTGTCGGTCTCGATGCCGAGCGTCCGCTACGAGAAGCGGTCGCTGCCGCGCTATGTCGCCGTACTCCGCTCCGCGGCCGCGGAGCTGGGACGCGAATTGGCATGACAGCGGCCGAGATCAGCCGCGCCGGCTCGCGACGATCCCCGCACCCAGCGGCGAGTTGGGCGAGCTGCCCGGTGAGACCACGGCACTTTCAGAGTTGCAGGCCGAGCCAGGAGGCGAATCCGGTGAGGCTGTTGGTTTGTCGGCGTTGTGCTGCGGCGATTCCGTAGACGGTTTCTCGGACGGACGGATGTAGGCGGGTTTGCTGCGGCGCCACCCGCCGCGCCCGATTCAGCGCGGCCAGCGCTTGGTCCGGTTTGCCGATCATCAGCCATGCGCGGCTCACGTCCTGCCAGTGGTGCCCCGCTCGCGGCGGTGCGATGTCTTCGGGGAGTACGAGGGACGAGCCTTCCCGCGCGGCCCGGTCGGGATCGCCGGCCTCCAATGCCACCGCGACAGAATGAATTCCGACATTCGCCGGGCCGAACAACGTGCCGTACATGTCGGATTCACCGGGCATCCTCGGTGCAAGGCGGCGCGCGTGTTCGATATGTTCGGCGGCGGTATCAGGGCGGATTGCCCGGGCGGCCACAATCGCCCCGCACAGGTGCGTGTATCCACGTACGGCGTTCGCAGCTTCGCTGTCGCCTTCGATTCCGTTGAGCGCGTCCTCGACCAGTCGGAGTCCGGTGTCGTTCGCGTCGTGGTACATGAGGACCCTCGCCCGCTTGACCTTGGCCTGGGCCTCGTACAGAGGATCGTCTGCCGACTCGGCAGCCCATTCGAGCCGGTCGAGCACAGTGGGCGCGAGCTGAATGAAGCCGAACCTCCTGCACAGCCGTTCGGTGGTCACGTATGCAGCGCACAACAGCGAGAACACCGCACCGCGCTCGTCTGCACGGGCCTCGCGCAGCGCTCCGTACAAACGGCGAAGCAGACCCGGCATGCGCGCGAGGGCCGAGCGTCCCTTGTCATTTCGATAGGCAAGGTCTACAGCGGCCATCTCGGCGGCCAGCTCGGTCAGCGACGGCGGTTCGACGGCACGCACGTACGTTCCCTCGGCAAGCACGGCGCGCAACTCGGACAGCCCCTCCAGCGGCCCGTCCTCTTCGATGAGGTCGCGGTACGGCGTACCGGTCAGCCGTTCGGGCTCCACCCGCAGTGCGCGCGCAGCGGCAGCCAAGAACGCCGGGCTCGCCGGCTCCCGACCCTGCTCAACCGCCTTGACCATGGCCAGGCTGTAGTTCGCTCGATCGGCCAATTGCCGCTGGCTCAGACCCGCAACTTTCCGCTCAGCCGCAATGATCTGTCCGGCGTGGGACGAAGGGCTCATGGCTCCAGGGTAAGTCCCTGTTCTCGGACCGGTCCTTCGAAAGGTGAACATCAGTAAGGCTTTTCGTCAAGCATGGGTATCGTGGAAATGGCGATGACCCCTCGACTTACCGTCGTTGACGAAAAGCGAAGGGCCACCGAGTAGTTCGTACTCGGTGGCCCTTCGGGTTTCAGGCGGTGGCGGCGCTGGTGTCGCCCAGCAGGTCCAGGGCGATATCGACGATGAGATCTTCCTGCCCGCCGACCAGTCCGCGGCGGCCGACCTCGAGCAGGATGGTGCGCGCGTCCAATCCGTAGCGCTGCGCGGCCGCTTCGGCGTGGCGCAGGAACGACGAATACACGCCGGCGTATCCCAGGGTGAGTGTCTCGCGGTCCACCCGCACCGGGCGATCCTGCAAGGGCCGCACCAGATCGTCGGCGGCGTCCTGCAGGGCGAACAGATCGCAGTTGTGCTTCCAGCCGTACAGGTCGGCGACGGCGACGAACGGTTCGATCGGGCAGTTGCCCGCCCCGGCGCCGTGCCCGGCGAGCGAGGCGTCGACGCGGGTGACCCCTTCCTCCACGGCCACAACGGAATTGGCGACCGACAGCGAGAGATTCTCGTGGGCGTGGATGCCGATCTCGGTGCCGGGATCGAGCACCCGGCGGTAGGCGCGCACGCGATCGCGCACGCCGTCGAGGGTCAACCGGCCACCGGAGTCGGTGACGTAAACGCAGTGCGCGCCATAGCTTTCCATCAATTTGGCCTGTTCGGCGAGCTGCTCGGGTTCGGCCATATGCGACATCATCAGGAAGCCGGACACGTCCATGCCGAGCTCGCGCGCCTTGCCGATGTGCTGCGCGGCGACGTCGGCCTCGGTGCAGTGGGTGGCGACGCGGACCGAGCGGACACCGAGCCGGTAGGCCTGCTCGAGATGTTCGATGGTGCCGATGCCGGGCAGCAGCAGGGTCGTCAACCGGGCGTGGGTGAGGTTGTCGGCCGCGGCCTCGATCCACTCCCAGTCGGTATTGCTGCCGGGTCCGTAGTTCAGGCTGCCGCCGGCCAGGCCGTCCCCGTGGGCGACCTCGACGGCGTCGACGCCCGCCGCGTCCAGCGCCGCCACGATCCTGCCGACATCGTCGGGGGTGATGCGATGGCGAACGGCGTGCATACCGTCGCGGAGTGTGACGTCTTGGATGAACAGTTGCGTGGTCATCGCGAGGCTCCCTGTTCTGCCGGGGCGGCGATCGTGTCGGCGACCGATTCGGCGAAGCGCATCGCCGCGGAGGTCATGATGTCGAGATTTCCCGCGTACGCGGGCAGATAGTGCGCCGCACCCTCCACTTCCAGGAAGACGCTCACCTGATGCGTGGGTGCGGGCCCGTCGTCGGCGGGTTGCAAGGTGTGCACCGGCTGGTCGGCCGGAATCGGGGTGATCTGGATCTGCTGCTTGAGCCGGTAGCCCGGCACATAGGTGGCGACCTGCGCGATCATCTCCTCGATCGATGCGCGGATCGCGGCGTGGGTGGCCGGATCCGGCGCCGCGGTCAGGCAGAGCACGGTGTCGCGCATGATCATCGGCGGTTCGGCCGGATTGAGGATGATGATCGCCTTGCCCCGGCGCGCCCCGCCCACCGTTTCCACCGCGTGCGCGGTGGTCTCGGTGAACTCGTCGATATTCGCCCGCGTCCCCGGCCCGGCGGATTTCGAGGCGATGGACGCGACGATCTCGGCGTAGGGGACCGGTGCGACGCGCGAGACCGCAGCGACGATCGGGATGGTGGCCTGCCCGCCGCAGGTCACCATGTTGACGTTCTCGGCGTGCCGGTGTTGGTCCAGGTTCACCGCCGGGACGACGAACGGTCCCAGCGCGGCCGGGGTGAGATCGATCAGCCGTTTGCCGAGCGGCTCGAGGATCGCCGCGTGCGCCGCGTGCGCCTTGGCCGAGGTCGCGTCGAAGATCACCTCGATCTCGTCGAAATTCGGCAGTTGCAGCAGTCCCTGCACGCCGTCGGCGGTGGTGGGCACGCCCAGCCGCCGGGCGCGGGCGAGACCGTCCGATTCCGGATCGATGCCGACCATCGCGCCCATTTCCAGGACGGTCGAATGCCGGATCACCTTGATCATCAGATCGGTGCCGATATTGCCCGATCCGATGACGGCGACCTTGACGGCGCCACGGTTGTCGCTCATATGTCTCACTCCTCGATGAAGACGGCGGTCACCGAGCCGAGCCCGGAGATGTCGGCCGTGACGGTGGCGGGGGCGGTGATCGCGGCCATCGGCCCGAGCGCGCCGGACAGGATCACCTGGCCCGCGCGCAGGGGTTCGCCGAATTCCCGCGCGGTGCGCGCCAGCCACGCCAATGCGAGCAGGGGATCACCGAGGCAGGCGGCTCCGGTGCCGGTGGACACCTCGACCCCGTCGATCGACATGGTCATCTGCGTCGACACGGGTTCGAACTCGTCGAGGGTGCGGCGCTGCGATCCGAGGACGAACAGTCCGCTGGAGCCGTTGTCGGCGACGGTATCGCCGAAGGTGATGTCCCACTCGGCAATTCGGCTGTCGACGATTTCCAGCGCGGCCACGGCGTAGTCGACCGCGGCGCGCACCTGTTCGTCGTCGAGCGGACCGTCGGCGAGGTCGTGAGCGAGCACGAACGCGACCTCGGCTTCGGCCTTCGGTTGCAGCAGGCGGTTCGCGGGAATGGGTGTGTTCTCGCGGACGTGCATGTCGTCGAACAGGACGCCGAAATCGGGTTGGTCGACACCGAGTTGCTGTTGCACCGCCGGCGAGGTCAGGCCGATCTTGCGGCCGACGATCGTGGCGCCCGCGGCGAGCCGCTCGGCGGTCGACCGCGCCTGCACCGCGTAGGCGGCGGCGACGTCGTCGGTTCCGATCAGGTCCCGCACGGGGCGGCAGGGGGTGGCGGTTCGCGCCGCGGTGCTGAGCCGGTGCGCCGCGGCGGTCGTGGCCGCGGCGATTCGGTCGTCGAGTCGTGGTGTCGGCATCCAAGATCCTGGAGTAGTCGGTGCGGGGAGCCTTCACTGTCGCGCCGGAGCGGACCGCCGCACCAGCATTTCGTTCCGCTGAGCGGAACGCCGGGTAAGCTCGGCGAGGTGAGTACGGCGGAGTCGGGCAATGGCGCACGGACGGTGGACGGTTCCACCGTGCTGGGCAAGGTGATGGCCGTGCTCGAGTCGTTCTCGATCGACGACGGCGGATTGAGCCTGGCCGAGATCGGGCGGCGCACCGAACTGCCGAAGGGAACCCTGCACCGGGTCCTGTCGGCTATGGTCACCGTCCGGCTGCTGGAGCGGACCGAGGTCGGCTATCGCCTCGGCGGCCACCTGTTCGAACTCGGAATGCGCGCGTCGGTGGAGCGCAGCCTGCTGGAGGTCGCGATCCCGTTTCTCGAGGAACTGAACGCGCGCATCCACGAAACCGTGCATCTGGGCGTCCTCGACGGTACGGACGTGGTGTATCTGACCAAGATCGGCGGCCGTCGCCAGGCGAGTGCGCCGTCGCGGATCGGCGGCCGGATGCCGGTGCATTGCACGGCGATCGGGAAAACGCTGCTCGCCCATGCGGATCGGTCGTTGCGCGACCGGGTGCTGGCCGACCCGCTACCCGCCCATACGCCCCGGACGATCGTGCTGCCCGGCACGTTGCGCAAGCAACTCGATCGGATCGCCGCCGAGGGCGTGGCCTATGAATTCGAGGAATCGGCACCGGGATTGGTGTGTGTGGCGGCGCCGGTGCGAGAGGCCGACAGCGTTGTCGCGGCGATCAGCATCGCGGGCGCCTCGCACCGATTCCATCCGGAAAGTCATGTGGCGTCGGTGCGGGCGGCCGCGGACGGCATCGGTGCGACCCTCACCCGCCGCGCACGAATGATGTCGGCCCCGGGCAGCTGATCGCTACAGCGGCAGCCCCTGCTCGAGCAGATCGACGGCCTCGAGCAACGTGGTGAGCATCCCCTCGTCTCTGTGATGAGGATCGCGGCGTCGCTCAGTCGCCGCGGCTCTTCTGCAGGCGTGCGATCTCGTCGCCCCACACCGATTGCGACCCGGCATCGCCGACGCGGTAGGTCTGCACGATCGATGCGATGCCGACGACCACCGCGAGGACGGCGACCCCCACCGTGACCAGCGTGCGCAGATCGGCGCCGCGGCGTTCGGCGAGGTGGAGGCCGGTCAACGCCACCGCGACGACCAGCAGGGCGATGGCGAAGTAGAGCATCGTCTCGCCGCGTTCGGCGTGTTCGCGCAAAATCTCGTCGGGATTGCGACGCAGGTTGTAGAGCCACTGTCCGGCGTGAATGGTGATCGGCGTCAGCACCATGACGATCACCGCCAGCACCAGCGTCAGCCACACCAGAAGGCCGCGGCGCGCGGCCGGCCAGACCGCGCACACGATTTCCAAGATCGCGGTCAACGGCACCAGGACCACGATGAAATGCACGAACAGCACGTGCGCGGGCAGATTGTGGATGACGGTCACCGGGGCTCCTCGGTCACTCGCGATTGTTACGGTGCCGACGACCGCCCCGAACTCGCCGACGCCACGGGTCGCACCGAGCATAGCCAGCGCAGCGGCGGTTTCGACGGTTATTCGCGGCCCGGTCGACGCGCTGCCACAGGTTGCCTCGATCTCCTTTCGGCGTCGGCCGAGACTCGGCGGGCGGGCCGCATGACGGTGTCCCACCACGATTGCAGTGGGCTGGGGTCGGGCCAGTGCACGACCGCTTCCGCCGTCTCGGACCGCCCTGGATGGTGTGGCGACGTGTGGTCAGTAGGCGAGACAGTCGTAGTCGTCATCGGCATGGGGGAGAGTCCAGGACTGATCGATGCGGTCGGCGGTGTCGAAAGCGTCGCGAATGCGTTCGGCCAGGGGATGCACCCTTGTGAAGTCCGGGCCGGTGTCGTGGTCGCGGATGTCGGCCAGGGCCTGCTGTTCGGCGTGGTCGGCGTCGCTGCCTGCGGGAAAGGCGGTCATCACGGACTCCTTCTGCGAGCGATCACCGGCGCGGGCGGCACCGGTGCGGATCGGAAAAGGGGCCGGATGGGCCCGGAAGCCGCAGCTGACCGGGCCCACCCGTGGATACACAGTTCTGGTCAGGCCGTGATCGCCTGCCGGTCGTTGTCGACCCGGTCCACGCTGATCTTGCGTGGTTTGGCCTTGTCCGCCACCGGGATTCGCAACCGGAGTACGCCGTCGCGGTAGTCGGCGCGAATGTGATCGGTATCGAGGCTGTCGCCCAGCATCACCTGTCGCCGGAATACCCCGCGGCCGCGTTCGGCCGCGATCATCGACCTGCCCGAGTCGATTCCGGGCCGCGACGCCCGCACCGTGACCACATTGCGTTCGATATCCACATCCAGCGAATCGGGGTCGATGCCGGGCAGGTCGAACTCCACCACGAACTCGTCACCCTCGCGCCAGGCGTCCATCGGCATCGCTACCGGTCGAGCCTGCGTGCCGAACACCTGCTGCGTCGAACGGTCCAGATCCCGAAACGGATCGGTGCGCATCAGCATGGTCGCCACCTCCAGTTCACTCCTTATATCACTCGAAGGAACCTCAGATAACCTCTGTTACCTGACACAGATTTATTTAGCACTCCGGTGAGGAGAGTGCAAGAACCTGTGGGAGATAAACTGGTTGTGCACGGAGAAGGGAGCAGGATGGGTTCGGATCGGCGCGAGGGACATCTGCCCGGGTCGAGCCAGGCGGTGTACCCGATATCGGTCGCCGCCGAGCTGGCCGGTATCGAAATCCACACCCTGCGCCTCTACGAGCAACACGGCCTGATCACGCCCGCACGCAGCGCCGGCGGGACCCGGCGCTACAGCGGCGACGACCTGGCCCGGCTCCAGCGGATCACCGCCCTCACCCGGCAGGGGATTCACCTGTCGGCCATCGCGCGGATCCTCGATCTCGAAGACGACAACAGCGCGCTGCGCGCCCACAACACCGCCTTGACCGCCGAACGCGACCAACTGCGCGACACGATCACCGACCGGCGACTACCGCACTGACCGCGGCGGTCGCGGTCAGAACCCGAGCGGGTAGACGGCGATCGTGTCCTTACCGTGCGGTGGCAGCGGCGCCGTCCAGGAGACCCGGCCACCGGGGAAGACCCGGCAGCAGCCGCCGACCTCGCGAGCGCGCGCGTGCACGGTCGACACCGTGGCCGTCGGCAGCGCGTCGGCCGTGGTGGTGCCGGTGGGGTCGAGGGTGTCGATGGTGACGGTGAGCACGTCGGCCACGGTGACGGTGACGACGATCGCCGCGACGCCCGCTCGCGCGGCGGCAGCGGAGGCGGTGTCGGCGACCACTGCCTCGACATGGTCGGCCACGGCATCCGGCACCTGCCGCGCCGGGCCGGTCACCGCGACGATACTGCGCAGCTGGGTATGGCCGATGCAGCGCTGCACCGCTCGCTCGACACGCTGGAGCAGTCCGGCGCCCCGCGCGAACGGGATGACGCCGTCGCCCGCCGCTCGCTGAGGGGTGAGGGATACCGCATCGCCGCTACGGGATTGCGGGTCCGCGTAATCGGACCGCAGCATCGCGTCGACCAGTTCGAAGGCCTGCGACAACGCATTCCGTACCGCGACGTGGGCGGTGGGATCGCTGTCGTTGCGGCCAGTGTGGATGGAGCCCATGGATGACGTGAACCTCTTCGTGCCGACACACAACGATCCGACCCTCCGTATAGAGCCGAGAACGTCCTCCGCAGAATGACCGGTATCGGCCTCGCTAAACCGGAAGCGCCCGATTCGGGTCGTGAGGGATCGGACACAGTGCGCCATTGGCTCACCTGGTCGTTTGTCCGAGTGATCGCACGGCTCAGTCGATTTCGGGAGACCGATGACTGATCGATCCCGGATGCGTCATACAGATATGGATCAGCGGGTGGAGGCAGCGCGCGACGGCGACCAGGTCGCGTTCGCGCATCTGGTCGAGCCGGTGCGGCGGGAGCTGCAGGTGCATTGCTATCGCATGCTCGGCTCGGTGGAAGACGCCGAGGATGCCGTGCAGGAGACGCTGTTACGGGCGTGGTCGCGGCTGGACACCTACGCCGGGCGCGCCTCGCTGCGCGCGTGGTTGTACGGGATCGCGACCCATGCCTGCCTGGACGCGCTGCGGCGGCGCAAGGCCCGGGCGTGGCCGGCCGATCTGGCCGGCCCGGCGGACCCGCATCGCTACGAGCTGGGCACGGTGGATGTGCCGTGGCTGCAGCCGTATCCCGATCGGTTGCTGGACGTGGCCGCCGCGGGAGAAGAACCGGAGGCGGTCGTCACCGCGCGGGAGACGATCGAGCTGGCGTTCCTGGCCGCGATCCAGCGGCTGCCCGCGCGTCAGCGCGCCGTGCTGATCCTGCGAGACACGCTGGACTGGTCGGTCGCCGACACCGCCGCCGCGTTGGGGGTCAGCCGGGCGGCGGTCAACAGCGCGCTGCAGCGTGCCCATGCCACCCTGTCGGAACATCTTCCCGCACAACGAGATCGATGGCATCCGGTGTCGACGGCATCCGAGCGCCGGGCGCTGGCGAAACTGATCGGCGCGTGGGAGAGCGCGGATCCGACCGCACTCGTCGCCCTGCTGCGCGACGACGCGACGCTGATCATGCCGCCGGGCACGGTCTGGTTCGCCGGTCGCCGTGACATCGGCACATTTTTCGCCGACCACGTCTTCGGCGAGATGGGCAGCGGCTGGCGGCTTCGGCCGACCGGCGCGAATCGGCAACCGGCGTTCGGGCTGTACTGGCGCGAGCCCGGCGCGGACGCGTTCGACGCGTTCGCGATCGGGGTGCTGACCGTCGACGGCGACGCGCTCGCCGAGATCGCGCTGTTCCATCAGCCGGAGTTGTTCGCCGCGTTCGCGCTGCCGCCCGCGTTGCCGTCGCAGAGCTGATGGACGCTCGGCGCGTGCGGCGCTGGAGCGTGGTGCTGCAGCCGGGGGACGCACTCGATTACGCGGCCGCCGACTGGGCCGACACCCTCGTCGTGGTGACCAGCGGCGAACTGGAGCTGGAATGCCGCAGCGGCAGACGCGCCCGATTCGCCGCCGGAGCTGTCCTCGCCCTCGCCGCCGTACCGGTGCGGCGGCTGTTCAACCCCGGCTCCGAGGCCCTGGTGCTGTCCGCGGTCGCGCGACGACACCACCGATGACGGACCGACCCGGCGTGCGTCACACAGGTGAAGACATCGAAATTCACCGAACAGGAGCACAGCATGTCCGTCCCGAACACTCTGGCCGGCAAGGCACTACTCGTCACGGGGGCCGGGCGCGGCCTCGGCCGCGCGCTCGTCGACGAGGCGCTGCACCGCGGCGCGGACCGGGTCTACGCCGCGGCCCGGAGACCGGCCGACCATCCGGATCCGCTCTTCCCCGATCCGATGTCCGCATCGCTCGAGACGGGGTGGGACGACGGGGTCGTCAAGAGTCTCGAGCGCGCGAATGCCGCTGCCGTGCAAGCAGTGGCGGTGGCGTCATGAACGACATGCGGCCGACGATGGTGGTCGGCGGCAGCCGTGGGCTGGGCCGGGGGATCGCGCTGGCGTTCGCGCGCGCCGGTGCGCCGGTCGTGGCCGTGGCGCGCACGGAGTCCGCGTTGCGCGAGCTGGCCGCCGAGACACCCGGCATCGACATCGAGGTCGCCGACGCGGCCGATCCGACCGTGCCGGGGGCGCTGCTCGACCGCCACCGGCCGGACATCCTGATCATCGTCGCGGGGGCGACACCGCTGATGCGGCCGCTGCACCAGCACACCTGGGAGACGTTCTCCGCGAACTGGAATACGGACGTGCGCATCGCCTTTCATTGGTTGCGCGAAGCGCTGCTGACGCCGCTGCCGCCCGGCGCTCGCGTCATCGTCGTCAGCAGCGGCGCCGCCGTCCACGGTTCACCGCTCAGCGGCGGATACGCCGGAGCCAAGGCGACTCAGCGGTTCATCACCGGCTACGCCCAGGACGAGTCTCGGCGCGCCGGCTCGGACATCACCTTCACGACGGTGCTGCCGCGGATCACTCCCGCCACGAGCCTCGGCCTGCCCGCGGTACGCGCCTATGCGGCCCGTGCCGGCCGGAGCGTGCAGGCGTACATCGAGCAGTCGGGTGAGCCGCTCACTCCCGAGATCGCCGGCGCGGCACTGCTCGAACTCGCCTGCGCGGGTGAACCCGCGGCGTCCTACCAACTCACCGCCGACGGCCTGACGGCCCTGCCGTGATCGGCGGCGTACGCCATTCGACCCACGAAAGAAGAGGAACCGATGCGCAAGCTCATCGCAGCGATGAAGATCTCGGTGGACGGGAAATACGAAGGGCCAGAAGGATATGCGGACTGGGTGCACGGCTGGTCCGATGATTACGGAATCACTCCGCAGATCGACGCCTGTGTGCTCGGTGGCCGGATGTACGAGGGCTACGAACCTTACTGGACCGCGATCGGCGACCACCCGGACGAACCCCTGCCCCAGACCGGCGCGGCGCCGACGCCGGGCGAGCTCGAATGGGTCGAATTCGCCCGGAAGACACCACATTACGTCGTCTCCACAACGAAAAGCGCAGCCACATGGCCGAATACGCGATTTCTGCGTGGTCTCGACGACGTCGCGGCACTGAAATCGCAATCCGGAAAGGACATCTACCTCATGGGCGGCGCCACCCTCACCGGCGCGGCGCTCGACGCGGGCTTGGTGGACGAGATACGCCTGATCGTCTACCCGCTCATCGCGGGAAACGGACCGTCCCTGTTCGCGGCCGCGAGCGGTCGCCATCCGCTCGAGCTCCGGAAATTCGAGCAATTGCCCGACGGCAGGCTGAGCTACGTCTACGACATCGGCTGACCGTCATCGAACGCCGGACCCCTACCCAGTGGCGGTCCGGCGTTCGATGCGGGTTGCCGCGTTCAGGATGCCGCTCGCACCGGCGCCTGCTTCAGTTCGCGCAACGCCGTGCGCAGCCCCCGGCGCTTACCGGTCTCGGGGTCGACGCCGAAATGCGCGCGCATCCCGTCGCGAATCGCGAACCGCAACTCGGAAGCGGTCTCCGGGGCGTCATCGGAGGTCGCGGTGAGCAGGGCGTTGGGCAGGGCCAGTTTCGCGATCGTCCGGAACGACTGCAGATACTGGCGGCCGAGCGAACCGGTCGTGTACGGCAGGTCGTATTTGTCGCACAGTTCCCGGACCCGGACGCCGATCTCCTCGTACCGGTTGCTCGGCAGGTCGGGGAACAGGTGGTGTTCGATCTGGTGGCTGAGGTTACCGCTCATGAAACGCATGAGCGGCCCGGCGCGAAAGTTGGCCGACCCCAGCATCTGTCGCAGATACCAGCGGGGCTGATCCTCCTCCGCGAGTTCCTCGGTGGTGAATTTCTCCGCGCCGTCGGGGAAGTGGCCGCAGAAGATGACCATGTACGCCCAGTAGTTGCGGATGAGATTGGCGGTGGCGTCGGCGGTCAGCGTCGTCTTCCAGTTGCGCCCCGACAACGCCGGATAGATCAGATAATCCTTGGCCGCCTGTTTGCCGACCTTCGTTCCGATGATGCGCAGATCCCGGAACGCCTGCCGCCAGGTCTTGTCCTTGCGGCGAATCTTCTCCACCTCGAGGTGGTGCAGCGCGACGCCCCATTCGAACAGGGTCCCCAATGCCAGGTTGTACACCGGATTTCCGATGTTCCACCACTCCCACCGCTGGTCGCGGGTCACTCGCAGAATTCCGTAGCCCACGTCGTCGTCCTTTCCGACGACGTTCGTGTACTTGTGATGGACGAAATTGTGCGAATGCTTCCATTGCACGCTGGGGCAGGTGGTGTCCCATTCCCAGGACGAGGAATGAATTTCCGGATCGTTCATCCAATCCCATTGCCCGTGCATCACATTGTGGCCGAGCTCCATGTTCTCGATGATCTTGGCCAGCCCGAGCATCGCGGTGCCGGCGAGCCATGCGACCTTGCGATTGCTGAACATCAGCGTGACCCGGCCGCCTGCTGCCAGGGCCCGCTGCAGGGCGATGGTGCGATGGATGTACCGGGCGTCCCGCTCACCGCGGGATTCCTCGATATCGCGGCGGATGGTGTCCAGTTCGGCGCCGAGCGCCTCGATGTCCTCGGGGGTCAGATGGGCGTAGGCGTCGATATCGGTGATGGCCATAGGGGCTCCTACAGATCGAGGGTGCATTCTCCGGACACGCTGCTGATGCATGTCTGGATTCGTTCTCCTTCGCGTCGCTCCGCGCCGTTGCGCAGATCGCGCACATATCCCCCCGCCAGCGGGACGACACACGTTTGGCAGATGCCCATCCGGCATCCGAACGGCATCCCGATGCCCAGCTCTTCTCCTGCTTCGAGAAGTGTTGTGGCGCCATCGATCTCCGCCTTCTTCCCCGATGCGGCGAAGTACACCGTGCCGCCCTCACCGCCGTGGTCGGTACGGGCGATGGTGAATCGCTCGGTGTGCAGACGATGGCGCAGTCCGCCGGCTTCGTAGTGCGATTCCATCTCGTCGAGCAGCGCCGGTGGGCCACACGCCCAGCAGTGGCGTTCGCGCCAGTCGGGCACCCATTCGTCGAGTCGTGCCGCATCGAAATTGCCCATCTCCCGGGTGAGTTGGAGGGTCAGGTCGTAGCCGGGGGTGTCCGCGGCCCGGCTCTGCATCTCGTCCAGGAAGATGACGTCGTCGCGGGTGGGGGCCGAATGGATGTGGCAGATGTCGGGCGCCTGCTCATGGGTCCCGAGGGCGCGAAGCATCGCGATCACCGGCGTGATCCCGCTGCCCGCGGTGACGAACAGCAATTTGTCCGGCACCGGCTCCGGGAGATGGAAATCCCCCTTCGGCGCCGCCAGCCGGATGACGGTGCCCGGCTCGACGCCGTCGACCAGATGTGTCGACAGGAACCCGTCGGGATTCGCCTTCACCGTGATCGAAATGGTCTTGTCGTCGGCCCCGCCGATCGAGGTCAGCGAATACGAACGCCAATGCCAGCGGCCGCCGATCTGCAGTCCGATGCCGACGTACTGACCGGGCGTGTACGTGGTCGGAAAACCCCAGCCGGGACGGATGGTGACGGTGGCCGAATCGGCGGTTTCCTTGACGACGTCGACGACCTTGCCGCGGAGCTCGCGCGCGGTCCACAGCGGATTGACCAAGCGGAGATAGTCGTCGGGAAGCAGGGGTGTGGTGGCCCGCGCCACCAGCCCGCGCACGACGTTGACTCGTGGCTTCTTGGCGCTGATATCGGCGGCAGGCCGCTTACTCCATTTCAACAGATCCATGGAAGCCCTCACTTCCGTGTACACCCGTACACTCGAAATGCCTGTGCCTACGTGCGGTTGTATACCACCTTCCCGCGCGGGTACACACAAGTTCTCGAGGTTCTCCGAAATCGGCCCTGTTGCCCGGGCCGCCGCACGACCGCCGGCGCGATGCGCCCATTCGAGTGGACGAGTGTGCGCCGAAAGCTCACGCCACGCGACCCGGGCCGGATCAACCGCGCCGTGGTTTGCGCCGGTCGTAGGCTTGCCCCATGGCACACGATCGCGACAGGGCGCACGACATCAAGCCTCGTTCCCGGGATGTCACCGACGGGCTGGAGAAGACCGCCGCCCGCGGCATGCTCCGCGCCGTCGGCATGGGCGACGACGACTGGGCCAAGCCGCAGATCGGCGTCGCCTCCAGCTGGAACGAGATCACCCCGTGCAATCTGTCGCTCGACCGCCTGGCCAAGGCGGTCAAGGAGGGCGTGCACGCGGGCGGTGGCTACCCGCTCGAATTCGGCACGATCTCGGTCTCCGACGGGATTTCGATGGGTCACGAGGGGATGCATTTCTCCCTGGTGAGTCGCGAGATCATCGCCGATTCCGTCGAGACCGTCATGATGGCCGAACGGCTCGACGGTTCGGTCCTGCTCGCCGGCTGCGACAAGAGCCTGCCGGGCATGCTGATGGCCGCCGCGCGTCTGGATCTGGCCAGTGTGTTCCTCTACGCCGGTTCCACGCTGCCGGGCAACGTCGACGGCCGCGATGTCACGATCATCGATGCGTTCGAGGCGGTCGGCGCCTGTATGAAGGGGTTGATCAGCCGCGAGGACGTCGACCGGATCGAGCGCGCGATCTGTCCGGGCGAGGGTGCCTGCGGCGGAATGTACACCGCCAACACCATGGCCTCGGCCGCCGAAGCGCTGGGCATGAGCCTGCCCGGATCGGCCGCCCCGCCCGCCCCCGACCGCCGCCGCGACGACTACGCCCGCAAGTCCGGCGAGGCCGTGGTCGGACTGCTCCGCAGCGGCATCACCGCGCGCGACATCCTGACCCGCGAGGCGTTCGAGAACGCCATCACCGTGGTCATGGCGCTCGGTGGTTCCACCAATGCCGTCCTGCACCTGCTGGCCATCGCGCGGGAGGCCGGAGTCGAGCTGACCCTCGCCGACTTCAACCGGGTCGGCGACAAGGTGCCGCATCTGGGTGACCTCAAGCCGTTCGGCCGCTACGTCATGAACGATGTCGACCGGGTCGGCGGCATCCCGGTCGTGATGAAGGCCCTGCTCGACGCGGGCCTGCTGCACGGCGATGTGCTGACCGTGACCGGCGCGACCATGGCCGAGAATCTGGCGCACATCGAGCTGGGTCTCGACGGTGACGTGATCCGCCCGCTCGATCGCCCCATCCACAAGACCGGCGGCCTGACCATCCTGCACGGCACCCTCGCGCCCGAGGGCGCGGTGGTCAAGAGCGCCGGATTCGACTCCGACGTCTTCCGCGGCACCGCGCGGGTCTTCGACGGTGAGCGCGCCGCGATGGACGCGCTCGAGGACGGCACGATCGGCGCGGGCGATGTGGTCGTCATCCGCTACGAAGGCCCCAAGGGCGGACCCGGTATGCGCGAGATGCTCGCCATCACCGGCGCGATCAAGGGCGCCGGGCTGGGCAAGGACGTTCTGCTGCTCACCGACGGCCGATTCTCCGGCGGCACCACCGGTTTGTGCGTCGGTCACGTCGCGCCCGAGGCCGTGGACGGCGGGCCGATCGCCTTCGTCGCCGACGGCGATCCCATCGTTCTCGACGTCGCCAACCGCATCCTCGACGTCGAGATCGACGAGGCCGAACTCGCCGCACGCAAGGTCGGCTGGGAGCCGCTTGCGCCGAAGTACACCTCGGGAGTGCTGGCCAAGTACCGCAAGCTGGTCAGCTCCGCGGCTCACGGCGCCGTGACCGGCTGAGATCTCGGCGCCGTGACCGGTTGAGGCAGACCAGGTCGTGACCGTGCCGTAGCGTTGCGCCATGGCAACGTTGGTCAGTTTCCACGCCCATCCCGACGACGAGGCGATCACCTGTGGCGGGGTGATGCGCAAGGCGTTCGAGCAGGGGCATCGAGTGGTCCTCGTGGTCGCGACACGCGGCGAGCACGGCGAGGTGCCGGACGGATTCCTCGACGAGGGCGAGCCGTTGTGGCAGCGCCGGGTTCGCGAAACCCACGCTGCCGCAGAGATTCTCGGCGTCGCGCGGGTGGAGTTCCTCGGCTACGTCGACTCGGGGATGATGGGGACGCCGACCAACGACGCGGCCGGCTCGTTCTGGACCGCTCCCGTCGAGGACGCCGCGCGGCGGCTGGCCGCGATCCTCGCCGAAGAGGACGCCGAGGTGCTCACCGTCTACGACGACAACGGCGGATACGGTCATCCCGACCATATTCAGGTCCACCGCGTCGGGATGCGTGCCGCCGAATTGGCCGGCACCCCACGGGTTTTCCAGAGCACCATGAACCGCGACGAGGTCGTGCGCGGTATGAAGGAGATCGCCGAGCAGGCCGGGGCGACGGGAATCGAGGCGCCCGACATCAGCGAGGTCGCCGAATTCGGAAAACCGGAATCGATGCTGACCACGGCCGTCGACGTCTCCGCCTATCTGGGCCACAAGCGCGAAGCCATGCGGGCACACCGGAGCCAGATCGACGAGCAGTCCTTCTTCCTCGCGATGCCGGATCCGGCGTTCGCTCGCGCGTTCGGTACCGAATGGTTCATCCGCAGCGGCGCGCGGACGGACATCCTCGAAACGGATCTGTTCGCGCCCCGGTGACACCCGCGCCCACCGACCGCCATTCGCGTCGGCCGCGAGCCGAGGCGAGGACCGGTCGGGACGCGATGCCGTACCGCGGCATCGGCCCCGCTGTCCGGATCGGGACAGCGGGGGCGACGGGGAATCGTCTCCGACTACGTCGGGTCCGAGGGGACGTCGAGGACGTCGAAGCCCTTGTAGTCCGCCGCGGCCACCTCGGCGATGATCTCGCCGTACACGCCGAACCCGCCGACGAAGGGCATGAACACCCGCGGCTTACCCGGCACGTTCGCGCCGAGGTACCACGAATTGGCTTGTGGCATCAATGTTTTCGCCGCCCGCTCGGCGCATTCGGCGACCCAGGCCGAGACCGCGTCGGGCCGCGCCTCGAGGGCGGCCGCGCCGCGGCGGTCCAGGAAGTCGATCGCGTCGGCCACCCAGTCCACGTGCAGTTCCGAATGCAGCACCATATTGGCCAGGACCGAGGGACTGCCGGGCCCGGTGAGGTTGAACAGATTCGGGAAGCCGGTGATGCCCAGGCCCAGATAGGTTTTCGGGCCCTCGCGCCACGCCTCGTTCAGGGTTTCGCCGCCGCGGCCGACGATGTTCATCTTCGCGACCGATCCGGTCATCGCGTCGAAACCGGTGGCCAGGACCAGGGTGTCGAGCGCGTAGTGCGCGTCGGTGGTGTGCACGCCCGCGGCGTCGATCCGCTGGATCGGTGTGGTGCGCAGGTCCACCAGTTCGACGTTGTCGCGGTTGTAGGTCTCGTAGTAGTCGGTGTCGGTGCAGATCCGTTTGGCGCCGATCGGATGGTCGCGCGGGATCAGCAGGTCGGCGACGCGTGGGTCGTCGATCACCGCGCGCACCTTCTGTTCCCAGAACAGGCGCGCCGGCTCGTTCGCCTCGGCGGTCACCATCTGATCCGGGAACGTCTTGCTGAACAGCACTCCGCCGAGCTGCCAGCGCTTCTCGTAGGCGTCGCGGCGCTCCTGCTCGGATACCTCGAGGGTGTTCTTGGGATGCGGCTGATGCGGTGAACCGCCACCGCTGGCCATCGACAGCCGCCGCCGCTCCGGATATCCGGCCTTCTGCTCGCGGCGCGTCTGCTCGTCCAGCGGCGTATTGCCCGCGGGCACACTGTAATTGGGTGTGCGCTGGAAGACGTACAGCCGCTCCGCCTGCTCGGCGAGATGCGGAATGGCTTGGATGCCCGAGGATCCGGTGCCGATGACGCCGACCCGCTGACCGGTGAAGTCGACACCGTCGGCGGGCCAGCTGGAGGTGTGCAGCAGCCGGCCGGCGAAGGTCGGCAGCCCGTCGATGGCCGGGGTGTTGGCATTGGACAGCGGACCGGTGGCCAGCACGACGAACCGCGCCGTCACCTCGGCGCCGCTGTCGACGCGGACCCGCCAGCGCAGCGTGGTCTCGTCGAGCACGATATCGGTTACCCGCGTGCCGAATTCGATGTCGCGGCGCAGATCGTAGCGGTCGGCGACATGTTCGAGATAGGACAGGATCTCGGGCTGGGTGGCGTATTTCTCGCTCCAGTTCCATTCCTGCTGCAGGGCGTCGTCGAACGAGTACGAGTAGTCGACGCTCTCGACGTCGCAGCGCGCGCCCGGGTAGCGGTTCCAGTACCACACGCCGCCCACGCCGTCGCCGGCCTCGAACGCCTGCACGCGCAGACCCTGCCCGCGCAGCCGGTGGATCGCGTAGAGCCCTGCGATGCCTGCGCCGACGATCACCACATCGACGCCGGTACGGATATTCCCAGTGGACGATGTCGTCTCGGGGGTCACAGTCGGATACCTTTCGCCGGAGACCTGTTTCTCCGCCCTCGACGCTAGGAAAGGGCGCGGCTCCCGGGCAGATGTCGTCCCGCTGACCGGCGCTCACGGCGATCCGGCTCCCGATGACCGGGACGCGCGCTGCGCCGGGCATCGGCACCGGGACCACCGGCCGCCGCGACCGGGGAACCGGTTGCAGGCAGGAGTCGAACACCGTTGACACGGTGGGTTCGCGGTGGTTGAGTTGTTTTACAGCGTGTAGCCAAAGGGTAGCTTTGCAGACCGTCGAAGTGCCCTGTACAGGGCTGTCGCGTCATTCGCCGAATCAGGTATCGACCATGATCATTCTCGGAATCATTCTCCTCGTCGTCGGTTTTCTGCTGAAGATCCACATCATCTGGATCATCGGAATCGTGGTCCTCGTCATCGGTCTGGTGCTGCTGGCAATGGGATCGATGGGTCGTGCCGTCGGCGGTCGACGCCACTACTACTGACGCCGGTGCCGGCCGCATGCCGGAACGCCCGAGCGAGTTCGAGGAGTCGAGATGAGTACCACCACGATCGTCGTGATCGTTGTTGTCGTGGTTGTGGCGATCCTGGTCATCGCCGCGCTTGCCCGCGTGGCCGTGGCTCAACGTAAGGAACATCGTCGCGCCGAGGCCGCCGAGATCCGCGAGAAGGCGACCGAGCGTTCCCACGAGGTCGGCCGTCGCCAAGCGCTCGCCGACGAAACCGCGGCCAAGGCCCGGGCGGCGTCGGCCGAGGCCGACATCAAGGCGGCGCAGGCCGCTGGGCTGAAGGAACAGGCAGCCGCTCACCACAACGAGGTCTCGACCTCGCGTGAAGAACTCACCCAGGAGTTCCACCGCGCCGACAAGGTCGATCCGGACGCGCGAACCCCCGAGCCGGGAAAAAACGCCGAGCGCGGTCGCACGTCCGGAGCCGACGCCGCGCGAAACGATGCCCATCGCAGCGATACTCCGCGAAACGACGTCCCGAGAAGCGGGCCCACCGAGGGACGCTGACCTCTGCCTCCGTTACCGCGGAGACCGGCGCGCTCACCGCCCCCACAGCGCGCGGTGAGCGCGCGGCCAGAACTCGAATCCGGCGGTGGCCAGACCGCCGAGGCCGATCACCAGCACCGCCGCATCGACGCTGGTACGCCCTTCGCGTGCCCAGTAGACGTCCTCCAGATCCAGCAGCAGCGCCAGTTCGTCGACGATCAGGGCCGAGCCGGCGCCGTAGGAGGTGGCCACCACCGGATGCCGGCGGGCGCGCTCGGTGCCGCGCAACGCCACCATCCCCACCGCCGCGAGCGTCGCGATCCCGATGTTGTAGTGGTGGAAATACTTGCCGCCCAGACTGATTCCGCCACCGCTGGGCCCGTGGCCGGCGCGGATCCAGTGCGTGAGGGCCCGCGTGGTCCCGAAGGTCGCCGTGAACGCGGCCCACGCCCACACCGCCGACCGCTCGCCGGGCCCGAGAGTCTCCATCCACGCCCGCCGCACCTCGCGGCCTCGATGCTGAACGGTGGCCAGGGTGCTCCTGCCGTCTCGATCGGTCACCCTCTCATGGTCGTCGGGTCACGCGGTCCCCATGCGGTATTCGGCAAATTTCCAGAGAACACGGTTGGTGTCCGCATCGGCTGGTCCGTGCCGGTGGAAACCGTGCACCGGCGGACATACGATCGAAGCAGTGCCCGAGCGGGCCGAGCAGGTGGCGAATGGGAGCACCGCATGAACGACCATCCGGAACACACGCCCCGGGTCACCGCTTTCCCGCGCATCGACGACTATGCGTTCATCTCCGATTCCGAGGTCACAGCCCTGATCGCGCCCAGCGGCGCCATCGAATGGATGTGCTTGCCCCGCATGGATTCCCCCAGCGTCTTCGGCGCGATACTCGATCGCTCCGCCGGGTCGTTCCGCTTCGCACCCGACGACATCGCGACCCCGGCCGATCGCCGGTACATCCCCGGCACGATGGTCATGGAGACGAGCTGGCGCAGTGGCGAAGGATGGGCAACCGTGCGCGACGTCCTGCTCGTCGGCCCCTGGCGGCACCAGCAACCCGGTCGCAGCGCGCACCGTCGCGCACCCACCGACTACGACGCCGAACACATCCTGCTGCGCATCGTGCACTGCGAGACCGGGCAGATCCAGTTCGTGCTCGACTGCCAGCCCGCCTACGATTACGGGCGAGCGCGGGCCGCTTGGGAGTACCTCGACAGCTATCACCTGGCCCAGGCCGACGCCGACGGTGTCGATCTGCCGTTGCGCCTGACCACCGATCTGCGCCTGGGCATCGAGGGCTCGCGCGCGGTCGCCCGCACACTGCTCAAGAGTGGCGACACCCGCTTCTGTGCGCTGTCCTGGGGCAGCCGAGAGGCTCCCGAAACCGTCGATGAGGCCAATCGGCGCCTGGTCGGGACCGTGCATCACTGGCGGCACTGGCTGGCCGGCGGCCGGTTCCCGGATCATCCCTGGAGCGCCCAGCTCACGCGCAGTGCGCTGACCCTCAAGGGCCTGACCTTCGCCCCGACCGGCGCCATCGTCGCCGCGCCGACCACCTCGCTACCGGAAACCCCTGGCGGAGAACGTAATTGGGACTACCGCTACACCTGGGTCCGGGACTCGGCCTTCGCGCTGTGGGGCCTGTACACGCTGGGCTTCAACTGGGAAGCCAACGACTACTTCTCCCACATCATCAATTTGGCCGAGAACGCCGAGGACATGCAGATCGTCTACGGCATCGGCGGCGAAACCGACCTGCGCGAACACACCCTGGACAACCTGCGGGGCTACGAGAACGCCGCACCGGTGCGGGTGGGCAACGACGCGTATCGCCAACGCCAGCACGATGTCTGGGGCGCGGCGCTGGACTCGGTCTACCTCTACGCCCGCCATCAGGACCAGATCGACGCGCGCACCTGGCCGCTGCTGCGCTGGGCGGTCAAGAGCGCGCTCGCGGTGTGGCGCGAACCCGACCACGGTATCTGGGAAGTGCGGGGCAAGCCGCAGCACTTCACCTCCAGCAAGGTCATGTGCTGGGTCGCCGCCGACCGTGGGGCGCGACTGGCCCGCATCCATCAGGACTTCGAACGGGCCGCCCGCTGGCAGCGCGCGGCCGACGAGATCCGCGCCGACGTCTGCGCCAACGCCGTCGACTCGCGGGGTGTGTTCACCCAGTACTACGGCAGCACGGCACTGGACGCCTCGACCCTGCTCATCCCGCTGGTCCGGTTCCTTCCTCCCGACGACGAACGGGTCCGCAAAACGGTGCTCGCCATCGCCGACGAACTCACCAGCGACGGACTCGTCCTGCGCTATCGCACCGACGAAACCGACGACGGGTTCGCCGGGACCGAAGGCACGTTCACGATCTGCTCGTTCTGGCTGGTGTCCGCACTCTCGGAAATCGGTGAGAATCACCGCGCCAAGCAGTTGTGCGAAAAATTGCTCGGCTACGCCAGCCCGCTGGGCCTCTACGCCGAGGAGATCGACCCGGTGACGGGCCGGCACTGGGGCAACTATCCCCAGGCGTTCACGCATCTGGCGTTGATCAATGCCGTCATGCACGTCGTCCGGGACGAGCAGATCGAGTTGCGCACCGCACTCGGGGGAGAGTCCATCGCCCCTCGCCTCGACGACGGCATGCTCACCGGCGGATACATCCATATCTAGGCTGGTGTGGTGCGGCTGGACCACGCGACTCTCGACGCTCGCCTCGACACCATCGCCCGGCAGCCGTTCCGGGCGAAGTTCCACCTGCGCGCGCCCGAGGTGGAGTTCGTCGCGCTGCGCGGCATGACGGTGGTGCGCGAGCACGCCGCCGATCTCATCGGCAAGCGGCTCGCACCGGCTCATCCCGCCAAGGACGGCAAGCAGACTCCCTGGGGCGGTCATCCGGTCTTCCGCGCTCAGCACGCCACCGCCACCTGCTGTCGCAGCTGTCTGCAGCGCACGCACGGCATCGCCAAGGGCCGCGAACTGACCACGCGGGAGCGCGAATACGTCGTGGACATCATCTGCCGCTGGATCGAACTGGAGTGCGCTCGCCGGTAGCGTCGCGAGCGCCACCGGTTCGATGCGCGCGGGACGGGTACGTGGCCGGTATGCCCCGTTCCTTGAAGCGCGCCGTCAGTACGCCCCTGCTGTACTTCTTCATCCTGGGCGACGTGCTCGGGGCGGGGGTCTACGTGCTGATCGGTTCCGTCGCGCAGGCATCGGGTGGTGCGGTGTGGTTACCGCTGGCCGTCGCGCTCGGCATGGCCACCCTCACCGCGGCGTCGTATGCCGAACTGGCGACGAAGTACCCCCGAGCGGGCGGCTCCGCGCATTACGCGACGCGGGCGCTGGGACCGGCCGCCGGCTCACTGGTCGGCTTCTGCATGCTCGCGGCGGGTGTGGTGTCGGTGGGAGCGCTGGCCCGGGCGTTCGCCGGTGACTATCTCCAGGTGCTCGTATCCGCGCCGACCGCGGTCGTCATCGTCGTCTTCCTGGTCGCGCTGGCGGCGCTCAACATCCGCGGGATCAAGGAATCCTTGCGCGCCAATGTGGCGGCGAGCCTGGTCGAGCTCAGCGGGCTGGTGCTGATCATCGGGCTGGGCGCCTGGATCCTGCTGCGCGGTGACGCCGATCCCGGCAGGCTCACCGAGATCGGGACCGCGGAACACGGTCCGGTCGCGGCAGTGCTCGCGGGTACGGTGCTGGCCTTCTACTCCTTCGTGGGGTTCGAGACCTCGGTGAATCTGGCGGAGGAGGTGCGCGATCCGCGGCGCTCCTACCCGATCGCGCTGTTCGGCGCCCTGCTCACCGCCGGGGTGGTGTACGTGCTGGTCGGTGTGGTCGCCAGCGCCGCCGTGCCCACCGGCGAACTCGCACGATCGAGCGGTCCGCTGCTCGAGGTGGTGCGCCGCGCCGGCGGTGTGCCCGA
This sequence comes from Nocardia violaceofusca NBRC 14427, assembly GCF_963869435.1. Taxonomy (NCBI): domain Bacteria; kingdom Bacillati; phylum Actinomycetota; class Actinomycetes; order Mycobacteriales; family Nocardiaceae; genus Nocardia; species Nocardia violaceofusca. The sequence continues at coordinate 27,654 of NZ_CAWMPM010000013.1, forward strand.
CCGGTTGTTCAGCGTCATCGCACTGGTCGCCGTCGCCAACGGCGCACTGCTGACCGGCATCATGGCCTCGCGGCTCGCCTACGGCATGGCTCGCGACGGACTGCTGCCGGCGGTGCTCACCCGGCTGCTTCCCGGCCGCCGCACTCCCTGGGTGGCGGTGGTGGTGACCTCGGGAGCATCGATCGCCCTCGCACTCACCGGCGAGGTCGCCGTGCTGGCCGAAACCCTGGTCCTGCTTCTGCTCGTCGTGTTCGCGGCCGTCAACTGCTCGGTTCTGCTCGAGCGCCGCCATCCCGTCGATACCGACCACTTCCGTGTCCCGACGCTCGTTCCCTGGCTGGCGCTGGCCTCCTGCCTCTACCTGTTCACCCGCATCGACGCCGAGATCTGGGCGCGCGGCCTGATCCTGGTCGGCTTGGGCGCCGTGCTCGCGCTGGTGAACGGCCTGCGTACCCGCCGCGCCCACCCGGAATCCCGCATCACGCAGGCCGTGAAGACGATGCGTCCCTGATCCCCGCACGGTGGCGACCGATCGGGGCGTTTCTGTCACGCGATCGGCAACCGTTGACTTCACGCTGAGCGAATACCTGGTGTTCGCGGCCGCCGGGAGTCACGATCCATGCGCACATGTGAATGTCCGCACTTACCCGACGAAGGGCGCGATCATGACCGTGACAGACGAGCTTCTGGCCAACAATGCCGACTACGCAGCACAGTTCAGCGGACCGCTTCCGCTGCCGCCGAGCAAGCACGTCGCCGTGGTGGCGTGCATGGATGCGCGGCTCGACGTCTACCGCATCCTCGGACTCCAGGAGGGGGAGGCCCACGTCATCCGCAACGCGGGCGGGGTGGTGACCGACGACGAGATCCGTTCGCTGGCCATCAGTCAGCGGTTGCTGGGCACCACGGAGATCATCCTCATCCACCACACCGACTGCGGCATGCTGACCTTCACCGACGACGAATTCAAACGTGGAATCCAGGACGAGATCGGCCTCAAACCAGGCTGGGCGGCCGAGGCTTTCGACGATCTGGATGTGGATGTGCGCCAGTCGATCCGGCGCATCGAGGCCAGCCCGTTCGTGACGAAGACGACCTCGCTGCGCGGCTTCGTGTTCGACGTCGCCACCGGCAAACTCCAGGAGGTCCTCGCCTGATCCCGATCCGGCGATAACTTCGTCGGTCTGCCGCGGCCAGGTGCCGGGACAGGGCGGTCCGAGTGTGCCGCCCTATGGTTCGACGCATGACGAGTGACTTCACCGATAGCGGAGGCTGGTTCCCGGGCGAGCGGGTCCGCGCGGCGGTCGACCGTCCGAAACACGTTGCGGGATCGAATGTTCCGGATCCGCGACGGTGGTCCGGCTCGGCCCTGCTGCTGCCGGGCGTGCTGGCGTACACGGGCGCGATCGGACCGACCGAGCGGCATGCGCACCATGCGGTGCAGCTGATGGTCGCGGCGGGTGAGCTGCGCGTGGTCGATGACGACGGGGGTGTGCACACCGGAAATCGGATGGGGATCCCATCCGATACCGGGCATGCGATCACGGCCGGTGCGCAGCCCGCGCTCGCGCTGTTCGTCGATCCCGAATCCGCGCTGGGTAGCGCGGTGGAAAACCGTCTCGGCGCGTCCTGGGCGGACACCGACGTGCTGGCCGGCCTCGATCCGGCGAGCGGCGATCCGCGCGCCGCGGTATCGGCGCTGACCCGGTCGGTGGGTGCCGGTGCCGTGACGCCGTCGCGGCACCCCGGTGTCAGCGCGGCGCTCGAACTGCTGCCGGAGCTGATCGCGCAGGGCCCGGTGCGCACCGGCGCGCTCGCCGAGCGGGTGGGGATTTCGACGAGCCGGCTGACACATGTGTTCACCGATCAGGTCGGGTTGCCGCTGCGCCGGTACGTGCTGTGGTTGCGGGTCATGACCGCCGTCGCGCGGACGGCCGCCGGCGACGATGTGACCGCGGCGGCGCATGCGGCCGGATTCGCCGACGGCGCGCACCTGTCCCGGACGTGTCGTGCCACCTTCGGCCTGCCACCGTCCGCACTGAGTCGCACCGTCCGCGTGGAGATCGGTTCCGCGATCTAGCCGAATCGTTCAATCGCTTCCGCGGCGGTTCCGCCAGGCTGGAACGGTGACCGACACAGCCACCTCGAATACTGCGAAACTCACTGTTCCCCAGCACATTCTGCGCTACTGCTATGTACCGTTCATGGTGGTGGGTGTCGACGGCGCCGCGATCGCGCTGTCGGCCGCCGGTGCCGCGGAGGCATGGCTGCTACTCCTGCTGGCGATCGCCGTGGTGTCGTCGTTTTTCGCCGAGCGGGTCATCCCGTACGAGCGGTCGTGGAACACCGACCACGACGACATCCGCCGCGACCGCATCCATGCCGCGGTCAACGAGACGATGATCCTGGCCGGTGTGGCGGTGATTCCGCTGCTGGCGTCCGTGGTCCCGGCCCCGGAGCTGTGGCCGCGGCACTGGCCGTTGCTCGCTCAGGTCCTGGTGGCGATCATGGTCGCCGATTTCGGGATCACGACCATGCATCTGGCCAGCCACAAGATCGGCATGCTGTGGCGATTCCATGCCGTGCACCACAGCGTCACCCGATTCTACGGACTCAACGGCCTGATGAAACACCCGCTGCACCAGGCGATCGAAACGGCCGCGGGGGTGGCGCCTTTGATCCTGGTCGGCCTGCCGGCCCCGGTCGCCGGCGTGCTGGCCCTGGCTGTCGCCGTGCAACTGCTGCTCCAGCATTCCAATGCCGACTACCGCGTCGGTCCCGCGACATACGTGCTCGCCCTCAACGAGGGGCACCGCTTCCACCACCTCAGGTGGGCCGGTGTCGGGGACGTGAACTTCGGGCTCTTCACGCTGATCTGGGATCACCTCTACCGGACCTACTCCTACGATCCGGCGCGCCGATTCAGCTCCGCCGAACTCGGTATGGCGGCGAAACCGCACTATCCCTCCGCCTATTCGGCGCAGCTGCGCTATCCCTTCACCCCCGACGGAGGATGCTGAGGGATCACTCGGCGTGCGGTGTCCGGCCGGATTCGGGACGGTGCCGCAGGCCGGACACGGCCGGATCCGCCACACCGATCTCGAGGCGGACCCGATCCTGATAGAAGCCGATGTGGTCCCGGATCAACGCCACCTCCGGATAGGGATCGTGGTACTCCCACGCGATCGGCTCGTCGCTGTCGTTCGGGCGCCAGTACCGGGCCCAGCCCTTGAAGGGGCAGCGGGAGGTGAGCTGTTCGTCCAGGGTGAGCAGGTCGAAGCGGATATCGGCGACCGGAATGTAGAACACGATCCCGTGGTCCTGTTCGGCGACGAGCAGGCTCGCGGTGGTCTCGGCCAGTACCCGATCGTCGTGCAGGACACGAATCAGATTGCGTATTCGCCGCACGTCGACGCGGTAGTCGGGCCAATCGGCGAAGCCGGACGATTCCATATGTTCCTCCGAAGGTGTGCCCCCGAGTGTGGGTGGTCAGAGTACGGTGCCGGCGCGGGTAGGGGTGGCGGTATCGGCGGGCCGGAACGCCCGCACCATCGCGTGCACGCTGTAGGACGCCATGAGCCGTCCGTCGGCGGCGTGTACCTGTCCTTCGCTCTGGGCGTGGCCGCGTCCGGCGTAGACGACGCGGGTGCTGTACAGCAGCCACTGAGTCACATCCGCATCGTCGTGAAAGGTAATGGTGGCCATGGTGATTCCGGTCGAGATCACGGAATGGGCCATCGATTCACCGTAGTCCGGATGCGGGCGCAACGCGGCGGCCACCGTCCAGTGTGCACACGATTGCGCCAGCAGCGCCGCATGCAGATGATCGGCACCCGGCGCGTCGCGGTATCGCGTCCACACGAACAGTTCCGGAGGACCGACGTGTCCGGGGTCGGGACTGTATCCGTCGCCGGCCACGCGTATGTCCCGGCCCTCGACTTCAGTGCCCGGAATATCCAGCGACGCAAGCTGTTCCGGCGGTTCGACCCTCGGCATCGGCGCCGCCGAACGGATCAGATCGGGTGCGCCTGCGTCCAGCAGTACGGTTCCCGCGCTCCGCAGGGCGCCGTCCTGCCGGATCCGGACGTGTGCCGTGCTGTAGGTGCGACCCGAGTGCAGCACCTCGACGTCGACGTCCAGCGGCGCGTCGTGGGCGGCGACCCGCGAGAAGATCATCGACGCCGACACCACGCGCTGCCGGGGTACCTCCTTGGCGGCCGCCACGATGGCGTCGCCGAGCATCTGGCCGGCCTCGACGACGTTGCGGACGGTCGGACCGTGGGCCGGGGCGACGTAATGGCCTGCGCCGCAAGAACGTACGTCCATGAGGCGCAGCAGCTCGGTTTGACTCCACGGTGGCCCGCCCGGCCCCGCTCCGGCATGCGGATCGTCCACCATCGGACCCCTCGCGTATATGATGTTCTCAGTATCGGAGAGTCATATTACCAAAGGGTCGTGCGCCGCATCACGAGCTCTGCTGCAACTCGGCCAGCGCATCCGCGAGGTGTGTGGTGAGGTCCCAGACGTCGGGAACGGCCTCCGGGCAGGCGACGATGCCGAAATCGAGGTGCCCGTCGTAGGACATCACGGTGATGTTCAGGCTGCCGGACAACTCGGTGAGCACCGAGACCGGATAGCTGGCCAGCACGCGAATGCCGTCGAGATACAGCGGAATCTGCGGTCCTGGGACATTCGAGACGATCAGGTTGACCAGAGGGAGGGTGGGGGCGGCGGCGCGCAGCAGCGCCCGCGTCGGCAGGCCGTGCAGGGCCGGTGTGAGCAAGGTGGTCAGTTCGTGCAGCAGGGTCGGTGGCTGTCTGCCGAATCGGTCCTTGGCCACGAGCAGATTGTTGTGCAGCAGTTTCAGCCGGGCGTGCGGATCGTGCTCACCGATCGGCAGCGGGGACAGCATGAGCGAGAACTGATTTCCCGCGGTGCCGAACTGTTCGGGCGTGCGCACCGAGACCGGGATCGCGGCCAGTAGGGGCCGGTCGACGGGGATTTCGCGGTCGAGCATCCAGTTGCGCAGTGCCGAGGTGCACAGGGCCATCACGACATCGTTGACCGTGCCGTCGATCGACTTCTTGATCGCCTTGACCGCATCCAGGGGCAGCGAGGTGTAGGCGACGCTGCGGGTCGTGGTGAGCGGGTGGTTGAACGGGACGGCGTCGTGTTTGGCGCGGAAGGCGTCCCGGGTGCGCAGCAGGGTCGGGACCGCGTCGAGCGCGGCACGCGTGCGAGCAGATTGGCGGGTCACCGCCTTGGGAGCGCTGCGGGCCAGCATCTCCACCATCGACGGCGTGCGGTCACGGCGGATGCCGGCCTCGGGAGGCGGTGTGGGCGTCGGTGTTTCGGAGATGTCGAGGATCGCCCCCATGATCTCCGCCGCGGATACGCCGTCGATCACCGCGTGGTGCACCTTCGTGTAGACCGCCTGGCGGCCGCCCGAGAGTCCGGAGACCAGGTGGCACTCCCACAGCGGACGGGATCGGTCGAGCGGCTGAGCGTGGCGGCGGGCGACATAGTCGGCGAGGTCGGCGTCGGTCGCCCCGTCGGGTAGTCGCACCTCGCGCACGTGGAAACCCAGGTCGACGGTGGCGCAGTCGTCCCAGTACGGCTCGTCGAGGCCCAGTGGCACGGTGCGGACCCGGCGGCGCAGCGGCGCCACCAGGTGCAGCCGGGCGGCGAACAGCCGCCGCAGGGTGCCGACGTCCAGGGCGCCGCGCGGCCCGCGGCCCGAGTCGAGCAGCATGACGGCGCCGATATGCATGGGCGCCGAGGCGGTTTCGCTGTCCAGCAGATGCAGGTCCAGCGCGCTCAACTGCCGTGGCGGTCCGGATTCCGCCGCGGCGGGGATCGTGGTCGACGGCGGCGTCGCCGCGCGCTGCGGTCCGGTGGCGAACGATTCGCCCGGCGTCCGGAGGTGGACGGTGGTCCCTTCCGCGTGCGAGACGGAGCTGGGCGAGACGGCCATCGTTACCTCCCGGGGGACGGTCCGGGGCGGTTCACCGGCGGCACGGGTGCACCGGATCGAGCCCGGACAGCTGGGTGGCGCCTCGGCGAGGCGCGGGACGGTGTTCGCACGGCGCTGGTCGAACGACGAGTCGTCTCGAGGTGCGAGACGTGGCAGCGAGTCTAGGGGCGATCGCGGCCGCCTGGGCTTCGCCGAGAATGCGAGCCCGTAAATTGTGTGCAAACACCCGATGTGGATCGGCCCGCGCCGACCGCGTCCCACCCCGTCTCTCGATGCGTCCCGCGGCGTCGGCCGACCGGTTACGATAGGTAAATGCCTTCGCGCAGCGTGCATTTCGTGGGGAGCTTCCCCGCCGCGAGCACGGATGAGGCGATGCGGGCGATGGCCGACGGTGCCGGTCCGCTGTTACAGACCCTGCCCACCGGTGAGACCCGCCGGTACGAATACTACGTCCGGCCGATCCTGGAGGACCTGGTCGCCCAGGGCGCGCTCGAGGTCACCCGGGCGGGGGAGTGGCGGACTCGGCGCGATCGACCTCGATACCGGGTACCGGAGGGCCGCACGGCGATCGGGGACGGTATGGACCTCGGGTATTCCAGGGAAGCGACCGAAGCGCTGCCGATCTTCTCCGCCGTGCGCGCCGATCTGGGCCGGCCCGGACTCGCGTTGCAGATCGGCATGCCGACCGATCTCACCCTGGCGTTCGTCGCATTGGGGCCCAATGGAATTCGCTCCGAACGCACCGCGTTCACCGAGGCCACCATGGGAGAGATCGCCGCCATCGCGCGGACGGGCGGCGACGATGTCGTCATCCAGTTGGAGGCCACCGCGGAGCTGGTGGCGATGGCGCTGACCCAACCCGCGCACCGCATGGTGGAGCGGCTGCTGGGCTCGGGCCGGGGAATCGCGGCGCTGGCCGCCGCGGCCCCGGAGGGCAGCCGGATCGGCGTGCACCTGTGCTTGGGCAGCCTGCACAACAAGGGCGTGCCGCTGCGCACCGCCCGGCCGTTCGTCGACCTGGCCAATTCCGTTGCGCGACAATGGCCTTCCGGACGTACGCTGGAGTACGTCCATGTTCCCTTCGCCGCGGGCGACAGACCGCCGGCTGCGGAGTCCCGGTTCTACGCGCCCCTCGCCGATCTGTCCCTGCCCGCGGGCACCCGCTTCTACGCGGGTGTCGTCCACGACGTGCCGACCGAGGATGAGCAGCGAAAGACGCTGCACACCATCGAAAATGCGCTGGGCCGCCGCGTCGACGGCGTCGCCTGCGCCTGCGGGCTCGGCCGTCGTCCCCGTGCCGTCGCGGACGCGCTCATGGCGCGCGCCGTGACACTGGCAGATTCGTGACGGGCCGACCGTCGTCTAGCCGGCTTTGTTGTATGCCTCGACGATGTCCTTGTGGATACGGCCACGGCTCGAGATCTCGTAGCCGTTGTTGCGCGCCCACTCCCGGATGGCGGCGGTCTGCTCGCGGTCCGGGGTCGTGCGGGCGGCGCCGGACTTGACGGCGCCCTTGCGGTTTCGGCCGACCTTGCGAGCGGACCCGGTCCACTGCTCGAAGATCTTGCGCAGTTTCTCGGCGTTCTTGGTCGACAGGTCGATTTCGTATTCGACCCCGTCGATGCCGAAGTGCACCGTCTGGTCGGCATCGGACTTGCCGTCGTAGTCGTCCACCAGCTCGACGATGACCTTCTTGGCCATGAAAACCCACCCTCCACTCAGCTCTTATGTGACGCGGCGAAAATGCTAATCGAGTTGGCGAGAGCGTCGTTGAGCAGGGTGAGAACAGTGGCTCGCGGGTCGGTTCGCGTCACGGGCGGAAGATCGCGCGCACGCAGCCTTCTCGTTTGTTCTTGAACAGGTCGTACCCGTGCACGGCGTCCTCCAGCGGGAGGTCGTGGGTGATCAGATAGGACGGATCGAGGTCGCCCGGCTGGATGTAGTCGAAGATGCGGCGGACGTAGCGCTGGCCGTGCTGTTGTGCGCTGCGGATCGTGAGGCTCTTGTTGGTGACGACGGCCATCGGGAACGCCAGCGCCAGACGTTCGCGATAGCGGTCGATGACGATCACGCGTTCGGCGCCGAACAGCCGCGCCGAATGCCCGGCCATCAGCCCGACCCCGCCGCTGCCCCAGATGGCGACCGCGAGCTACCCGGCGCCGCCGGGGGTAAACGCCAATTGCCGGAAGGTCGCGGAGTGTTCGAAACCGTCTCGTTCGCAACTTTTCCGAGTGGTAAGGTCTCGCGTCGCGGTGGCGTCACCACGGGTTCCGGTTCTGCGGAGTGTCCGTGAGTGGTACCGAATTTTCCGAAATGTCTTTCTTTCACAAGATTGCTGAGCTAGGTTCTCCGCTACGCCGGACACTCGGCGGATGAGAAAGTCGGAGGACACCGTGGAATTTCTTGGCTCTGTCGCTGGCATCCTGCAGATGGTGATCGGCACCATCCTTGCCAACACCGGTTCGGGTGGCTCCGGCTCCGGTTGGTGATCGCGACGGATTCGGCTCGCTACCGGCGAGCCGAATCCACCGCTCGGGTGTCGGCGGCGTCGCCGAGTCGCTCATCGGCTCAGTCGTTCACTGGTCGAGCGCATGCTCCGGTTGGCAGACGTGCATCGGTGACGGCAGGTACCGGACCATCGCGTCCAGCAGTGCGGCGGTGTCGTCGGTGCGTGGCGACGCATCGCACAGGATGGGCACCACGTCGCCGATCCGGGTGAGGCGGCGGATCCGGTCGTACAACTGTTGCGGCGGCAACTTCCCGGTGCTCGGCACGCCGGGGCGTGCGGTGTCCTGCGCCAGCACCGCGTCGACGAGCTCGTGATATCGCTGTTCGGCCACCGGCCAGTGGCTGCCGAAGAATTCGACGGCCATCGGTTCGAGTGCCCACATCGGGATCAGATCGACGACGCCCTCGAATGCGGCCCCGATACCGAGCGGAATCTGCACCGTCAGCGGCACCGCTCCGCGCGTGGCGGCGACAGTGCGCACGCAGCGGCCGAAATCCGCCGCGCGATGGTCGAGTCCGTGCACCAGGCACAGGCGGGCGACCTGATGGTCGTCGGCCACCCGCAGAATCGCCTCGACCCGCGCCGCGCTCGCCGCGGCCGCGTTCATCACCGCGACCACCCCGTCGGCTGTCCGCACGGCCCGTTCGAGTTCCGCGATCGGCGCGTGGCTCGACAGCTCGGTCAGGCGAATCGTGTGCTCGACGCGGTCGGTCACCCAGTCGACGGTGACCGCTGAGTGGGACCCGTTTCCGGCGGCCCGGCGGCGCAGCCGGTCGATGAGCGCCGCCGTCTCCCCGGGAGCCCCGACGATCGTGACGTTGCGAATCGACTGCGGGTCAATGATTTTCATGCCCATCGCGGTGTGGTACTCCAGATCGACTCGAGGGTGGGGGCCATCCTCGATCCGGTCACACCGTACCCGGGCGCGCGCATCGGCGGAGCGGATTTCCTCGCCAAAATAGAACGTGTTCCTATATCGTCGGCGCTGTGCAGAAAGAACAACGCCCCGCCGTGGAAGGCTGGTTCACTGCGGACGACGGCACCGTACGTCTCCAGGGAAGTCGCTGCGAGGTCTGCGGCACACCGTACTTCCCGCGGAACACGCTGGCCTGCCGCAACCCGCAGTGCGCGAGTCCGAAGGACGGATCCGAACTGGTCGAGTATCTGTTCTCCACGCGAGGCCGGATCTGGTCGTACGCGGACGCCCGCTACAAACCGCCCGCACCCTATGTGTCGCCGGATCCGTTCGAGCCGTACGTCGTCGCGGCGGTGGAACTCGAGGAAGAGCAGATGGTGATTCTCGGGCAGGTCGTGCGCGGCCTCACCGTGGACGACCTGGCCGTGGGCATGCCGGTCGAGCTGGCGCTGGGCGTGCTGTACGAGGACGAGGAAGCGGAGCACACGGTGTGGATGTGGAGGCCGGTCGATGCCTGACAACGAGCGCGATATCGCCGTCCTCGGTGCGGGTATGCACCAGTGGGGCAAATGGGGTCGCAATTTCGTCGAATACGGCCTGGTGGCCGCGCGGGCGGCACTGGCCGATGCCGGCGTCGACCACCGCGACGTCGGCTACATCGCCGGCGCGGACACGATCCGCAACGGCTACCCCGGATTCGTGTCGGGTGCGACCTTCGCCCAGGCGCTCGGCTGGTCCGGCGCCCGGATCTCGAGCAGCTACGCCGCCTGCGCCTCCGGTGCCCAGGCCATCGCCAACGCCCGGGCCCAGATCCTGGCCGGGCTGACCGATGTGGCGCTCGTGGTCGGTGCGGATGCCGCCCCGAAGGGGTTCTTCCAGCCGGTCGGCGGTGAACGCCGCGACGATCCGGACTGGTTGCGTTTCCATCTGCTCGGCGCCACCAACCCCATCTACTTCGCGCTCTACGCGCGCCGGCGGATGGCGCTGCACGGGGCAACGCTCGACGATTTCGCCGCCGTCAAGGTGAAGAACGCCAAGCACGGCCTGAACAACCCTTACGCGCGCTACCGTAAAGAGGTCGCGGCCGAGGAGGTCGCGGCCTCGGCGATCGTCTCCGATCCGTTGCGACTGCTCGACATCTGCGCGACCAGTGACGGCGGCGCCGCGCTGGTGCTGACGTCGATGGACTACGCCCGCCGCCACGGTATCGCCGATCCGGTCCGCATCCGGGCGCTGTCGACGGTCACGCCGACCTTCCCGAAAACCGTTCTCGATCTGCCGGACTTCGCGACCGACTCCGCGGTGGCCTTCGATACGCCCTCGCGGTCGTTCCGGTCCGCGATCGCGGATGCCGCCTACGCGGAGGCCGGACTCGGTCCCGCCGACCTGTCCTTCGCCGAGGTCTACGACCTGTCCACCGCGCTGGAGCTGGATTGGTACGAAGACATCGGGCTGTGCGAGATCGGCGGCGCCGAGGAGCTGTTGCGCAGCGGCGCAACTACTTTGGGTGGCCGCGTGCCGGTGAATCCCAGCGGTGGCCTGGCCTGCTTCGGTGAGGCCATCCCGGCGCAGGCGATCGCGCAGATCTGCGAACTCACCTGGCAGTTGCGCGGCCAGGCCGACGGGCGGCAGGTGGAGAACGCCCGCGCCGGTATCGCTGTGAACCAGGGCCTGTTCGGCCACGGTTCGGCGATCATCGCCACCCGCTGAACGGCGGTCGCGCAGCGGCCTCGCCACAGAACGATCCGGCCCGCCGCTTTCCGCGGCGGGCCGGACGCGGATGCGGTCATCGCAGCCACCGCGGTAATCCGCGCGGGCTCCGATCAGGTCGCCGAGGTCACGATATCCAGCTCGCCCGACGCATACCGAGCGCGCAGGACCTTCTTGTCGAATTTCCCGACGCTCGTCTTCGGTATCTCGGTGAGGAAGGCCCAGCGTTCCGGCAATTGCCAGCGGGCGAATTTATCGGTCAGGAAGCGCCGCAACTCGGCGGCGCCGGCGTGGGCGCCGGCCCGCAGCACCGTCGCGACGACCGGCCGTTCGTCCCACTTCTCGTCGGGCACACCGAATACCGCGGCCTCCGCGACGGCCGGATGCGCCATCACGGCGTTCTCCAGATCCACCGACGAGATCCATTCCCCGCCCGATTTGATGATGTCCTTGGCCCGGTCCACCAGGGTCAGATAGCCGTCGGGGCTGATGGTTCCGATATCGCCGGTACTCATCCACCCGTCGGGGACCGTGCCGGAATCCGCGGCCGCTTCGTTCGGGGCGTAGTAGGCGCCGGTGATCCACGGACCGCGAACCTGCAACTGGCCCAGTGACTTTCCGTCCCACGGCTGGACGGACCCGTCGTCTCCGATCAGACGCGCCTGCACCGAGGCGGGGAATCGCCCCTGCGTCGCGCGATAACGGAATTCCTCCGCGCCGGACGATCCCGGAGGCGGCCAGGCGATGGTGCCCAGCGGCGAGGTTTCGGTCATCCCCCACGCCTGGATGATCTCGACGCCGTGATCGTCGGCGAAGGCGCGAATCATCTGTGCCGGCACCGCGGCACCGCCGACCACCACCGAGCGCAGATGGGTGATGTCCTGCGGGCTCGCGGCGAGCGCGGCGAGGACCCCGTTCCACACCGTCGGCACCGCCGCGGCGGTGCTCGGACGTTCGGCGGCCATCAGCTCCAGCAGCGCCGCGGGCTGCAGGAACCGATCCGGCATGACGAGCGAGGCGCCGCACATCAGCGCGGCATACGGCAATCCCCAGGCGTTGGCATGGAACATCGGCACGATCGCCAGCATCGAATCCGTGCGCGAGATTCCCATGCCGTCGGAAGTGCACGCGTTCATCGAATGCAGCCAGTTGGAGCGGTGGGAGTAGACCACTCCCTTGGGGTCGCCCGTTGTGCCGGAGGTGTAACACATTGCGGCCGCGGATGTTTCGTCGATTCGCGGATACGGGTAGTCGGTGGCGTGGCCGGCGAGCAGATCGTCGAACGCATGCACCTCGATACCGTCGGGGGCGATCAGGTCGCTCGCATCGCCGTTGGTGACGATCACGTGCCGCACGGTCGTCAGCGTGGGCAGGACCGCGGCGAACGCGGTCGTCAGCGAACCGTCGACGATGATCACGCGGTCGGCGGCGTGCTCGATCACATAGGTCAGTTGCTCCGGAAAGAGCCGGATGTTCACGGTGTGCAGGACCGCGCCCATGGCGGGGACACCCGCGTAGGCGACCAGATGCTCGTTGTTGTTCCACATGAAGGTGCCGACCCGGTCGCCCGGGCGCACCCCCAGTTCGGCGAGCGCATGGGCGAGCCGGGCTGCCTCGGCGCCGAGCTCGGCATAGGTCATGACCCGGGAACCGGTCCCGGTCCAGGTGCGCACGGTGGCGTGGGGATGGGCCCGGGCGGCGAACCGCAGCAGGGTGGCCAGCGACAGGGGTTCGTCCTGCATGGTGCTCGGCATGGGGACGGGGAGGGCGGAGCGAGCCGGGGGTGTCATCGCGCGGAGGTACTTCCTTCATCGGGAGTGTGATGCGGACGTGCAGGCGGGCCGATGGGCCCGCCTGCACGTCAGGGGTGGGACGGGTAGTGCTAGCCGCGCAACGCGGACGCGAAAATGCCCGGCAGCGAGCCGAATCCGGGCTTCGCGGCGAATCCGGTGAGCCGGCGCAGCGTCGTGGCGCCGGTGCGGTTGGTGACGAACCACGGCGGTTTCGGCGAGAGCGTGAATTCGCCGTGGACGATGGATCGCGGCGCCGGCCGGAACGGTCCGTAGACGACCGTGCGCTCCGGCTCGGCGATCAGCAGGGCGTTGTGCACGACGCCGATACCGCTCTGGATGTCGTCGAGGGTGTGGCCGGGGAAGGCGCCCCAGGTGGCCCGCGCGGTGAGATACCCCAATCCGGTCCAGGCGTTGACCGCGACCGTCCCGTAGCGCAATGCCGCTAGGGCCGTGTCGAATTCGCTGCCGAGCCCGGCGATGGTGCGCGGATGCGCGATCAGGTTGACCCCGAGCGTGCCCTCGAACTCGTCGTTGCACACCCGCACCGCCTCGGCGAGGAAATCGTCCGCCGCGCCGGGAATTTCGACCACCCCGAGGACCGGCGCGAAATATTCGGTGTGCAGGGCGGACTCGCCACGGGTGGGCACCAGCCCCTCGATCAGTGTGCGCGGGCCGATCGCCTGGGCCTGCGGGTAGGCCGCGCGGGCCGCGGCCACCCGATCCCCGGAGCCGGGGTAGTAATCCGCCCGCTGGGGCGCCCGCTCGATCGCGGCCCGCAGTTCGTCGAGAAAACGCCGCTTCTGCGGCCACTCGGCGCTGATGACGGCCACCTGCGCGGCGACGCAGTTGTAGCCGTTGTTGTGCAGCCGCTGCGTCGCCAGATGTTCGGCCTGGAAACGCAGATCCGCGTCCGACCAGCGCCCCGGAACCACGATCGTCGGGGACACACCGCCGAGCTCGCTGGTGATCGGCTTGTCCAGCAACGGTTTTCCGCTCGCCTTGCGCTGCGCGCCGGCGCGCCCGGTGCCCCAGACGATGGCGTCGTGGGTGGCCGCGCTGCCGGTCATGTGCACCGCCGTCACCGCGGGGTGATGCACCAGGGCCGCGCCGACGTCGGCGCCGCCGGTGAGGATGCGCACCAGTCCGCGGTCGATCGCGGGAGCGAAGATCCGCTCCAGGACCGGCAGCAGGGGATCGGTGATCGGGTTGAGTTTCAGCGCGACGACGCGATTGTCGGCGAACAACTGGTACAGCACATCGAGCGGCGCGATCGAGAAGATGTTGCCCGCGCCCAGCACCACCCCGATGCCGCCGGTACTGCGGGGTGTCCGCTGGCCCAGCCCTGCCTGCGCGCGCAGCGTCCGCGCGTCCACGCCCGGCCGGGACCAGACCTCGGCGCGAAAACCGTTGAGCAGCAGCCGATCGAACAGTCCGTGCGGGAACACGTCGACCGCCACCCGGCCGCCGGGCGCCGGACGGATCGGGTATCCGTCGATCGGGCTGCGCCCGTTCTCCAGCGCGCGCACACTCTCGGCGAGCGACGCGGTGGCCGTGAGCAGTGAGTACGGTCCGCTCACCCACTCTTCGCCCAGCAGCGGTGAGTCGGCCGGCAGGCCCTTGATGCGGGCGGCGACATCCACCCATTCCCGCGCGTGCGCCGCGGTGGCCGCGTGCACCTGCTCGAGCAGGAGCCGGCGTTGCGCCAGATCGATAGTACCCCAGGTCTTTTCGCCGACGCGCAAGGCGGCGATCGCCGTATCGACGGCGGAGGTCAGCGCGCTGCTCATCGGACCGCTCCTTCGTGGTCGGCGGTGATCAGATCGGCGGCCTTCTCCGCGATCATGATGGTCGGGGCGTTGGTGTTACCGCGCACGACGCTCGGCATGACCGACGCGTCGGCGACCCGCAGACCCTCCAGTCCCAGCACCCGCAACTGCGGGTCGACCACCGAGCCGATGGCGCAGGTCGAGGTCGGGTGATACAGCGTCTGGGCGGTGCGGCGCGCGAAATCGAGCAGATCGTCGTCGAAATCCGATGCGGGAACGCTGAATTCGCCGGTGGTGACCTCGCGGATCGCGGCCCGGTCGGCGATGTCGAGTCCGATCCGCAGGCCGGCGATCATGGCGGCCCGGTCGGCCTCGGTGCCGAGGTAGTTGTGCCGGATACGCGGTGCGGTGGCCGGATCGGCCGAGCGCAGCGTCACCTCACCCCGGCTGGTCGGGTTGATCACGCAGGGGCCGAATCCGAAGCCGTGCGCGACCGCCGGTCCCATACCCTCGTCGTAGAACAGCGCGGGTGCCTGATGGAACTGCACATCCGGTCCCGCCAATCCCGGCCGCGTCTCGAAGAAACCACCCGCCTCACCGACATTCGAGGTCAGCGGGCCGCGGCCCTCGGTCTGCAACAGTGCGAGATTCTCCGGCGACAGCGCGGTCATCAGCGATTCGCGGTCGGTGCGGTAGTTCAGGAAGACCGCCGGATGATCCTGCAGGTTCTGCCCGACCGGCAACTCGCGCAGGACCTCGATCCCGAACGGAGCGATCGCCTCGGCGGGGCCGACGCCGGACAGCATCAGCAGCTGCGCCGAACCGTAGGCGCCGGCCGACAGCACCACCTCGCGCCGCGCGGCGATCAGCTCCGTCTCGGCGCCGCGGGCGATGAGCACGCCGGTCGCCCGGCCGCCGTCGAACACCACCTTGTGGGCGAGGGTGTCGGTGAGGACGGTGAGGTTCGGTCGTTCGAGCGCGGGGTGCAGGTAGGCGACGGATGCGCTGCAGCGCATACCGTTTCGCTGGGTCAGCTGGTAGCGGCCCACGCCCGTCTGGGTTGCCCCGTTGAAGTCGTCGTTGCGGCCGTAGCCGGCCTGTTCGGCCGCGGCGAGGAAGGCCTCGCCGAGGGGGTTGAGGGAGCGGCCGTCGCTGACCGACAGCGGGCCGCCGACGCCGTGATAGGCGTCCTTGCCGCGTTCGTTGTCCTCGGCCCGCAGGAAGTACGGCAGCACCTCGTCGTAGCTCCAGCCCTCGGCGCCGACGGCCGCCCAGCCGTCGTAGTCGGCCCGGGCGCCGCGGATGTAGATCATCGCGTTCATCGAGCTGGAACCGCCGAGCATGCGGCCGCGGGGCAGATACGCGCGGCGGCCGTACAAGCCGGCCTCGGGTTCGGTGTCGAGATCCCAGTCCAACGGCCCCTTGAACAGTGCCGGGAACGCCACCGGAATGTGGATCTCCTCGGCGGTGTCGCGCGGACCGGCCTCGATCAGGGCAACCTGGACATCGGGGTTCTCGGACAACCGGGCGGCCAGCACACAGCCGGCCGAACCCGCGCCTACGACGACGTAGTCGTACACGACGGCACCTCATTTCGATTCGCTACGAACGCGGGCCGATATGGCCCAGATCACTGACGAAGTCGATGGTGCAGGCTGCCGCCGGGGTCGCACCATGTGCCCGAGTCGCCGGTTCGGCGGCGGCCGGTGTGCTCCAGCACACACCACGGGTCGCCGGCTTTCGTACCATCGACTCATGCCAACCCTGATCGGACCGGCCGCGAACGGGTCCGAGGCGGTCGCCCGCACCTTGCTCGCGGGGGTCGACGACCTCACGTGCGAACTGGTCGGGCGTATCCGCACCGGAGACCACGCCTACGCGGAGATCACCGCTGTACCGGAGGCCCTGCTGCGCGCGGCCGTCCACGACAACCTGGGCGCGGTCCTCGGCCAGCTCGCCGGTGCCGACGGGCGGCGCCTGCGGGCCGCCGCCGACGTCGGCCGCACCAAGGCCGAACTCGGGGTCCCGCTGGCCGCGCTCCTGCACGCCTATCGGCTGGCCGGTCGCCTGATCTGGGAACGCTCGCTCGCCACCGCCGGCGGTGACGTCATGCTGCCGGCGCTGGGTTCGGAGATCCTGCGGCTGATCGACGATTATTCGAGTGCCGCCGCCAACGCCTACACCGGCTACCTGGCCGAGCGCGCCGCCCGCGCCGACGCCGATCGCCGCGCACTGCTGGACACGCTGTTCCACGGCGAGATCGACGCGGCGGCGATCGCGGAGATCGGCCGGACATTGCATCTGCCGCGGACCGGTCTGTTCGTCGCGGTGTACGCCGAATCCGGTGTCCCGACCCTCGACCCGCTACCGGGTGCCGAGCGCCGGCTGCGCGTGGCCTATGTGAATTCGGCATGGCAGCAGGACACGGGAACCAGTATCGGGCTGATCAGCCTCGGCAGTCCGCGCGCGCTGGAATCGTCGCTGACCCGGCTCCGGCAGATCGCGGCCGGCCGGGTCGGCGTCAGCCGCACCTTCTCCGCCTTGACGGGTACGGGTGCGGCTGTGCGCGAGGCCGAACTCGCCGCGCGCTGTGCCCGCCCCGGCACCTCGGCCGTCGTCAGCTACGGCAGCGCATCGGTGCCCCTGGTGCTGGCCCATGCGCCCGACGCGGCGCGCGCACTCGCCCACGACATCCTCGGGGCGGTGCTCGAGCTGCCCTGCGAGGACCGGGACACTCTGCTCGACACTCTCGATCTGTGGTTCGACTGCGGCGGCTCCAATACCGAAGTGGCGCAACGCCTCAACTATCACCGCAATACGATCCATCAGCGGCTGCGCCGCATCGAGACATTGACCGGGCGGCGCTGCTCGGACCCGAAATCCGCCGCCGAGCTGTACCTCGCTCTGCGCGCGATCCGGCTCGAGTCCTAGCCGCGGCCCCGCTCATCCCCAGGTGGCCTGGTCCGGCACGGTGGAGGTGAAGATCACGTAGAAGTGCTGGCCCGGCAGCAGTTCGTTGATGTCGTGCCAGCTGCCGGCGGGATCGCGCTGGTAGTAGTGCTCGATGCCGGTGCCGTCGTCGTAGCAGACGATGCCGGCGGTGCCGAACGGACTCCAATACACCTCGGCGCCCGGTCGCTGCGGCTCCAGCGGGGTACGGAACTGCTGGCTGCACGGTGTGATCACCGGATGGTAAATGCTGGGTTGGGCGGCCGCGCCCGACGCCAGTGCCGCGAGTCCCGCGGCCGAGATCGCGGCGGCGGTGAGTACGCGGCGGACGGTGAAATTCGGCAATTCTGCTCCTCGCCGGTCGGAAAAGAGTTCACTGGCCTGTGTCGGCAACCCTACGGTCTCCCTCGTGTGATGAAAAAGTGGTTTGGCAGGCCGCGATCGGGGTTTTCGGTAGTCAGCTGTGATCTTGGGGGAACGAGGAGTGAGCCGCATGCCGAGTAACAGAGATTCCGTATTCGTCGACGATGAAGCCGTGGCCTCGATGCCTGCCGAACAACCGGCCGCAGTGAGCTGGCCGGACCCCAGCCCCCTGGATTCGTGGTGGAACGACATCATGGGTCTGTCGGCCGACCCGCCCCGCCCGAACGCGTAGCCGTCTATCGCAGATCGTCGGCTGCGGGATTCGCCGCCAGGCGCAGTGCGACGACAACAGTGCGAACGAATGAATCCTCAGTGGGGGTGGCCGGGTGAGGGCTCCGCGCCGCGTCCCTCGCGGCTGCCCCGGTAGGCGCTGCGCCGGATGCGAGTGATGAACCGCGGGGCCAGCGCGACGCCCGGCGGATGGTGCAGGGTCGGGTCGACGGCGTCCTCGGGAGGTGGGGCGGCGGTTTCGGCGGTGAGCCGCAGATTCGCGAACGGTTCTTCCGGTCCGTTCAGTCGCGCGGCGGTCAGCGTGAAACCGAGGCCGTGTGTGGTCGTGTAGTCGCGCAGCGTCGCCAGGGAGGCGTCGGCGGGTTGATCGGCGTCCGGCCGGGCGAATATCCACTGCGGGGCGCCGCCGTCGAACCGGTAGGCCATCAGCGTCCCGTAGGTCGCGTGGCGCCACGACGGGACGGGTATCGCGAAGAATCGGGTCAGCGTGCCGGTGGGTGTCGACGCCAGGGCGAGGTCCCAGCGCCCGCCGGGGGTCCGCACGCGCAGACCGATTCCCACGGCGTCGGGCACACGTCCCGGCATGCCGAGCGCTTTGGACAGCCGGACCTCGACGTCGCGTTGTCCGTCGCCGAAATACCTCTCGAAGGCCGGGGCGGGGCGCAGGTGCCCGCTGAACCAGAGGCCGTTCGGATGGAAGACGCGGGCGCGCCGGACGCGGGCGACCAGCTCGAACGATTCCTCGACCAGGCGTTCGGCTTTCACATCTTCGCTTTCGTCGTGACGGTCGGGTGGGGATCGGCGGAAGCCGACATCTGGCCGGTACCCCGTCACGGCCGAGGTATTCGCGCGACCCGGCTCAGGATTCGTCGCGGGCGTACGGGAAGGGAAGAACCTGCGTGGCCTCGGGTCCGCCGCAGGTGTGGGTCAGCGTGAACACCACCGCTTGCCCGGGGCTGAGGGTTTTGTATCCCGGCATGTCGATCGTGCGGTAGTCGACGAAGACCGCGTCGCCGGTGGCGCTGGTCAGGTAACCGAACCCCTTCTCGGCGTTGAACCACGCCACCTGCCCCCGCTGCCAGTCGGGCAGCGTCTCGTCGACCTGCGTGAGGTGCGGATCCGGATGGGTGCTGTGCTCGGCGGGAACAACGGCGGGGGTCCAGGTCACGGTCATGCGCATGCTCATTCCGGTCGCGGTGCGGGTGGGCAATCGGCCGGCGACCGGTTTCCCGGCGCCGCCACCCGCGATACCCGCCCGCACCGAGATCAAACAATCACCTGGCTCCGCGACGGTACCTGCGTGCGTTGGTGCCGGTAGATGTTGATGTGCGGGGTTGAATCATGTTGCGGCGGAGTTGGATTCAGCATCACACCGTCGGTTGTGCAGGGAAGGAGCCGCTCGAGCCCGCGAATCGACAAAACCGTCTCAACCCCTAGCGATCGTGGAGCCACAAGAGGAGACTCCATGGTGGAGGGAACGCGACGCCTGGAACGCACTCACATCGCCGTAACGCGAAACATGGTGGTGTGCCAACGTTTTGGTGTGGTTGTCGGTTCCGTGCGCTGTTGCGTCGTCTGCCCTCGGGAGCACGATTCATTCGGCTGGTCGCTCGCATGTAGCCGCCTGTGGCCGCCGGGCCGGGCATCAACCGGAAACGCCGCATGTGAGGGAGTGTCGAGATGAAAGCGCTTGTGTACGACGGACCACGTCAGGTCCATGTGAAGGATGTGCCCGATGCGAGGATCGAGCAGCCGACCGATGTGCTGGTAAAGATCACCAGCACCAATATCTGCGGATCGGATCTGCACATGTATGAGGGCCGCACCGATCTGGAGCCCGGGATGGTCCTCGGTCACGAGAATTTGGGGATCGTCGCCGAGGTGGGCAACGCGGTGGTCAAGGTCGCGACCGGCGATCGGGTGTGCCTGCCGTTCAACATCGGCTGCGGTTTCTGCCGAAACTGCGAGGAAGGTCTGACCGCGTTCTGCCTGACGGTGCACCCGGATCCGAAGATGGCGGGCGCCGCATTCGGTTTCGCCGGAATGGGACCGTTCTGGGGTGGACAGGCGGAGTATCTGCGGGTGCCGTTCGGCGACTTCAACTGTCTGCGGCTGCCTGAGGACGCCCAGGACAAGGAAACCGACTACGTGATGCTCTCCGACATATTTCCCACCGGATGGCACTGCACTCGCCTGGCCGACATGCAGCCCGGTGACTCGATGGTGATCTACGGGGCCGGGCCGGTCGGTCTGATGGCGGCATACTCGGCGATGATCCAGGGTGCGAGCAAGGTGATGATCGTCGACCGTCACCCCGACCGGCTGCGGCTCGCCGAGCAGATCGGCGCCATACCCATCGACGACTCCACCGGCGACCCGGTCGCGCAGGTCCTCGATCAGACCGACGGACGCGGCGCCGACAAGGGTTGTGAGTGTGTCGGGTACCAGGCGCACGACCCGCAAGGTCACGAAGACGCCGCGATGACGATGAACCGGCTCGTCGACTCGGTGCGCTTCACCGGCCACATCGGCGTGGTCGGCATCTTCCTGCCGCAGGACCGAAACGGCCCCGACGAACTCGAACGCCACGGCAAGATCGCCTTCGACATGGGCAAATTCTGGTTCAAGGGGCAGAAGGTCGGTACCGGACAGGCCAACGTCAAGCACTACAACCGGCAGCTGCGCGACCTGATTCACGAGGGCCGGGCCACACCGTCCTGGATCGTCTCTCACGAACTCCCGCTGGCCGAGGCCGAGTCCGGCTATCAGCATTTCGATGCCCGGGACGACGGGTGGACCAAGGTCGTCATGCATCCGTGAGGCGTCCCCCGGACCGAGAGGAGCACAACCATGGCAACGACAGGGAGCGGGTCATGACAGTGAACCAGACTTCGGTGTCCCTCGATGATGCGCAGCGGATGATCGCCGCCGGCCGGGCCAAAGCCGACGAGATCGAGTCGCCGTCGAACATCGCGGTGGTCGATGCCGGCGGCAACCTCGTCGCCCACGTGCGGATGGATGGTGCCTGGATCGCCAGCATCGACATCTCGATCAACAAGGCGTTCACCGCGCGGGCGCTCGACATCTCGACCGAGGACCTCGCAGCCGACGCTGGTCCGGGCGGGCAGTTCTACGGGATACACGCCTCCAACGGGGGGCGCATCATGATCTTCGCCGGCGGTGTGCCGCTGCGGCGCGACGGTCGGGTCGTCGGCGCGGTCGGCGTCAGCGGTGGCACCGGAGAGCAGGATAAGACCGTCGCCGAGGCGGCCGTGGCGGCGATGGCCACCCGCCGGACCGCCGACGCGTAGTTCCGCGCCGGCGGTCCGTGGAGGTGGCTACGTCAGCCGGCCGGTGCCGGTTCGGGTGCGGTGAACAGCTCCGCGATCGTGGGATCGACCGCGTCACGGACCCGAATCTTCTTGGGCAGCAGGCCGTTTGCGTGCAGCAGGTCGGCGGCGTGCTGTTGTTCGTCGAGGAACTGCCCGGTGACCGGGCCGAGGCCGAACGGGCGGCCGCGCAGCGCGGCTTCCCAGGCGTCCAGGTCGGCGGTGCCGCCGCGGGCGACGATATCGTCGACGAAGTATTGTGCTGCGGCGCGGGGGTTTTCGGTGATCCAGGCGTCGGACTCCCGCAGGGCGGTGATGATCGCTTCGAGCGCCGGGCGGTGGGCTTCGGCGAAGTCGCGGCGGGTGAACCACAGCGAGGGGTGGCTGAAGACGGATTCGGTGTCGACGAGGGTGTGCAGCGGGGTGGCGGCCTCCACGGCGGCCAGGCCGGGATAGGCGCCGACCCAGGCGTCGAGGCTGCCGTCGAGCAGCAGGGCGCCGCCGTCGTGCACGTCGGTATCGACCGGTTCGATGTCGCCCCAGCCCAGACCCGAGCGCTCCAAGGCGAACAGCAGCAGCGTGGTCTGCCAGGAACCGTGCGCGATGCCGACCCGCTTACCTTTCAGGTCGGCCACCGATTCGATGCCGTTGCCGGCCTTGGTGACCAGCCGGCCGTTCTCGATGCGCGGTCCGGAGATGCCGACGTAGACGATGTCGCGGTCGTTGCCGAGCGCGGTGATCGGCGGGGTGAAGCCGGTGCCGATGAAGTCGTAGCCGTCCGCGTCGAACAGGTAGTCCGAA
Organism: Nocardia violaceofusca NBRC 14427; assembly: GCF_963869435.1. Lineage (NCBI taxonomy): Bacteria > Bacillati > Actinomycetota > Actinomycetes > Mycobacteriales > Nocardiaceae > Nocardia > Nocardia violaceofusca. The sequence continues at coordinate 50,055 of NZ_CAWMPM010000013.1, forward strand.
TGTACCGACGGCAGTGCGGTTTTCACGTCGGCGCGGGGCGGCTGCGGCAGGGTGCGCAGGTCCACCCATTCCACGTCGGGCAGTGCGCGTTCCAGGATGCCGCGGTGACGCAGGACGAACAGCGAATTGTTGTGCGGGAAGTAGCCGACACGAACGGTCATGGGGTTGCTCCTCGGGAAAGTATGGAAGGGGGGTCAGATCAGCCCGCGACGGCGGGCCTCGTCCGCGAGGCCGGTGCGCCCCCACTGCACCGCGAGGTTGGACTTGTCGAATTCGACGGAGCCGCCGAGCGTTTCGGCGATCGCCTGGTACTGCGCGCCCTCCTCGAGCAACACGACCAGCTTCGCCAGCTCCAGCAGTCCGCCGCGCCCGATGACGTTCGCGCCGCCGTTGGCCTCGAAGATGGCGATGAGGTCGGGGTCGCGGGTCAATTGACCGAGGATGAAATCGCCCGCGCCGATGCTGCGATCGATATGCGGCGGGATCTCCCGCGACAGGGTCAGTCGCTGCACGGCGGCATAGCGGATCGGGAAGACGCGGTGCGTCTGCGCCCAGCCACCCAGCCAGGGGCTGTGCACGTGCACCACGGAAGTGATCTCAGGGTGCGCGCGGAACACCGCGGCGTAGCCGGTGACGAAGCCGGCGGAACCGGTGCCGGACAGTACTTCTCCGTCGAACGTGGCGACCACGGGTCGCACGGTGCGGTCGTCGGCCCAGGGGCCGGGCTCGTTGAGCGCTACCGCGATATCGTGGCCGGGCACGCGTTCGACGAAGTTGACGGTCCCGTTGCCCGCGACGGTGCCGGTTTCGCGGAACACCCGGAACGCCTTCTCGGCGTCGCGGGTGGCGGCGGCGACGAATTCGGTGACGGTGTCGTCGAGCCGGATTTCGGTGGTGGTCACGATTCTCCTAGTGGGCGTGCGTCAGTGCGGGGGTGGCCTCGGGTGCGGTCAGACGGGAGCGGCCGAGCAGCGGCAGCACTTCCTCCCCGACCCGATAGGCCTCTTCCAGATGCGGGTTTCCGGCGAGGATGAAGGCGTCGACGCCGAGGTCGATCAGTTCGTCGAGGCGCTGGGCGACCTGTTCGTAGCTGCCGACCAGCCCGAAGGCGGGCCCGCCGCGGATCAGGCTGAAACCGCACCAGACGTTGGGTTGCACCTCGAGATCCCGGTAGCCGGTGATGGTTTCGGGGACCCAGCCCTTGATCCGCGCCGCTCCCACCGAATCGCCCTGGGCGGCGCGATTGGCGGCCTCGCGGTCGACGAAGGCCCAGCCCTTGCGGATCTCGTCCCACGCGGCCTCTTCGGTGTGCCGGGCCAGGATGTCGATGCGGACCGCGAATTTCGGTGTGCGGCCGATCTTTTCGGCATGGGCGCGAACGCCGTCGAATTTGGCGCGCAGGTCGGCGAAGGGCTCGAGCCAGGACAGGTAGTAGTCGGCGTGGCGTCCGGCGGCCTGCACCGCGGCGCCGGAGGACCCCGAGAAGTACACCTCCGGGAACGGTTGCCCGGCCAGGCCCGGCGGCAGGGCGGCGGCCTCGGTGTGGAAGAACCGGCCGTCGTGGGTGTACGGCCGCCCGTCCCACACTCCGCGCAGCACGTCGAGGAATTCGCTGGTGCGGGCGTAGCGGTCGTCGTGGGAAACCTTGTCGCCCCACCACAATTGGGCCGGGCCCCCGCCGCCGCTGATGATGTTGTAGACGAGCCGCCCGCCGGTGGCGCGCTGCAGACTTGCCGACATGCGGGCGGCCTGCACCGGGTGCAGGAAGCCCGGCTGGAAGGCGACCATGAAGCGGTAGGTGGTGGTCTCGCGGGCCAGCGCGGCGGCGAAGGCCCACGGATCCTCGGTGACCGGGAACGAGGGCAGTAGTCCGCCCAGGAATCCGGCGGATTCGCTCGCTCGCGCGACCGCGGCGACGTGATCGATATAGCTGTAGCCGTCGAGTTCACCGCCGCGCACGGCCGGGGCGATATTGCCCGGACCGTAGCCGCCGGCGTTGCCGCGGTTGTGGCGGCGCGGGGTGCGCAACGAGGCGTGGTCGCCTTCCATACCGATGCGCCAGTAGATGTCGATCGTCACAGCGCGACCTCCTTCAGGGTGCGTCCGGCCGGATCGGCGAGGAACAGCAGATGCTCACCGGCGCGGTGTATCTCCTCGATGTGCGGATGCCCGGACAGCACGATGGTGTCGAAACCCGTTGCGGCGTATACCTGCAGCTGCCGGGCCACCTGCTCGTAACTGCCGACCAGGCCGATGGCCTGCGGATAGCCGAGCAGGTCGAATCCGGCCCAGCGGCCGTCGCCCAGAGCCAGCGATCGCGCGCCCGGCCCGTCCGGGCGTACCTCACGCCATTGCCGTTCCGCACGCGCCCACGCCTCGTCCTCGGTCTCGCGCGCGATGACCGGGATCTCGAGTCCGGCGCGCACGGTGCGACCGGTCTCGCCGGTGCGGGCGCGCAACGCGGCCAGTTGTTCGGCCGGGCCGTCGGGGGATTCGGTGAACACGTGCACATCACCGTGACGCGCCGAGAGATCCAGGGCCTCGGGTGAGGTGCCGGACAGGTACACGGTCGGGAAGGGCAGGCCCGACAGCACGCCGCGGAAACCGCCGTCGATCACGTCGTAGAAGTCGCCCGCGAGATCGAATCCGGTGCCACGGAACCCGGCCGCCGGCACCGCATCGTGGTTCCACACACCACGTGCGACGGTGAGGAATTCCGCGGCGCGCCGGTAGCGGTCGGCGCCGGACACCCGGTCGCCGCGCGAGCGCGCCTCCGCCTCGTCGGTGTCGACCGCCAGTCGCCAGCCCAGCCGCCCCGCCGACAGGCGCTGCAACGTGACCGACATCTTCGCCGCGTAGACGGGAGTGCCGAAGGCGGGCTGGAATTCGACGATCACCCGGCTGTGCCGGGTGGCGCGCAGGGCGCCGCCGGCGACGATCCAGGATTCCTCGCCCAGCGGGTCGTAGGGCGCGAGCACGCCGTCGAGTCCGGCCAGTTCGGCGGCGTCGATCACCTGGTGCAGGTCGTCGAAGGGGCCGAAGCGGCCGGGGCGCACATCGGTGGGTTCACGATCCGGCGCGCGATCCCCGCTGAGCCCGCTCGCCGGGGTGGGCGCCGGATCGCCGAAACCGCCACGATGCCGCAGTTCCGGTCGCGCGCGGCGGCCGTCACCGCGGCTGGGCAGCCGCCACAGGTATTCGGTCATGCCGCCGCCCGTCCGGCCGCGACCAGCTCCCGCGCCCGGGCCAGCGGCTCCGGCGCGACCCACGATTCGAGATCGAAGTCGGTGGCGAGGAAGCCGTGGGTGTAGAGGAACTGTTTCTGCACGCCCAGCAGCTCCAGCCGTTCTTCGTCCAGGCTCGGATGCAGGTTGCGGTGGAAGTCCTCGCCGTAGGCGGCCACGACTCCGGCGGGGCCGGACAGGGTTTCGCGTTGCAGCACCGTGCGGACGCCGTCGAGATTGTCGCCGGCCCAGTCTGCGGCGCGCAGACTCTGCGCGAGGAAGTCGACCACCACCTCGGGCCGGGTGTCGAGTAGTTGCTGATGCACGGTGATGGGGCGCGGGGTGCCGTTGTTGACGCGCAGCCGCAAGCTGTCGGTGGCATCGAGGTCCACCGCCACCCGCAGGCCGTGCTCGGCGGCGACCTCCTGGGCCCGGGCGCCCTTGACGTAGATCGCGTCCACCTCGCCGCGCAGCAGCTCCTCCGCGCCCCAGGTGACGCGGCGATCGCGCTGCTGAACATCGGTGCGCACCTGCGGATCTCGTTCCACGGCGAGTTCGACCACGGTGACATCGGCGAGGGTCAGACCGCCCAGCCGCAGCGCGTTGCCGAAGCCGTGCAACGCCATGGCGCGCGGGAAGCTGCGGGCCTGATCCTGCGCCCAGGCCGGAATACCGACGCGCAGACCGGCCAGATCGGTGGGCGAGGCGACCGGGGAATCCGGGCCCACCAGGATGGCCTGCGATTCGTCGATCCAGGTGAGGCCGATGAGCCGGGTGGGCGAGCCGGCGGCGCGGGCCGCCAGCGCGGGCACATTGCCGCCTTCGCGCACCAGGCCGGCCAGCCCGTGGTCGAAGTGGAATCCGGCCAGTTCGGGTCCGGCGTCCTGCAGGACGCCGAAGGTGAGGCCGCCGCGCTGCGCGGCGTCGCCGAGCCAGCCCAGGCTGTGCGCCAGACCGCTGGCGGTCGGGACGGGGCAACGGGTGTACCAGAGGGTGTTGTCGGTCATGAAAAGCTCCGTGGTTCAGGGAATCCGGTGGTGGTCGGTGGTGTGGCCGACGCCGAGTTCGGCGAGCAGAGCCGCCTGATAACGCAGGGCGGCGGGGTCGGTGCGGTCGCGCGGCCGCGGCAGATCGATATCGATGTCGACGGCGAAACGGCCCCGGTTCAGGACGAGGACCCGGTCGGCCAGCCGGACCGCCTCGTCCACGTCGTGGGTGACCATCAGCACCGCCGGGCGATGCCGCGCCACCAGGTCGCCGACGAGGTCCTGCATCTGCAACCGGGTCAGGGCGTCGAGTGCGGCGAACGGTTCGTCCAGCAGCAGCAGTTCGGGCTCCCGGACCAGTGCGCGCGCGAGTGCGGCGCGCTGGGCTTCGCCGCCGGACAGGGTGGCGGGCCACTGCCGTGCCTTCTCGTCGAGTCCGACCTCGGCGAGGGCGCGCAGGCCCGCCTCCCGGACCGGCTTGGAACGGCGTTGCCCGACAACGACATTCGCCAGCACCCGTTTGGACGGGATGAGCCGGGGCTCCTGATACACGGTGGTGCGGACGGCCGGAACCAGCACCTCGCCCGCATCCGGAGCCTCCAGGCCGGTGAGCAGTCGCAGCAGCGTCGTCTTGCCGGTGCCGCTGGGCCCGAGCAGCACCACGAACTCGCCGCGGCGGATGCTCAGATCCACACCGTCGAGAACAACCTTGTCGCCGAAGGCTTTTCGCAGTCCGGTGATGTGCACGGCCAGCGGTGCGGCGGTCCGGGTTTCGTCCACGGCGGTCATCGGATCGCCACCTGCCCGCGCCACGGCATCGCGAAGCGTTCGATCAGCCGCACCGCGCCGTCGAACACCAGGCCCAGGACGGCGTAGAGCACGACGCACAGCACCATGTAGTCGGTGCGGTTGTATTCCTGCGCGAGGGTGACCAGATAGCCCACGCCCTTGCTGGTGCCGACCTGCTCGGCCGCGATCAGGCCGGTGATGCTGATGGACAGGCAGACTCGCAGCGCCATGAGGATGCCGGGCAGTGCCGACGGCAGGATCACCTCCAGCACCAGTCGAGGACCGGTCAGCCCGAAGCCGCGGGCGGCCTCCACCACCTTGCGGTCCACATTGCGCACGCCGAGGTAGGTGTAGGCGTACATGGGCGCGACGGTGGCGACCGCGATGAGCAGCACCTTGTACAACTCGTCGATGCCGAACCAGGCGATGAACAACGGCACCAGCGCGAGGAACGGGACGGCGCGCACGATCTGCATCGTCGAATCGACCAATTCCTCACCGAGACTGGTCAATCCGGCCGCCAAGCCGAGCAGCAGCCCGGCCGAGACGCCGAGCCCCACCCCCAGCCCGGCGCGGACGAAGGAGGCGAGCGCGAAATCGACCAGCTGACCGTTGTGCACCAGTTCGGTGAACGCCGACCAGACCTTCGGCGGGCCGGCCAGCACCTCCGGCGACAGCGCGCCGGTGGCCGACCCGATCCACCAGCCGGCGAAGATCAGCACCGGGAGCAGGAAGCGCAGCGGCACCGAAAGCCATGCGGGTCTGCGTTTCTCGACCCGGCTGCGCGGCGGTGCGAGCCGGCCCGTCGATGCGGCGGGAACGATGACGGCGGTCATGTCAGCGGCCCGTTTTCAGCGCGGCCAGCTGGTCGGGGGTGAGCTTGGCCTTCAGGTCGTAGAAGATGTCGGCGGCGGTGATCTTGCGGCTGATCACACCGTTGCCGGCGAACAGGTCGACCACGTCCGCGAGGTCGGTGGCATCGGATGCCAGTGGCAGGCGTGGCACGGTGGCTTCGCTGTCCACCCGGATCGCGTCGGCGAGCCGGGCGCCGGTCAGCGCGCGCGGGCCGGTCTGCTCGAAGACGTTCTCGAACGCGGACGGATTGTCGTGCTGCTGAATGGTCAGCCCCTGCAGCACCTCCAGATATTTGGCCGCGACCTCCGGGCGCTTGTCGAGGATCTCGGTGCGGAAGACCACCACCGTGTTGTCCTTGGAGCCGATGCTCTGTTCGGTCGCGATCTCCACACCACCGTTGGCCTTGGCCTCCTGATAGGGCACCAGGAACGAGGCCCAGGCGTCGACCTTGCCGGTGGCGAAGGCCGAGGCGGCGTCCTTCTGCTGCAACGGCACCCGCGTCACCTTGTCGGCCGGCACGCCCGCCTGGGCGAGGGCCTTCAGCAGGATGTATTCGCCCTTGCCGGCCGGGTTCACCGCGACGCGCTTGCCGACCAGTTCGGCCACCGAGTGGATGCCCGATTCCTTGGTGGCGATGATGCCGCTCTGGTCCTTACCGGCCGGATCCTGCACCGCCACGATGCGGACCGCGACATCCTTCGACAGCGCGCCCACGACCGGGCTGAACGCGGCCCCGGAGATATCGAGTTGCTTGGTGTTGAACAGCTTGAGCATGGAGCTGAAACCCGGTGTGGTGTTGACCCATTCGACCTTGGCGCCCAGGGGAGCCAGGGCCTTGTCGAATGTGCCGTCTCGTTTGGCCACCGCGAGCGGACCCGCGTTGCCCGGATCGGCCACCTTCAACACCAGCTGCGATCCGGCTCCGGATTCGGACGCGGATCCGGAGCCACACGCCGCGACCAGAGCGACGACGGGGGCGAGCGCGAGCGCGAGTCGCCAACCGTGTGGCCTGCGCGTGCGGAACATCGTGGAGCACCTCTTCCGAATCGGGAACCGAAGTCGAGTGATATCCAGCGACAGTAGGGACGGACGGACCTCGTTACGAGGTAATGCTTTCCGAGGATCGGAAGGCTTGACGAAACCTCGGCTCCGGGTGTATTCCGGCGCACGAGTCCTCTGTACTGGCCAATCAGCTTGATCGAGGCGACTTTTCGCGCAGGGTGATCCGAATTCGATGCGGGTTCGCTTTCCGAATAATGGAATGAAAGAGGGGGTGCGGGCCTGCTTCCTGTGTTACCGTCCCCGGCGTGGAAGCCTCCGGAGTGCAGACCGTCACCCGCGCGCTGTCGGTCCTCGACTGTTTCCGCGACGGCGACGAACGCGGCGTATCGGAAGTCGCCCGTCAGCAGGGCCTGGCGGTGAGCACCACTCACCGCCTCCTCACCGCGCTGGTGCAGGCGGGCTTCCTGGAGAAGGACGAGGCCTCCAGCCGCTATCGCATGGGCGGCGCGCTCGCCGAATACGGTCAGATCGCCTACCGCCAGCACCGCATCTATCTCGCCGAGCCGAGCCTGGAACAGCTCGCGGCCACCACGGGCGCCAGCGCGTCGGTCGCGATCCGCCACAGCATTCATGCCGTCCTGCTCGGCACCAGCCGCTGGCGGGAGACCGACGGACATCGGCTGATGGGAGTCCGCCTGCCCCTGCACGCGAGTGCGCTGGGCAAGGCCCTGCTCGCCTGGTCCGGGGCCTCCGACGAGGTCCTGGCCACCCTCTCCTACGACGAGGGCACCGCCCGGTCGGTCTCCTCCCCGGCCGAACTCCGTGCCGAACTGGATCGCACGCTCGCACGCGGTTACGCCTACAACGACGAGGAGCTGGACCCCGGCTTCCGCACCATCGGCCTGCCGATCCTCACCCGGGACGGCGACTGCCGCTTCGCGCTCGGACTGCGCGGGCCCACGGCGCTGATGATCCCCGAGCGACTCCCGCTGTTCGTCGAGCTGGCCAAGGTGACAGCCGCCGACATCGCCACCCGCTTCGAGGCCGGCTGAGCGGATCTTCGCCGAACCGCTGCCGGTGCGTGCCGAGAGCGCTATCGTCGCTGCCAGGTCGCCTTTGCCCATTGATTGCCGGTCGTGTGCATCTGCCCGCCGGCGCAGCGATGAAGGGACACGCCATGAGAATTACCCGTTTCGCGCAAGCCGTGTCGATCGTGTTCGCGCTGATCGCCGGTTTCGTCGTGGCGGCACTCGGACCCGCAAATGCCCAGTCCATGCCGACGATCGTGCTGGTGCACGGTGCGTTCGCCGACACCACCAGCTGGGATGCGGTCGCCGGGAATTTGCGGGCGCGGGGCTACCCGGTGGTGGTGCCCGAGAATCCGCTGCGCGGACCCGCGTACGACGCCGCATCGGTCGAGAAGACCGTCGCCGGCATCTCCGGCCCGGTGGTCCTGGTCGGCCACTCCTACGGCGGCGCCGTGATCACCAACATCCACAATCCGAACGTGCGGGCGCTCGTGTTCGTGGCGGCGTTCGCGCCGGCGCAGGGCGAGCCGGTGGCGCTGGCGCTGGACCCGATCCGCTTTCCCGGCAGCCAATTGCTGCCGCCCGCACTGCAGATGAAGATCGTCGACGATCCGACCAACGCCGTCGGCCGCAACCTCGACGCCTACATCGCCGACGCGTCGTTCCATCAGGTGTTCGCTCCCGATGTCAGCGATGCGACGGCGGCCACCATGCTCGCCCACCAGAAGTCCCTCGCGGTGTCGGCGAATATCGAGCTGTCCGGGCAGCCCTCGTGGTCGAGCACGCCTAGCTGGTATCTGGTCTCCGCGAACGACACCGTGATCCCGCCCGCCGCGCAACGGTGGATGGCCGGCCGGATCGGCGCGCATACCAGCGAGGTGCAGGCGTCGCACGTGGCGCTCGTCTCACAACCCGACGTGGTGGCCGATGTGATCGCGTCGGCGGCCTCGACGACCTGAGGATCAGCGTTGTCTGCGCTGCCGCTCCCGCAGCACATGGGACCGCAGGCGGGAGAATCCCTTGACGCGCACGCTGCGTAGGTGACGCAGGGAGAATTCGGTGTCCCCGGCCAGGGCCGCGGCCGCGCCGTCGTCCACGAGCACCGTTCCGGGGCGGGCGACGCCGGTCAGCCGGGCGGCGGTGTTGACCACGGTGCCGTAGAGATCGCCGAAGCGGGTCAGCACCGGCCCGTAGGCCAGGCCCACCCGGATCTGGGGCATCTCCGAAATCGTCTGTGCCGCCCGGCCGATCGCGATGTGCAGGTCCAGCGCGATGCGCGCGCCCCGGTGCGGATCGTCGACGGCGAACATCACTTCGTCGCCCACGTTCTTGATCACCCAGCCGCCGTGGGCGGTGATGGCCTCGGTGGTGGCGGTTTCGAACGCTTCCAGCAGATCGGTCAGCTCGTCGGGGTCCAGGTGTCGCGACAGCCGGGTGTAGCCGGCCATATCGGCGAATCCGACGAGTAATTGCCGTGCGGCGCCGTCGGATTCGAGGGATCGGGTCAGCGCCGCGGCCAGATGCCGCCGCCACGCGTACTGCTGCAGATCGGTGAGCACCTCGATGGCGTGGGCGGTGGCCTCGGCATCGGTGCCGGCGCCGAGTTCGCGGGTGATCAGGTCCGCCTGCCATTCGGCCAGTCGCGCCATCGACTGCCCGAGGGTGCGGGCGGCGGCAATCTGGTTCTGCTCGTTGACATTCGAAGCCGGGCCCAGTGCGCAGAAGGTGCGGACCGCGGCGACGTCGGCGTCGGTGAACGCCGCTTCGTCGTCGCTCGCCGCGGCCGGGAAGCCCAAGGCGATCCACAGTTTGCGGGCGTTGTCGACCGAGACACCCGACAGCTCGGCCACCTGAGCGCGGGTGTAGCGGCGGGGGCCACCGAGAAGAGTTGTTTCGACCACCGCGTCGACCACGTCGGTCGACTCACCAGACTCGCTCACCCGGCAAGTACAGCACATCGCGGCACGGATGCCACCGCCGTCGCCCGCGACGGATTCGACCGAAACTTCTTGTTTGAGCCTCCGAGTCGCGGATACCCAGGGCGGCATGGTTCATACGGAAGCTGCGGAGACGATCATGAGCACCGATACCACTGCTGCCTCGACCCGTTCCGCCACCGCTCGCGACGACGGTGGCCGCAATTCCTATGACGGGATCGAAGATTCGTTCCGTGCGCTGGCCGAACTCGAGGCCACCGACCCGCGCCGCGCCCGGTTGCGGGAGCAGATCATCGCCGACTGCATGCCGCTGGCCGCTCACATCGCCCGCCGGTACGAGGGCCGCGGCCAGTCGCGGGAGGATCTGCAGCAGGTCGCGAACCTCGCGCTGGTGCTGTCGGTGGACCGTTACGACGTGTCCCGGGGCGCACCGTTCCTGGGCTTCGCCGTGCCGACGATCATGGGGGAGGTGCGGCGGTACTTCCGCGACAGCGGGTGGGCGGTGAAGGTGCCGCGCCGGATGAAGGAACTGCGCGCCCGCATCTCCCAGCACAGCCTGGTGCTGTCCCAGCAACTCGGTCGCGAGCCCAGCAGCCATGAACTGGCCCGCGCTCTCGACGTCCCGGTCGAGGAAGTCGTGCAGGCGACCGTGGCGGCCAACAGCTACCTGTGCGACTCGCTCGACGAAACCCAGTCCGCCGAGAGCGACAGCCCCACGCCGCTGGGTGCCCGGCTGGCGGTCGACGAACCGCGCTACGAGTTCACCGAGGACGCGATCACGGTGAAACCGCTGATCGAGGCCCTGCCCGAGCAGGAACGCAAGATCTTGATCCAGCGCTTCTACGAGAGCAAGACCCAGTCCGAGATCGCCGCGCTGCACGGCATCTCGCAGATGCAGGTCTCGCGGATCCTCAGCCGGGTGCTCTCGGGGTTGCGCGAGCAGGCTCTCGCCGAGCCCGCGCGCCCCCGGCATCTGCGCGCGGTGGCCTGACCTCCTACGCGAAATTCGCCGTGATCCAATCCGCCGCCGCCGTGGTCCAGGTGACGCCGGTGCCCGGCATGTCGTGCGCCGGGTACAGCACGTGCTGACCGTCGGGATACGGGGTGAGGTAACCGATCACGCCGTTGACGGCGGTGGCGAAGCGTTGCAGGTTGGCCACCGGATTCGACATCAGGAACTGCAGCAGCTGCGCGAAGATGAGATAGCTCGCGTTGCCGAAGCGGGCGCCCTCGACGAACGAGAACGGTGAGATTCCCACGTCGATGATGCGCAGCGGCGAGTCGGCCGGGGAGGCGGTGATGATGTCGCCCGGGTTCGCGTACTCCCGTGTCGCGACCGCCGCGGGCCAGGTGCCGTGTTGGCCGTGCAGGCCGAAGGTCGTGGGCGGGCACAGGTTGTTCACCGAATCGCCGGCCTTGCGCAGCGGGTTGGCGATGAAGACGGCGAAGGCGATCTCGAGCGGGCTGCCGTCGGTGTTGGTGTACTCGCCCCGGGCCACCCCCTCGAGTATCCGGCTCGCACAGATGCCGCCGAGCGAATAGCTCAGCAGCGCACAGACGTTCGGCGACTGCTGGATCGCCTCGACGCCCGCGGCGATGCCCAGCCGGACCGAGGTGTCCAGCGACGGCCCCCACAGATTCGGATCCGGCCCGACGGAGGCGGGCCAGTCGGGTTCGAAGAAGCTGAAGCTCTCGGTCGAGAGCAGATCGGTGACCGCGGCCAGCATCCCCGCAGGGCTGCCGTCCGCGTTCCGGGGCTCTCCGGTTCCTCGCAACGTGATGATGTCGATCATCGGGTTCTCCTTGCCCGCGACGAACTTCGACGGATCTTCCACGGTCGGCCCCGAACCGAGTACGGTCGGGAGTTGTGAAAAGAAGGCGGATGGCGTGGTGGTCGCTCACCGCGGCCGCGGCTGTGACCGTCGCGGGCTGCGGATCGGACCAGTCGGCGCCGGACACTCCGAATACGAGCGCGGCCCCGGCCCTGCACGTGGGTTCGGTACCTTCGAACGATGGTACTCCGCCCACCCGTGCCGCGAATGCCGTTGCGCCACAATGCCAGACATCCGATCTCGCGGCCGCGCTGGGGCCCTCGAACGCCGCCGCCGGAACTGTCGCATTTCCGATCGTGTTCACCAACAACGGTTCCGGCTCGTGCGTCCTGGAGGGTTTCCCGGGGGTCTCCTATGCAGCCGGCCCCGACAGCTCGCCCGTCGGCGCCCCGGCCGCCCGCGACGGGAGCGCGCCCGGACCGGTTCAGCTGGCACCCGGCGGCCAGGCGTCGGCGCTGGTGTTCGCGGTCGACGTGCACAATATCCCGGCTGACCAGTGCGGGCCCGTCGACGTGCCGGGACTGCGAATCTACCCGCCCGACAACACCGTATCGCTGTATCTCGACCGTGCGGCGACGGCGTGCGGTAACGGACAAATGACTACGCACCAGTTGCGGGTCCGCGCCCTCGTGCCGGGCGCCGAGGGGCGGTAATTCGATCTTCCACGGGTTTCGTTGGGACACCGTCGATTACGACGCGGTCACGAGAACCGCACTATCGATGACGAGACAGGCGTAGCCTCGGACAATGAGATAGCCACCCACTCGAAACCCGGTCCTGCCGAGGACCGGTCGACTCTTGGAGGGGAATATGGTCGATTCCCTTTTCGCCGACGTGTCCGAGTTCCAAGTGCCGGTCGACGACTCGTATCCGTATCAGCTCTTCTCGTTCCGTTCCAACGACGGGACCTATCAGGACCACAACTTCTATTCGAACTATTCGTGGGCGGCCCGGGCCGCCGATTCCGGACGCATCGCCTGCTTCATCGTCTACTTCTACTGGCGGCCGAACTGGCTCGATACCGTCGACACCCACCGGAGCATGGTCGGTCAGGCGGGTGGTCCGCATCCGAAGATGATCACGATGATCGACGTGGAATCGGGCGGCAACCCCGGCGGGGATCAATCGGACGGCATCAACCGCGCCTACTGGCGGCTCGCCGATTGGCTCGGTTCGACCCGGCGGGTCATCGGCTACGCCAACCGCCCGGATTTCGACAGCATGTGGCCGGTGCGGCCGGACGGCTTGAACATGATCGGCGCCGGTTACGGCAGAAATCCGAACCTGCCCGGCCAGATCGCGCACCAGTACACCGACGGCCAGGGTTACGGCGGCGGCCTGCCCGAGGGCGCCTCGCCCTTCGGCAACTGCGATATGAACTCCGCCGACGGTTTCTCACCGGAGGATTTCGCCAACCAGGTCGGGGTCGGCACGGTGGCAACGGATCCGGTGACCGACATGTGGATTCAGTTCATGGGCATCGGCGGCAACGGCTGGCCGCAACTGGCCGGCCACACGCTCGTCGACGGTGTCGCCAGCGTGGGACAGACCCTCGGTCTGCCGGGCTTCGCGGCGCCGCCGGGGCCCACCCAGGTGCCGTTGCCGCGTGACTCCGACGGCCGCATCCGCGACGAGTGGATCCAGATGCGCGGACTGCAGGGCACCGGCTGGCCGCAGCTGGGCGGCTGGTCCCTGGTCGACGCCATCGCGGCCATCGGGCAGAAACTCGATATCGCCGGCTTCCAGCCTCCCAACCCGTAAAGCCCCCAGCCCCGTACCGTCCCAACCCTGTCAAGCCTCCGACGGAGTATTCGCATGCCGACAATCGCCAGCACGAACGGCCGCTTCTTCGTGATCACCGACTGCGTGCCCCAGGTCCGGGCGGCGGCGACGGCCGCCGCCGCGGGCGGCACCCTGGCCGCCCTCACCACCGCCACCGCCGCGGAGATCACGTTCCCGGAAGGGGCTTTCGCCGACGTGGCAGCCTGTGCCACACCGCAAACCGGGCCGACGGCCTGGTTCGCCACCTTCAACGGCGGGGTCCCCGACGGCTGCGTGTATGCCATCGACCTCACCACCGGGAAGGTGTGCACCGACAACGCCAACCGAGCCGCGGCATGGACGCGATTCGTCCTCGCCGCCCCGGCATGAGCCGGCGATGGCGACGCACTGGGGGACACCGCTCACCGGGTTCGCCGGAAGTACGGCGAGGCAATTCGGAGTAGGTGGCACCGATCTCGGAATCCCTTACAGCCGAGAACATTTCGCGCCGGGCCGGTCTGGCTTCGTCTTCGGCGACACGTTCACCGGTGACAGTCAGGGGTCGGGCACGTGGCTCGGCTCGCCCGTGCTGCTGTTCAGCTCCGACCTCCCGGACGCCACCACCACCTTTTCCGCGACCCCCGGTGGCGCGCCGGCGCGACAGGCCCTCACCTACACACACAATGCCGACAACGGTTACGGGTTCGAGGTCAGCCGCATTCCCAACGACGCGTTCGTCGATCCGAACGGGCGAACGTGGCTGACCTACACCAGCGTGCACGACTGGAGCGTCCCCGACGATCGCCACGGTGCGCTGTTCTGCGGGCTGGCCTACTCCGACGACGACGGCGCCACCTGGACCGACTACGCGGCCGTCTGGCCCAACGACGGCAGTGACGGCTACGGCGGCTGGAGTCCGTTCATGATGCAGTCCTTCGCCGGCATCGGGAACGACAACGGCTATCTCTATATCGTCTCGAAGGAGTGGGGGCGCAGCCACAATCGCAACGGTCCGATCCTGATGCGCGTGCCGTGGCAGCAGATCGCCGTCCGCGGCGAGTACGAATACTGGGGCTACGACGGTTCGGCCTGGCGGTGGGGCAATCCCACTCCGACGCCGCTGTTCGGCGGGATGGGGCCGATCGGCGAGGTGAGTGTGAAGAACATCGCCGGGACGTGGGTGATGTCCTACTTCGACGTCGCCGGCGCCTGCATCGCCACCCGCACCGCACCGGCCATCGACCGCGTCTGGACGGCGCCGAAGCGCCAGATCGTCGCCTCGGCGCCGTGGTGGCAGTTCTGGGTCCGCACCTTCCCGCAGCTCTACGGCGGCTTCATCCACCCCCGGTCGAGCTCATCGACGGACATCACTCTCTATGTCTCCCAATGGAATACGACTACGAACAGCCCGTACTGGGTGATGCAGTTCGACGGCATCACGCCGTAGCCGCGGGGTCAGCGCAGCGACGACCAGGGCGCCGCCGCGCGCTTCTCGGCCCACCGATGCGGATCGCATTCGAGCTCGCGCCGATCCCACTGGCCCAATTCGGCTGCGGCCGAGTATGTTTCGTGTAGAAACGCGGCAACCAGAGCGTTCGGATCATCGGCCGTCCGCACCGTTTCGTACGGCAGGACGAATTCCCCCAGCGCGGCGGCGTAGCCCGCTCCCGGCACCTGCAACTGCCGTTCGCGGTAACCCTCCGGTTCGGGGTAGGCGTAGGCGTAGAACGCCCCTTCCTCCCCGCCGCCGGGCCAGAACCCGCAACTGCTGAGTTCGCGGGAATAACCCTCCACCATGACCCAATCGGCACAATGCGGCGCACCGCCACCGTGTTCCGGCGCCGTCCGCCCGGAAAACCGGGTGTAGGCCAGATCCATCGCGCCCCAGAAGAAATGCACCGGACTGGACTTTCCGATATATCCCGACCGGAACTCGTCGAGGGCGCGATTCGCGTGCACGAGCTGCCGCCAGAACGTCTGCGCGGCTTCCGGATCGTAGGATGCGTGCCGGGTGTCCTCGGCGAACGGAATGGACGGCTCGACCTCGTTGGGCCGCCCCTGAATGCGCGTGGTCAACCCCAGCTCGTCGAGTGCCCGCATGGTTTCGGCGTAGAACTGCGCCACCGATTTCGGCTCGAGCGCCACACTGCGACTGTCGCCGGTGTCGTCGCGGATCACCAATTGATGGGCGAGAAAGTCGAATTCGATATCGAACAACCGATCACCATAGGGAATCGCCGGCGTCGCCAACCCCCGCGGACTCACGAAAAGCGTGACCTGCCACCAGTGATTCAACAACGGAGCATGCGCGAGCCGAACCTTCCCCACCACCTGCATCCACATATGCAGCGTCTCGCGAGTATCCGCCCACTCCGCCACCCGCAACCGCGGCCACGCGGTGAAATTCGTCTTCGACATATCGGTGGTCCTCCATCGCTGACGAGGTCGATTCGGACCCGGAAGCGACGAGTTTCGATTTCCGGGTGCATCGGACTGAACACCGGTAGCGAACTGGCGGTGGCAATGACTTGGCAATGCCACCGCCTCGGCGCTCTTTCATTCCTGACCAGCAGGATAGTCTGATCTTCGCAACGATCCAATCCAGGGAAGGCGTCGAAGCGTCGACGCGGGAATGTTGGGGCAAACCGAGAGCGAGCGGGGCGATTGTCGGCCGCGATGGCGCCGTCGGAGACTGGGCCGCGTCGCACTTCTCGGGCGGCGGCACGCCCGCACCGGGCAGGAGCTGGCGAGGGATCGACCGACGACACCGGATGGGAGTTCGCGATACCGTCGGAACGTGACGCGCACTCAGTGGACCATCCATGGCGAAACCCTGGTCGACGAAAATCGACACATACGGCTGTCAACGGTCGACGTGGAGTTGCCGGACGGCGTGACGTTCACCCAGTACGTCGCCCGTATGCCCCGATGCGCGATGACCGTGGTGCTCAACGACAGCCGCGAGGTCCTGCTCATGTACCGGCACCGATTCATCATCGATCGCTGGGTGTGGGAATTGCCTGGAGGGTATGTGGACGGAGCTGAAGACGTCGCGGCCGCGGCGGCCCGCGAAGTGGAGGAGGAAACCGGGTGGCGGCCGAAGTCGATGCGGCATCTGGTCACCTACCAGCCCGCGATCGGCACCCTCGACCATCCGCAGGAGGTGTACCTGTCCCAGGGCGCCGAACCAACCGACACCGTGCCGGATGTCAACGAAGCGGAGGACATTCGTTGGGTCCCGTTGGCTGAAGCCGCGAAGATGATCGAGCGCGGCGACATCGTCGGCGCTGCAACGGTAATCGGGGTTTACCGCGCGCTCAGTACGGTCGTGTAGTCAGAATCCGTACCTCGTGCTGGAAGTCGGCAACTTCCGGGATGTCCTTGTGCCGATCGAGCCGGCGTCGCAGTTCACGTAGGTACGCGTAGCTGCGTTGCGAGGAGATCCCGGATACGAGTTCGACTGCTTCGCGACCGACGCGCACCGCCTCCAGTGGGTCCTCGGCTGTTCGAACAGACGCCAGCAAGGTCAGGTTGAAGGCGCGGCCTCGGTGGTAACCGGACGACATATCGAGAGATTGTTCGGCGAACCGGGCGGCTCGGGCGTCGTCGCCGAGTTCGCGAAAACAGTGTGCAATCTTGGCGGCCATGTATGCGGCATCGAAATACGACAGCCATTCCGGGCAACCTGTTCGGTCGGCCTTTTCGTACGAGCGCTCTGCTGCGATCAGCGACGCGGCACATGAAGAGTTGTCTTGTCGGGCTGCGTGACCGTGTGCCTCGGCCAAATGGCATTCCGACTCCAGGGCGGCGGAACTTGTGGCTCGCGCAGTCATGCGGGCCGCGCGAGCCAGGTCGATGGCGTCGCCCGGGCGGCCCACATACGTAGCCTGATGGCTCATGGCAGCCAGAATCTCAGCGCCCAGACCACGATCGTTCGCCGCTCTGGCGAGTCGGAGAGCCTGAATCAGATAGCGCTGCGCGAGTCCGTGTTCCTCTTGGTCGTAGGCTGCCCACCCGGCAATTTTCGTCAACTCCGCGGTCGCGGAGAACAGCGTTCGTCCGACTGGTTCGGCATAGTTCCCGCGCAGTAGTGGAGCCACCGAGCTGTGTAGATAGTGCACGATCGTCGACCGCACCCGGCCTCCGCCCGCTCGATTGTCGAGGTCACGGAATGTTCGCGTCATCGCGAGAACGCCTTCGACATCGACATTTCCCACTCGACGACGACCCGCAGATACGGGATGGTCGGGTCCGGGCATCGTCAACCAGCGCATCGACGCTGCGGGGTAGACCGCTACAGCGTAGGAAGCGTCGAGCAGGTACCGGCGCTGCTCGACGTCAGCGCGCCACAGCGTTGTTACGGAGCCCAACGCCTCGGACAAACTCAGCGAGAATTCCAATCCGAGATCGCCGGAGCCGGAACTCGAGGACATGCCGCAGTCCTCGGGCACAATGCGCCGACCCAGAACCTCCGAGAATGCAGCCGCAATCAGCTGTGGTGTAGGAGGATTCGGCTGCTCACCGCTCAACCATCGCCCGACCGACGTGTGATCGTACGAGAGCTCGAGGCCGACAGCTCGTCCTGCATCGTTGATTCGTCTTGCGAGGCCGCCTCGGCTGATCGCCCCTTCGTTCAGGAGCTCTGTCAGTCCGAGGTTGGGTTGTTTGGGCTTACGTCCCATGATCGGAGTGTCGCACGCGTAAACGATGCGATCCAACAACATTCGACAATCGCACACCCCCCGCGCACACGCCCACCCCCGCTGCATTTTGCGTGCATCCTCTGACGACATCTGCCCGGCCCGCGCGTGTTCCGGCCGCTACCCGATTTCGTGTCTGCTCGGCTCGTGGATGCAACGCGATGGTCGATGCGGTGGCAGCGGGGCTGCCGATGAAGCCGAAAATGAACAGGTCGGATTGTGTGGTGCTGTCGGTGCTGGCACCGGGTGGTCTGCTGACCGCCGGACAAATTCGTCGCGCTGCGGCATTGCCCGGGTGGCGTGTGCGCATCGCGCTTACTCGTTTGTCGACGTGCGGATTCATCGTTTTCAGCAGTTCGTGGGCCCGGTGGCAGATCAGCGAACGCGGTCGGCGCGCGCTGGCGGAAAGGCAGTCATGAGCGGATGGGTTTTGTGCGGGCTTGTCGTCTGCGTGGGTTTGCCGCTGGGCGTTCTGATCGCGACCTTGATTGTTCCGCAGCGCATTCCGAAGGACCGCAAGGTAGACGCCATTCGCCGGCGGATCGAGGACGAGGACCGATGACTTCGCGAGGCGATGCGATGGACTATGAAATACCCGCGTATGCGATGGGTTACGTCTGTGTGGACCTGGTGAAGACCGTTCACCGGCTCCATCTGCCGATGCGGGGAATCGCCCGACGGCTCGGCTATACCTACCTCGGTCTGACCAAAAGTAGCAGCCTGGTCGTTGCGGAGGCCCTACTCGATCACGTGACCGCCCATCGGATCGAGCTGCTGATCGTGCCCGACCTCGGACATCTCCGTGGCCGCATCCCGCCGGAACTTGCCGAAATCACCGACATCCATTGCCTCGCTACGACGTTCACGTATGAGCGAGGCGGCGGTTACGCGCCGGACGGTGGATCTCCGAACCCACTCGATTCGGATCCGGCCGCAGGTCGATAGGCCATGGCTCGAAGCGCCATGATTGCCGGGTGCGCGTACTCGAGGAACCCGGCGTTCACGCCAGGAATCCGCCGTCGGCGTGTACCACACTTCCGGTGACGGCGGCGGATTCGGGCGTGCACAGCCAGGCGATGGTGGCGGCGACCTCGTCCGGTTCGAGGATGCGGTCGAGGAGTTGGTGGGAGGCGAAGTCGTCGACGGTGTCGAGGTGGTAGAGGCGGGCGGTTTCGGTGAGCAGGGCGGTGCGGGTGGAGCCGGGGGATACGGCGGTGGCGGTGATGCCGGTGCCGCGCAGGTCGTGGGCTAATCCTTTGATCAGGCCGACGACGGCGTGTTTGGCCGCGTTGTAACCGGAGAGGTGCCACATGCCGTGGTGGGCGGCCGCGGAGGCGAGGGCGATGAATCGGCCGGTGCGGGGTTCGGGCCGGGCGAGCATGGCGGGGACGGCGACCCGGGCGAGGTTGGCGGTGCCGTGGACGCCGATGTCGAACATCGGTGCCCAGTCGGCGTGGGTGGTTTCCCAGAGCGGGCGGCCGCCGGTCATGACGGCCGCGGCGGCGACGGCCGCGTCGAGCCGACCGAAACGGTCCATCCCGAGTTCCACTGCGTGGCTAAGACTTTCGATATCGCGCACGTCCGCTTCGACGGCGAGGACCGTCCCCGCGTGCGCGGCGGCCACCGCGGCGAGCTGATCGCGGGTGCCGAGCGGATAGCCGAGTGCGGGGTCGTCGCGGCAGATGTCGACGGCCACGACGCGCCAGCCCGCGGCGTCGAGCCGGTGCACGGTGGCGGCGCCGATGCCCCGGGCGGCACCGGTGACGATGGCGACCGGGGCGGGGTCCACTACATGCCCCGGGTGAAGCCGTCGGGGATGATGACGTCGTCGGGGGTGAGGTCGTGGACGGAGGAGTGGCCGAGTCCGTAGAGCGCGGAGTCGATGCCTTGGCGGATGACCTCGAGGACGTTGTGGACGCCGCGGTCACCGGCGGCGGCCATGCCCCACAGGTACGGGCGGCCGATCATGACCGCGTTCGCGCCGAGGGCGAGCGCTTTCACGACATCGCTGCCGCGTCGGATGCCGCCGTCGAGCAGGATCTCGACCTGTCCGCCGACGGCCTGAACGACGCTGGGCAGCATGCGGATCGCGGCGGGGGTGGTGTCGAGGTTGTTGCCGCCGTGGTTGGACACCGAGATCGCGGTGGCGCCGATGTCGACGGCGCGTTTGGCGTCGTCGGGGCGGCCGATGCCCTTGATGAGGAACGGCCCGTCCCATTGCTGCCGCAGCCAGGCCAGGTCGTCCCAGGTGACCGGTGGGGTGCCCATCCATTCACCGTAGGCACCGAAGAAGGTCGGGCCCTGCTGCCCGCGCGGGACGAGGTTGGGGGTGGTGAGGTCGGGGAGTTTTCCCGACTTGACGAAGCGCAGCAGCCAGCCGGGTTTGGTGACGACCTGGGGTGCGAATCGCACGGCGGTCTTCACGTCGATCTTTTCGGGCAGTGGGGGGCTGCCCCAGTCGCGGGCGGTGGCGAAGACCCAGTCGAGGGTGACGATGATGCCCTTGGCGCCTGCTTCACGCGCCCGGTCGAGGCGGGCGACCATATCGTCTTTGCTTCCGAGCCAATAGATTTGGAAGAAGGTCTTGTCGTTGGCGGCGATGACCTCCTCGATCGGTTTGGACCCGAACGAGGACAGGCCGAGCGCGGTGCCCGACATCGCGGCCCCGCGTGCGACACCGACCTCTCCTGCGGGGTCGACCGCTTGGACGCCGGTGGGGGAGCAGATCACGGGCATCGAGATGTCTTGTCCGAGAACGGTGGTGCTCAGGTCGCGGGTGGCGGGCAGGTCGGCGATGTGGGGGCGCAGGCCGAGTTCGGTGAAGGCGGCGGCGTTGTCGTCGAGGGTGGCGCCGGCCTCGGAGCCGGCCAGCAGGGCCAGGTAGACGGCCTTGGGGACGCGTTTCTTCGCGCGGCGCTGGGCCTCGGCGACCGATTCGAACCAGTCACGGGTGCTTGCCATGAGAATCCTTGTGCTGAAAGTGGTCTCGCCGCCCGGACGGTGTGTGCCCGGAGGTCGACGATCGGTTGGTCAGGTCAGCCCGGCGAGTGGGCTGGTGTCGCAAGCCCGGTCGGGCGCGGTGGTCCGGCTACGCGTGGGGATGCCGAGGGCGACCGTGCGCCGCGGCGCACTGCGGGAGTGGTTCTTGTCCGGCTGGGGTTTCGCACCGACTCCGGCGAGGGCGAGTTCGGCGTTGCCCTTCACGCATTCGGGGTCCGGGCCGTCGAGGGGCAGTCCGGTGAAGAATTTGGCGGCCATGCATCCGCCCTGGCAGGCGTCGTAGGCCGAGCACGAGGTGCACGCGCCGCCGGTTTGCGGTTGCCGCAGCCGCGCGAACAGTTCCGAGGTGCGCCAGACGCTGTCGAATCCGCCGGTGTCGCGGACGTTGCCGGCGAGGAATTCGTCGTGGATGGCGAACGGGCAGGCATACACGTCGCCGACCGGATCGACCAGGCACACCACCCGCCCCGCCCCGCACAGGTTCAGTCCCGCGATGGGAGTGGAGCCCAGTGCGTTGAGGTGGAAGAACGAGTCTCCGGTGAGGACGCCCTCGCCGTGGGCGACGAGCCAGTCGTAGATCTGCAACTGCTGGTCGGTCGTGGGATGCAGCTCGTTCCAGACATCGGCGCCGCGTCCGGACGGGCGCAGCCGGGTGATGCGCAGCTGGGCGCCGAACCGGTCGGCGATGGCCTTGAATTCGTCGAGCTGATCCACGTTGTGGCGGGTCATCACGACCGAGATCTTGAAGTTCTCGAACCCGGCGTCGGCCAGATTCTGCATGGCCCGCATCGCGGTGTCGAACGATCCGGGACCGCGCACGGCGTCGTTGACCTCGGCGGTCGCGCCGTCGATGGAGATCTGCACGTCCACGTAGTCGGTGGCCGCGAGCCGGCGGGCGCGTTCGGGGGTGAGCCGAATTCCGTTGGTGGAGAACTTGACTCCGACGTGGTGGGCGATCGCGTAGTCGAGCAGTTCCCAGAAGTCGCTACGCACGGTGGGTTCGCCGCCGCCGATGTTGACGTAGAAGACCTGCATGCGTTCCAGCTCGTCGATGAACGCCTTGCATTCGGCGGTGGACAGCTCGCGCGGGTCGCGCCGGCCCGACGACGACAGGCAGTGCTCACAGGCCAGATTGCAGGCGTAGGTGAGTTCCCAGGTCAGGCAGATCGGGGCGTCGAGGCCGTGTTTGAAATGTTCGACCAGTTTCATCGGTGATCCTGTTCGTCCGGGCCGGCGGGGCGCGGGGTGATGGTGCCGGCCTCGAGCAGACCGGCGAGCGCGCTCAGATAGCGGGGGTGTTCGGTGTCGGCGACCCCCGCGGCCGCCAGAGCGGCGGCCGCGGAAGAGTGATCGGCCAGTCCCTGCACGACCGCCACCAGCTGCTTGGTCTTCAGAAACGACAGCCGCCGGGTGGTGAAGTCGTAGACCAGCGCTCCGAACGGCTCGGGTCGCAGCGAGATCGAGGGCGCGAGCCGATAGGAGCCGGCCGGATCGAAGCCGTCAGTAGACACCGCACATGCCATCGATCGAGACATCCTCGACGAGCAGGTCGTCTTCGACGAGCGCGTCCTCGGCGGGGACTACTGTCTGGCTGGTGATGGGTTCGTTCATGACCGCTCCTAGGGGATGGGATCGGGGTAACGGGTGTGAGGCACAGCATAATGTCACCGGGTGACAAAATGGAAGGGGTGACAGCGGAAAAACCTGTCGCACCACGTGTCAGGGCGGGTCGCAGGCCCTCGACCAGCGCTGACGAGTTGGAACGGGTCGCCTTCGAGTTGTTCGAGCAGCGCGGATTCGACGACACCACGGTCGAGGACATCGCGGCCGCCGTGGGGGTCAGCAAGCGGACCTTC
The DNA here is from genome assembly GCF_963869435.1 of Nocardia violaceofusca NBRC 14427. Classification (NCBI taxonomy): domain Bacteria; kingdom Bacillati; phylum Actinomycetota; class Actinomycetes; order Mycobacteriales; family Nocardiaceae; genus Nocardia; species Nocardia violaceofusca. Next base: position 73,025 of record NZ_CAWMPM010000013.1, read on the forward strand.
TTCCGCTACTTCGAATCGAAGAACGACGTCGTGTGGGGCAACTTCAGCGAACAACTCCAGGCGATGCGCGATCTGTTCGACCGGTGCCCGCCCGACCAGCCGGTCGCCGACGCGGTCCGCAGTGTGGTGGTCGAGTTCAACCGCTTCGACCCGGCTCAGGTGCCCTGGCATCGCAAGCGCATGGAGTTGATCCTGAAAGTTCCCGCGCTGCAGGCGCATTCGACGCTGCGCTATCAGGAGTGGCGAAACGTGGTGGCCGAATTCGTGGCCGCCCGGCTCGGTGTCGGCACGCGCGATCTGCTCGCCCAGGTCGCGGGCCACTGCGCACTCGGCGTCGCGATCGCGGGATACGAACACTGGCTCGACCACCCCGACCAGGAGCTCACCGACATCCTCGACCGCGCGCTGCGGAGCTGGGGTTCCGGATTCGGCGCCGAGCAGGCGACCACGTAGGAAAAGTACGTAGTTCTACGGTCGCCGATCGCCCGCGTGGAAGGAAGGGTGGACGGGAGTCAGGCCGGCACTACCGCTCGGGGACGAAGATGAACGCAGAGAATCGGCAGGACCGTCGATGTGGCAGCGCGACCTCGGCCATCCCGGTGCCGTGCTGAGGCCCGGAAGCGGAGGGTACGCGGTGCACAACGATGTGCACATGCGTATCTGGCTGGGTGGAACGGCCTTCGATTACCGGACCGCCGCCGCGGCAGTGGACAATATCGTCCGGGACTGGCGGCGCAAGCGTTGGTGCACGATCGAATTCATTCTCGACACCATCGACGGCCGCCTCCCGGAGAACCGCTTGCCGAACGAACGGCTATTCCTGGGCCCGTGAATCCGCCGCTCACCGGCATGGGTATCGCCGAGAAGCTCTCGCGGTGTCCTTCTCGGACTCGGTCGAATCGGAAGATTATGCTCGGGGCTCGCCGGATTTCCCGGCGAGTGCGGGACAGCAAAGCCGCTGTTCAGTAGTATCGGCTAGGTGTGGTACAACGGTTTTCCGCACAGTGTGGACCGCAATAGGTCATTCCGCGCAGCGTCGTCGTGCGGAAAGGTGAAACAATGCTCGCCGGGGCAGTCTCCCCGGGTCGGACACAATGCCGACACCAGCTTCCGAAACCGTGGCGTGGCGGGGGGATCGACCCGCTCGACAATACGCCTTCCACTTTAATACGGACAAATCGCTCGTAGTTCCGACCCATTCGACGGGGCCCTCATATGCCTCTGTGCGAGTGGGGCTTTCGGGCCGCCCGCAAGTTGTGGCGGCACGTCGTGATAATACGGCGAAGAGTTGTCGCACAGTGCTTGCCAAGCTCGGCGAGAGGGGGTCCTCAGCTACGCAGAGCACGCACACGATCTGGATAACACCCTCAATCGGCCAGTGGCTCGTTCCCGGCTCCGATTGGGGCGGCGTCGTGTGCGTCGAACCGCGCGTGAGCGAAATGAGTTAGGTTGATTCGGAAATCCGGCGATTCGGGATTCCGGCAGCTCGGGGAATCGCAAATGCAATTGCATTCGTAATCAAGGGTATCGCAACGGGGAATTCCGCGCATGGAAACAGGTGGGGGTGTGCGCTGCTCCGTGTCTCGGAATTCGAGGAGGGGTTAGACGATGAGTCCGGATTCAGCCATGCCTGCCGACCGAAATCCTGATCTGATTCCGCTTTCCAGGGCGCAATACGGAATGTGGCTGGCGGACAATCTACCCGGCGGACCGAACGTCAACATCGCCCACTACGTCGAGATCGAGGGGAACATCGACTACGCCGCCTTCGCCAAGGCGGTGAACGACGCCGGTCACGAGAGCGAGTCACTCATCGTCCGCGTGGTCGAGGTCGGCGGTCGTCCGTATCAGTACGTGGATCGCGGCATCGTCTACGACGAGCCGCTCCTGGATCTGACCGAGGCCGCGGATCCGCACGCGGCGGCGATGGACTGGATGCGCCGCGACTACGGCAGCAAGGCGGTCGATCTGGCCCGGGACCGGCTCACCACGACGCGACTCATCCGGATCGGCGAGGACCGGTACCTGTGGTACGCGCGCGCTCACCATCTCGTCATCGACGGCTACGGCGCGTTCAACCTCATCAACCGCGTGGCCGAGCACTACAACGCACTGATCGAGGGTCGAGCGCCGACGCGGCCGGCGGCACTCGGGCTGAACGACATCATCGCCGCCGAGCACGACTATCGGACGAGCCGGCGGTTCGACACCGACCGGGCGTACTGGCTGGACAAGGCGGCCGACCTGCCGCCGGCCGCGAGTTTGGCGGGGCGCTCCGCCAAATGGAGCGAGGACGACCGCTTCGCCGGGCGTACGTTGCCGGCGCCGCTGACCGCGCGGCTCGACCGTTTCGCCGACGACCTGCACGCCTCGACAGCGCAGGTGGTGGTGGCCGCGTTCGCCGCCTTCCTCGCGCGCATGACCGGTACCGACGAGGTCGTCCTGTCGCTGCCGGTGTCCGGGCGGGTGACGCGGCGATTGCGCAATGCCGCCGCGATGCTGGCCAATATGGTGCCGATCCGATTCACCGTGGACCCGGCGACCACGGTGGAGGACCTGGTCCGCGCATCGGTGTCCGAACTCGTGCTGGCCATGCGACATCAGCTCTACCGGTTCGAGGACCTGCGCCGCGAATCCGACGCCGTCGACGCGGCGGCGACCTCCTTCGGCCCGATCGTCAACATCCTGTTCTTCGATTCCGAGATCCGCCTCGGCGAGGCGACGGGGCATTACCGCGCGCTGACCTCCGGAGCGCTCGACGATCTGCAACTCAATATGTACCGCGCCGGCGCCGACGCACCGCTGGCGGTCGAACTGCACGGCAATGCCAACCTGTACGGACAGGACGAACTCGACGCCCATGCCGGCCGCTTCGTCGACTTCCTCGACCGCATGGCGAACTCGCCCGCCGATGCCCGGCTGGTCGACATCCCGCTGGTCGATACCGCCGAACAGCGGACGGTGCTCGGCGAACTCGCGGGCCGCGAGGGAACGGCCACAGCGGCGACACTCGCCGACCTCGTCACCCGGCAGGCGGCGTTCTCGGCGTCCGACGTCGCCGTGGACGACGGGACGACCGCGCTGACCTACCGCCAACTCGACGAACGCTCCAACCGGTTGGCGCGCAGGCTCATCGCCCTCGGGGCCGGACCGGACACGCTGGTGGCGATCGCGCTGCCGCGTGATGTCGATCTGATCGTGGCCGCACTGGCCGTCGTGAAGACGGGCGCCGGATATCTGCCGCTGGACCGCGCACACCCGCTCGAGCGCCTCGACTACGTGGTGAACGACGCCGAACCGATCGCCTTGGTGACGAACCGGAGCATGTCCGATCGGCTGCCGGAGACGGGCCGCGTCGTGCTGTTGGACGACGACCCCACCGAGAGCGGCGAGCCGATCACCGACGCCGACCGGGTGCGTCCCGTGCGCCCAGGCAACGTCGCCTATGTCATCTACACCTCCGGGTCGACGGGGCAGCCGAAGGGTGTGGTGATCACCCACGGCGCGGTCGCCGCCTACTTGACGAACGCCACTGCCGAAATCGGGGTACGCGCCGGTGACGTGTGGACGCTGTTCCATTCGTTCGCCTTCGACTTTTCGGTGTGGGAGATCTTCGGTGCGCTGGTCACCGGCGGCCGGCTCGTGGTGGTGGACGGTCCCGTCACGCGCTCACCGGACGAGATGGTCCGCCTCGCCGCGCGGGAGAAGGTGAGCGTTCTCAGTCAGACACCGTCGGCGTTCCACCAGTTCGCGGCCGCACGACAGCGCTATGTGGACGCCGGGCAACCGGACGGTGAGCTCGCCCTGCGCCTCGTCGTCCTCTCCGGTGAGGCGCTGAATCCGGCGAGTCTGTCCGACTGGTATGCCCGGAATCCGGATCTGCCGGTACTGGCCAACAGTTACGGCATCACCGAAACCACGGTCTTCGTCACCTACACCCCGTTGGCGGCCGACCGGGCCGTACCGGGCGCACCCAGCACCATCGGACCGCCGCTACCGGGCCTGCGCGTGTATGTCCTGGACGAGCGCCTGCGACCGGTGCCGCTGGGAGCCTGGGGCGAAATCTACGTTGCCGGAGCGCAACTCGCCCGGGGCTATGTCGGCCGGCCCGGGCTGACCGCCGGACGCTTCGTCGCCGACCCGTTCGGTGCACCGGGTGCGCGGCTGTACCGCAGCGGTGACATCGCGCGCCGGAATCTCGAGGGCGAGTTGGAGTATCGAGGCCGCGCGGATCGGCAGGTGCAGCTGCGTGGGTTCCGGATCGAACTGGACGAGATCCGCGCGGCGTTCTCGAGCCACGGTTCGGTGTCGGCGGCGGTCGTCGTGGTGCATCTGCCCGGTACCGAGGCGGCCCGGCTGCTGGCCTACGTGGTGCCGGCCACCGGAGCGGTCTGTGTGGCCGAGGAGCTGCGCACGCATGTGCGTTCGATTCTGCCGGACTACATGGTCCCGGCCCATGTCGTGGTTCTCGACGCGCTGCCACTGACCGTCAACGGCAAGGTGGACCATCGGGCCCTGCCCGAGCCGGCCCCGGATTCGGCGGCGGCGTACGTGGCGCCGCGCACGGCCGTGGAGGAGACCATCACCGGTGTCTTCGCCGAGGTCCTGGGCGTCGACCGGGTCGGTGTGCTGGCCGACTTCTTCGAGCTGGGCGGCAATTCGCTGACGGCCACGGGGGCCGCGGTGCGGATCGCTGAATCGACCCGATGCGAGGTATCGGTGCGCGAGCTGTTCGAGAAGCCGACCGCGGCCCAGCTCGCCGCCCATATCGACGGCGCCCGCCGGTCCGCTCGCCCCGCGCTGCGGCCGCAGCCGCGGGTCGATCCCATTCCGCTCGCACCCGCGCAGAACCGGATCTGGCTGATCAATCAGATCGAGCCCGAATCGGGGGCCTACAACATTCCGCTGGTGCTGCGGCTGTCCGGACGGCTCGACACCGCCGCCCTGCACGCGGCCCTGGCCGATGTGATCGAACGGCACGAATCCCTGCGCACGGTGTATCCGGCGGTGAACGGCCGAGGCACGCAAGTGATTCTGCCGTCCGAGGATGTCGTGGCGGAATTGGATGTGACGGCGCGGCGCGTCTGCGCCGACGAACTCGACCACCGGATCGGCGAGCTGGTGTCGACCGGAACCGATGTGCGCCATCGGCCGCCGATCCGAGTCGCACTGCTCGCCACCGCCGATCACGAATACGTCCTGGTGGTCGTCCTGCACCACATCTGCTGCGACGGGTCGTCGCTGCCGCCACTCGCGGCCGATTTCGCCACCGCCTACCGCGCGCGAGCGCAGGGGCACGCCCCCGGCTGGCAGCCACTGCCGGTGCACTACGCCGACTACAGCATCCGGCAGCGCATCCTACTGGGCGACGACACCGATCCCGAGTCGCTCGCCGCTCGCCAATTGCACTACTGGACAAAGCAATTGTCGGGTATGGCGCGGCCGCTGGAACTCCCGGCCGACCGCCGGCGCCCGGATCGCCGGTCCCTGCTCGCCGATGTCGTCGACACCGCGATCACCGCCGAAACCTACGCCGGGATCGAGCAGCTGGCCCGCACGGCGAAGGTCACCACCTTCATGGTCGTGCACGCCGCGCTGGCGGTGCTGCTGGCCCGGCTGTCGGGCTCGGCCGACATCACCGTCGGCACGCCGGTCGCGGGCCGCGGCGAACGCGCGCTCGAACCGTTGATCGGCATGTTCGTCAACACCGTGCCGCTGCGGACGCGAGTAGCTGACGACGACACGTTCACTGACTTCCTGACGCGGGTCGAGGACATCGATCTCGGCGCACTCGCTCACAGCGACCTGCCCTACGAACAGGTCGCCGAGGCGATCGAGCCGATGTCGGCGGCGGCGCAGGACCCGCTGTGCCGGGTGTATCTGGCGTTCGACAATATGAACCGCCCGGCCCTCGAGCTGGCCGGGGTCACCGCCGAGGTCCTGGATCCGGGACCGCAGCCGGCGAAGGTCGACCTGATTGTCACCGTCGCCGAGAATGCCCGGGCGGCAGGCGATCTCCCCATGCGGATCAACTACGCGACGGACGTGTTCGACCGCGGCACGGTCGAGGAGTTCGCCGCGCGCCTGCATCGGATTCTCGAATCGGTCGTGCGTGATCCGGGGCAGCGGGTCGGCGCGGTCGATGTGCTGTCGGCCGGTGAGCGCGCCGCGCTGGTGCCCGCGTCCGGTGGCGGCGCCGAGGCGCCGCTCGTGCTGGCCGAGCTGCTCACGGTCCGGGATCCGGAGGCCGTGGCGATCGTGTCGGGCGGGCACACCCTGACGTACGGGGAGTTGGACGCCCGGTCGAATCAGCTGGCCCGGGTGCTGATCGAGTACGGGATCGGAGCCGACGACCGGGTCGCGCTGGTGCTGTCGCGGTCGATGGAACTCGTGGTGGGAATGTGGGCCGTGGCGAAGACGGGTGCCGCCTTCGTCCCCGTGGATCCGCGCAATCCGGCCGAGCGCGTGGCGGTCATGCTCGCGAACGTCCGGGTCGCTGTCGCCGTGATCGCGACGCGGGACCTGGTGCCGCAGACCACCGAGCGGCTGGTCCTCGACGAACCGCGCACCGAGGCCCGCATCACGTGCCGTTCCGCGGCCGCGGTGACCGACCGCGACCGGATTCGCCCGTGCCGGGTATCGAATACGGCGTACGTGGTCTACACGTCGGGTTCGACCGGCGAGCCGAAGGGCGTCGCCGTGACGCACGCGGGTGTGGCGAATTTCGCTGCCGAACAACGGGATCGGTATCGGATCGGCGATTCCGCGCGCGTGCTGCAGGTGGCGGCTCCGGGCTTCGACGCGCTGGTGCTGGAACTGCTGATGGCACATCCGCACGGCGCGACGCTGGTGGTCTCGCCACCGGATGTCTTCGCCGGTGAGCCGCTGGCGGAAGTGATTCGCCGGCAACGGATCTCGCATGCGTTCCTCACGCCCAGCGTGCTGGCGACGATGTCGCCCGCCGAACTCGGGTCGTTGCGGGTGCTGGTGGCCGGTGGGGAGGCGGTCTCGGCCGACACCGTCGCGGTGTGGGGACCCGGACGCCGGTTGCACAACGGCTACGGACCGACCGAGACCACGATCATGGTGGCGATCAGCGATCCGCTGAGACCCGGCGATCGGGTGACGATCGGCGGTCCGATCCGCGGTGTGCGGGCGCTGGTTCTGGACGAGCGGCTGCGGCCGGTGCCGGCCGGGGTGACCGGACAGCTGTACATCTCCGGCATCCATCTCGCCCGCGGATATCTCGATCGGCCCGCGGAGACGGCGGCGGCGTTCGTGGCCGAGCCGTTCGGCGCGGCGGGGGAGCGGATGTACCGCACCGGCGATCTGGCCCGCTGGACCCCCGAACGCACCCTCGAATACGCCGGGCGCACCGACTTCCAGGTGAAGATCCGCGGGCAACGCATCGAACTCGGTGAGATCGAGGCGGTCCTGGCCGGTCATCCGGACGTCGCCGCCGCGGTCGCGGTGAGCGTCGCGACCGACGGCGGCATGCGGCTCGCCGCCTATCTCGCGCCCGGCGACGACGTCGTCGACGTGGCCGCCGTGACGTCCTATGCCGCGCGCCACCTGCCCGCGCATATGGTTCCCGAGTCGGTGACGGTACTCGACGCCCTGCCGCTGACCTCGGTGGGCAAGGTCGACCGCGCCGCCTTGCCCGAGCCGGTATTCGCCAGTGCGCGAGCCGCTTTCGTCGCGCCGCGCGATGCGGCCGAACAGCTCGTCGCCGATGTGTGCGGCGCCGTGCTGGGCATCGACCAGGTAGGCGCCGCCGACGACTTCTTCGCCCTCGGTGGCAATTCGCTGTCGGCGACGCGGCTGGTCGCGCGGCTGAGTGCCGCATTCGGTGTCGAGGTGTCGCTGCGCACCGTCTTCGACGCCCCGACGGTCGCGGCGCTCGCCGCGGCGCTGCGCACCCTCGACACATCCGGGCGGGAACCGCTGGTGCCGCAACCGCGACCGGCGCGCATCCCGCTCTCGCCGGCCCAGGCCCGGATGTGGTTTCTCAACCAGTTCGACACCGACTCCGCGCTGTACAACATCGCCCTGGTGGTGGGCATGTCCGGCCCGCTCGATGTGGCGGCCCTGCGTGCGACCGTCGCCGATGTGCTGGACCGGCACGAGGCGTTGCGGACCGTGCACCCGGACAGCGACACCGGGCCGCATCAGGTGATCGTGCCGGTGCGCGAGGCGCTGCCGCCGCTGGAGCCGGTGACGGTTCCCGCGGCCGAACTCGAGGCGCGGATCGCCGCGACGGCGGCCGCCGGATTCGATGTCACCCGCGACGTTGCGTTCCGGGTGGTCCTGCTGCGCACCGCGCCCGAGGAACACACGCTGGTCCTCGTCGTCCATCACATCAGCTTCGACGGATCCTCGCTCGCGCCACTGGCCGCCGACCTGATGACCGCCTACGAGGCACGCCGCCGGCAGCAGGCGCCGCGATGGGAACCGCTGCCCGTGCAATACGCGGATTACGCACTGTGGCAAGGCAAACGGCTCGGCACCGAAGACGATCCGAGCGCTCCGGCCGCCGTGCAGGTCGACTACTGGCGCACGGCGCTGGCCGATCTGCCCGAAGTGCTGGATCTGCCCACCGATCGCCCGCGCCCGGCGCGGCAGAGCTTCCGCGGTGCGACGGTGTCGCACACCCTGCCCGCCGACCTCGGGCGTGCCCTCACCGCGCTGGGCCGCTCCTGCGATGCCACGGTTTTCATGGTGCTGCACGCCGCGTATGCCGCCCTGCTGGCACGTCTGTCGGGTAGCGACGACATCGCGGTCGGCACGCCGGTCGCCGGACGCGGAGAACCGGGACTCGAACGCCTGATCGGCATGTTCGTCAACACCCTGGTGTTGCGCACCCGCATCGACCCCGGCGCCTCCTTCCGCCGGATTCTGGAGCAGGTCCGCGCGACCGATCTCGCCGCCTTCGACCATGCCGACATCCCGTTCGAACGTCTCGTCGAGGTGCTGAATCCGCCTCGCTCCACGGCGCATGCGCCGCTGACGCAGGTGGGTTTCGCGTTCCACAACATCGACATTCCGGCGGTGCGGTTCGAAGGATTGACCGTCGATGCCCGGACCGCCGACCCGAGCGTGGCCAAATACGATCTGCACCTCAATCTCGTCGACACCGCGCGCCGCGACGGTGAACCGGACGGGATGGCCCTCGAATTCGGTTATGCGACAGACCTGTTCGACGAGTCCACGATCCGCTCGATGATCGACCGGTTCGTGCTGCTGCTGCGCGCGGTCGTCGATCGGCCCGACCGCGCGATCGGCGATATCGACCTGCTGACCGCGGAGGAGAGGCGCGAGCTGGCGGTGCGCGAAACCGGCGGGACCATGGCGCCGTCCTCGGCGACCATCGCCGAACTGTTCGCCGCCCAGGCCGCCGCGACACCGCGGGCGGCCGCCGTGCTCGACGCCGAGGACGGCACGCGACTCGACTACGGCGAGTTCGCGGCCCGGGTGAACGCGCTCGCGCGGACGTTGATCGACCGTGGCGTCGGCCCGGAAACCGTGGTGGCCGTGGCGATGCACCGTTCGGTCGACCTGCTGACCGCCCTTTACGCGATCCATGCGGCCGGTGGGGCGTATCTGCCGGTGAATCCGGAACATCCACTCGATCGGGTGCGCGCCGTGTTCGGCGCGGCACGGCCCCGCGCGGTACTCACCCGCCGAGCCGACGAGGCGAACCTGCCCAGCGACATCCCGGTCTGGGACTTCGCCGAACTCGGCGGCCGCTCGCCCGACGCCGCGCCGGTGACCGACCGCGACCGGCTCGGGCCGCTGCGACCGGAGAATCTGGCATATGTCATCTACACCTCCGGCTCGACCGGGGTGCCCAAGGGCGTGGCGGTATCGCATGCCGCGGTGGTCAATCAGCTGCGCTGGTTGCGCGAGCACTACCGGCTCGGTGACGACGTCATGCTGTTGCGGACCCCGGTCACCTTCGACCTGTCGGTGTGGGAACTGTTCTGCGCCTTGACCTGTGGCGCCGAGTTGGTGATCGCCGGCCCGGGCGCGGGCGCCGACCCGGAGGCGGTCGCGCGGCTGATCGCCGATCATCACGTCACCACGGCCGATTTCGTGCCGTCGCTGCTCTCGGCGTTCGAGGATACGGCGGCCGGTCACCGCTTCCCCGATCTGCGGCGCGTGCTGTGCATCGGCGAAACGCTGCCGGCCGACACCGTGCGCCGCTTCCGTGAACTCAGCGACGCGCGTCTGGACAACCTGTACGGGCCGACCGAGGCCGCGGTCAGCGTCACCGCCTACCACGTCGACGGTATCGACGGCGGCACCGTGCCGATCGGTACGCCGGAGCCGAATGTCGTGGTCCACGTGCTGGATTCGCGCCTGCATCCGGTACCGGCGGGGGTGACGGGGGAGTTGTATCTGAGCGGTGTCCAGCTTGCTCGCGGCTATCACCGGCGCCGGGATCTGACCGCCGCGACCTTCGTCGCCGATCCTTTCGGCAGCGCACCCGGGTCGCGTATGTACCGGACCGGTGATCTGGTTCGCTGGGCGAAGGGCGGCGTCCTGAGCTACGTCGGTCGCGCCGACGATCAGGTCAAGATCCGCGGACTGCGCATCGAACCGGGCGATATCGAGGCGGCACTGCTCGCGCAGGACGAGGTGAGTGCGGCGGTGGCGCGCGTCTACGCGGGCCGGGGCGAGCAACGGCTGATCGCCTACGTGGTCGCACCGGAAACCGCGGACACCAAGAAGATTCGGCGCCTGCTGCTGGAACGCCTGCCGGCCTATATGGTGCCGTCCGCCGTCATCCGGATCGACGGGGTGCCGCTCACGGCGAACGGGAAGATCGACTACCGGGCCCTGCCGGTTCCGGACTCGAGCGGGCGGACGGAATACCGTGCGCCCCAGGGGATCGTGGAACAGACCGTCGCCGAGGTCTTCGCCGAACTGCTCGGCGTGCCGGTCGTGGGCGCGGACGACGACTTCTTCGATCTGGGCGGCAATTCGCTCGTCGCCACGCGCGCGCTGAGCCGGATCGGCGCCACACTCGATGCGTCCGTGCCGGTGCGGATGATCTTCGAAGCGCCGACGGTCGCCGAACTCGCCGAGCGCATCACCCGGCTGCGGGGTGTGCCCGCGCTGCCCGCCCCGGCGCCCGGACCGCGACCGGATCGTCTGCCTTTGTCGACGGCGCAGACCCGGATGTGGTTCCTCAACCAGTACGACCCTCGTTCGCCGGGATACATTGTGCCGCTGGCGGTTCGGATCGAAGGCCGCCTCGATGCGGACGCGCTCGCGGCAGCCGTCGGCGACGTGGTCGAACGGCACGAGAGTCTGCGCACCGTGTACCCGGCGGTCGACGGCGTGCCCACGCAAGTGGTGCTGGACGCGGCCGCCGTCGTCGCGGACTGGGATCTGACACCGCAGCGAATCGAGGAGCATGAGCTGGCCGACCGGTTGGCCGCGCTGTCGACCACCGGATTCGACGTGTCCGAGGCGGTGCCGGTGCGTGTCTCGCTGTATCAGTTGTCGGACACCGTCCGGGTGGTCGCGATAGCGGTGCACCACATCAGTTGCGACGGCTATTCGGTGGCACCGCTGGCCGCCGATCTCGTGGCGGCGTATCGGGCGCGGGCCGGCGCGCACCCGTCGGATCGTCCGCCGCTGCCGGTGCAGTTCGCCGATTACGCCCTGTGGCAACGCGCGGTGCTCGGCTCGCCCGACGATCCGGAATCGCCCGTGGCCCGCGATATCGCCTACTGGCGAACGCGACTGGCCGGCATACCCGAGCTGCTCGAACTGCCCGCCGCCCGGCCGCGCCCGGTCGATCAGAGCCATCGCGGCGCGCTGATCCACGCCGACATTCCGGCGGACCTGCAGAGCCGGATCGAATCGCTGGCCCAGCGCGCGCGAGCCACGACCTTCATGGTGGTGCACACGGCGCTCGCGGTGCTGCTGTCGGGGCTGTCCGGCAGCGACGACGTCACCGTCGGCGTACCGCATGCCGGCCGTGGCCACCGGGTGCTCGACGACCTGGTCGGCATGTTCGTCAACACCTTGGTGCTGCGCACGCGCGTCACGCTCGATCAGACGTTCACCGGATTGGTGGACGCGGTGCGCCGCAACGATATCGAGGCCTTCGACCACGCGACCGTGCCGTTCGAGCAACTGGTCGACGCGTTGCGTCCCGCCCGCTCGACGGCGCACTCGCCGCTGTTCCAGGTGATGCTCGCCTATCAGAACATGGTGCGGGCGCGTGTGGAACTTCCTGAGCTCACCGTCGAAACCATCGATCCCGGTGACAGTTCCGCGATCTACGACCTGCTCTTCATGGTGACGGAGGAGCACGGTCCCGGCGGTGAGCCGGCCGGGATGACGCTGCGGCTGACCTACGCGACCGACCTGTTCGACGCGGAGTCGGCACAGCGGTTCGCGGACCGGTTCGTCCGCCTGCTCGACGGGCTCACGACCGACGCCGACGCACCGCTCGGTGAGCTCGACCTGCTCGATGCCGCCGAACGGCAGCTGGTGCTCAAACGCTGGAACGACACCGGCGACCCGATGTCGGTGGGGCGAACCCTGATGGACGGCTTCGGCGAACAGGTGCGCCGCACCCCGCACGCTCCGGCGATCCTGCCCGCCGACGGCGACGCGCTGACCTACCGGGACTTCGCCGACCGTGTCCACCGGCTGGCCCGATGGCTGATCGCGCGCGGTGCGCGCACGGAAACGACTGTGGCCGTCGCGGTTCGGCGCTCCGTCGACCTCGTGACGGCGTTGTACGCGGTGCTGGAGTCGGGTGCGGCCTTCGTCCCGATCGATCCGCAGCAGCCGAGCCGGCGCATCGCCGACGTGCTGGACGCGGCACACCCGCTCCTGGTACTCACGACCTCGGCCGACGGCGACGGCCTCCCGCCGGAATGTGCGCGCGTGGATCTCGACCGGCTGGACCTGTCCGCACTGTCCGGCGACGCGATCACCGATGCGCACCGGCTCGCGCCGCTGCGGCCGGACAACGTGGCCTACGTCCTGTTCACCTCCGGCTCCACCGGCGTGCCCAAGGGGGTGGCGCTGACCCACGCCGCCACCGCGAGTCAGCTGGCCTGGGCGCAGCGGCAGTGGCCGCACGGCGCCGGCGATACGGTCCTGTACAAGACCCCCGTCACCTTCGATATCGCGGTGTGGGAGCTGCTCTGGCCGCTGCAGACCGGCGCGCGGATCGTGATCGCCGAACCCGACGGGCATCGCGACCCGGCCTATCTCGCGGACTGCATCGCGAACCGGGAGATCAGCACCGTGCATTTCGTCCCGTCGATGCTCGACGTTCTCCTCGAAACCGTCGGAGATTCCGAATTTCCCTCGGTACGAAGGGTATTCGTCGCCGGTGAGGCGCTGGCGCAGTCCACCGTCGACGCCGCGGCGCGGGTGTTCACCGCGGCGGAGGTGGTGAACTGGTACGGCCCGGCCGAAGCGGAGGTGGTGACCTCCGCGCGCTGCCTGCCCGGTGCGACGGTGCCCGCGACGGTCCCGATCGGCGCGCCGGTCTCCGGGATGCGGGTGTACGTATTGGACCGGAGGCTGCGCGCGGTGCCGGTCGGCGTCGTCGGCGACCTGTACGTCTCCGGTGTGCAAGTGGCGCGCGGCTATCACGGCCGTGCCGACGTGACCTGCGCGGCCTTCGTCGCGCATCCGTTCGGGGCTCCGGGCGAGCGGCTGTACCGCACCGGCGATCTGGTGCGCTGGACCAGATCCGGCGAACTGGACTTCCTGGGCCGCAGCGATTTCCAGGTGAAGGTTCACGGCCAGCGCGTCGAGCCGGGGGATATCGAGGCGGCGGCGTGCGCGGTCCCGGAGGTCGCGCACGCGGCCGCGGTCGCGACCGCGGAGCGCATCGTGGCGTATGTGACGCTCAGGCCCGGCGCGGTCATCGACGGGCGGGCGATCCGGGACCGCCTCGCGCGGCTGCTGCCGTCGTATCTGGTTCCGGGGCGCGTCGAGGTGCTCGACCGGATGCCGCTCACCGCGAACGGCAAACTCGACCGTGCCGCGCTTCCGCAGCCGGGGTTCGACGACACGGCGGAATTCGTGCCGGCGCGTACCGATCACGAAGCGGCACTGACCGATATCGTCGCCGCGATCACCGGCGGGGAGCGGGTGAGCGTCGCGGCGAACCTGTTCGAACTCGGTGTCGACTCACTCTCGGCCGCCCGGCTGGCCGCGCGCGCCGAGGCGGCGCTCGGGGTGCGGGTGGGGATCCGGGACATCTTCGAGGAGCCGACGATCGCCGGACTGGCGGCTCGTCTCACCCAGCGCGCGCCGTCGTCGCTGATCCCGCTCGCGCCGCGGCCGCGCCCGGCCACGGTTCCGCTGGCGGCGGCACAGCGACGGCTGTGGTTCATCAACCAGTTCGATCCCGGCTCGGCGGCCTACAACATCGGCTTCGCGGCACGGTTGACCGGTGCACTGGATCTGCGCGCCCTGCGCGCGGCGTTCGAGGACGTCGTGGGCCGGCACGAACCCCTGCGCACCGTCTATCCCACGGTGGCCGGTGAGCCCTGCCAGGTGGTGCGGGATGTGGCCGCGGTGACCGCGCAGCTGGCACCGGACGCGGAGCCGGTCGACGAGGACACGCTGCCGGAGCGAATCCGGCAGACAGTCGCGGCAGGCTTCGACGTCTCGGCCGAGGTACCGGTGCGCGCGCGGGTGTATCGCACCGGGCCCGCGCAGCACATGCTGGTGCTGGTCGTCCATCACATCGCCGCCGACGGCTCGTCGATGGCGCCGCTGGCCCGCGACATCTTCACCTCCTACGCGGCGCGCGTGAAAGGCGAAGCACCGCAATGGCAACCGCTGCCGGTCCAGTACGCCGACTACACGCTGTGGCAGCGAGACGTACTCGGCGCCGAGGACGATCCGGAATCGATGACGGCGCGCCAGGCCGCCTACTGGACGGCGGCTCTGGCCGACGCGCCGGAGCTGCTGGACCTGCCGGCCGACCGGCCACGGCCCGCGACCATGTCGATGACCGGTGGCAGTGTGCGATTCGGCATACCGGCGCCGCTGCACCACGCGATCGTGGAGCTGGCCCGCCGCGAGGGCGTCACCGTCTTCGTCGTGCTGCATTCCGCGCTGGCGCTCGTGCTGGCGCGCACCGCGCACACCGGCGACATCTCGATCGGCACCCCCGTGGCGGGGCGCGGGACGGCGGCGCTGGACGATCTGGTCGGCATGTTCGTCAACACCGTCGTGCTGCGCACACCCGTCCGCGACGACGTGTCGTTCGCCGAGCTCGTCGCGCAGGTGCGCGGCATCGATCTCGAGGCGCTCGCGCACGCCGATCTGCCCTACGAGCGGCTGGTCGATCTGCTCGACCGGCCCAGGTCCACGGCCTATACGCCGCTGTATCAGGTGTTGTTCGGATTGCAGAACGCCCCGGCGGACCGATTCCGGCTGCCCGGCGTCGAGGTGGAACTGGTCGATCCCGGTGTCGCCCAAGCCAAAACCGATCTCACCGTCCTGCTGACCGACGATCCCGGCCGTGTCGGAGCCACCGGAATGGACGGCGAAATCATCTACGCCACCGATCTTTTCGTCGAGTCCACCGCCCGCGCGCTGGCGGACCGGTTCGTTCGCGTACTCGACGCCGTGGTCCGCGATCCGGACCGGCCGGTGGGGGACATCGCGCTGCTCGACGCCGACGAGGCCGAGGGGCTGGTGCCGGCGCGGGGCGGCACCGCACCCGCACCGCGGCTGCTTCCGGAGCTGCTCGCCACGACGGTGGCCACCGCTCCCGAGGCGATCGCGCTGATCGACGGTACTCGCACTCTCACCTACCGAGAGCTCGACGCTCGCGCGGAAGAGCTTGCCGCCCAGCTCTTTTCGGCAGGCGCGAAACCGGGGGTCTGCGCGGCGCTGGCCGTGCCGCGCTCGGCGGACTATCACATCGCCATGTGGGCGATCGTGAAGACCGGCGCCACCTTCGTGCCGCTGGACCTGCGCTATCCGCCGGAGCGGATCGCCTATCTGCTGCACGATTCCGGTGCCGGCCTCGGCATCACGACGACCGCCGCGCGCGCCGCGCTGCCCGGCGATGTGCGCTGGCTGACGCTCGACGAACCCCGTGCTCCGGGCGAGATCGCGGCGAAACGTCCCCGCGCACCGCGTCTTCGGGATGTGGCCTATGTGATCTACACGTCCGGCTCGACCGGGACGCCGAAGGGGGTGATGGTCACCCACGAGGGGCTCGCCGCCTTCGCGGACGAGCAGCGCGACCGCTACCGAGTCGAGCGCGCCTCGCGCATCGTGCAGGTCGCGTCACCGGCCTTCGACGCCGTCCTGCTCGAAGCGCTGATGGCGCATGCCGCCGGCGCGGCGCTCGTGGTGGCGCCGCCGGAGGTGGTCGGCGGCGCGGACCTGGCCGCGCTGATCGCTGCGCATCGGGTGACGCATGCGTTCCTGACGCCGAGTGTGCTGGCGACGATGTCGCCCGCCGAGGTCGAGTCGGTGCGGGTGCTCGCGGTCGGTGGCGAGAAGGTGGCACCCGATCTGCTCGCGGCCTGGGCGGCCGGGCGGCGGCTGCATCACATCTACGGCCCGACCGAGACGACGATCGTGATCACGATCAGCGATCCGGTGGCTCCGCAGGAAGTCCTCACCATCGGCGGGCCGATCCGCGGCGCGGAGGCGGTGGTGCTGGACGCGCGGCTGCGTCCGGTGCCGATCGGCGTGCCGGGGGAGCTGTACCTCGCCGGGTCCGCACTGGCACGCGGATATCTGAATCGCCCGGCCGTCACGGCGGCGTCGTTCGTGGCGAACCCGTACGGATCGCCCGGAAGCCGGATGTACCGCACCGGCGATATCGTGCGCTGGACCGAGCAGGCCACGCTGCGGTACGTCGGCCGGCTCGATTTTCAGGTCAAGATCCGGGGCCAGCGGGTCGAGTTGGGCGAAATCGATGCCGCCTTGCTCGCTCATCCGGCCGTCACCACCGCGGTCACCGTGACCCGCACCGGCCCCGGCGGGCGGACCGTGCTCGCGGCGTATGTCACCCTCGGTTCCGCCGCGACCGCAGCGCCGGGCGAGATCCTCGATCGGCTCGCGGCCACTCTTCCCGCGCATATGGTGCCGGCGACGATCACCGTGCTGGACCGGTTGCCGCTCACCTCGACCGGCAAGGTGGATCGGAAAGCGTTGCCGGAACCGGACTTCGACACCGCGACCGAGGGCGCGGCGGCCATCGCCGACGAGCTCGAACGCACCGTGGCGGCCGCCTTCACCGATGTGCTGGGTGTGAGCGGCGTCGGCGCCACCACGTCCTTCTTCGCGCTGGGTGGCGATTCCATCATGTCGATCCAGCTGGCGTCGCGATTGCGGGCGGTGGGGATCGGTGTGACGGCGCGCGACATCTTCGAGCACAAGACCGTTCGCGGCCTGGCGCAGATCGCGCAGGCGCCGGCGCGGGCGGCGCTCGAGGAACTGCCCGGCGGCGGAGTGGGCGAGATCGCGCTCACGCCGATCGTGGCCTGGTTCGTCGAGCATCTCGGAACGCCGGCGCGGTTCGCGCAGTCCATGCTCGTGCGATTGCCGCGCGACGCGCGGGTCGAGGACGTGGATGCGACCGTCCAGGCGGTCGTGGAACGCCACGACGTGCTGCGCTCCCGGCTCCGGGCCGGACTCTGGGATGTGTTGCCGCCGAGCGCATCCGAGACCGCCGGATCGGTGTCGATGCGCACCTTCGGCGCCGGCGAACGACCCGGCTCGGCCGGCTTCACCGCCGTGGTGGAGGCGGCCTACGCCGGGGCGGTCGACCGGCTCGACCCGGCGACCGGGGCGATGGTGCACGTCGTCTGCCTGCTGCCGGAGCCGGAGGTGGACGCCGAGGCGCGCGCGCTCGTCGTGATCCATCACCTGGGCGTGGACGCTGTGTCGTGGCGCATTCTGCTGCCCGACTTCGCCACCGCGTGGCAGCGGATCATCGCCGGACGGACCGTCGAGCCGGCCGCCCCCGGCACCTCGATGCGGCGCTGGGCCGACGCGTTGGCCGAAGCCGCCGCGGCGCGCGCCGAGGAGTTTCCACTGTGGCAGCACATATGTTCCATCCCGGACCCGGTGCTCGGACGCGCGCATGCCGATCCCGCGCTGGACACCCAGTCGACGGTGCGCCACCTGACCGTCACACTCCCGGTGGACGTGACCTCGGCGTTGCTTCGCGAGGTGCCCGCGGCCGCCCACGGCACCGTCGACGATGCGTTGCTGGCCGCGCTGGCCATGGCGGTGCGACGCTGGCGGGACCGTCGTGGCATCGACTGTGCGACAACGAGTGTCATGGTCGAGGGGCACGGGCGCGAGGAAGGGATCGTGGAAGGGGCGGACCTGTCGCGGACGGTCGGCTGGTTCACCACCCGGTATCCGGTGGTCCTCGACCTCGACGGGACCGACTCCGCCGACGTGCCTGCTGCCGTGAAATCGGTCAAGGACCAGTTGCGTGAAATCCCCGACAAGGGAATCGGTTACGGTCTCCTGCGCTTCCTGAATCCCGCGACCGCCCAGCGATTCGCCGATCTGCCGGAACCGCAGATCGCCTACAACAACCTCGGGCGCACCGGCATCGATCGCATGGATCCGGCGGATCCGGCGTGGGTTCCCTCCGGCGAAACCTTCGACCAGCGTGCGGCATTCGAGCCGGATATGCCGGTGGCGGCGGTGCTCACCATCGACGTGAACGTGCTCGACACGGCCGCCGGACCGCAACTGTCGGCATATGTCGGCTACGCCTCCCGGCTGCTCGACCACGACGAGGTCACCGACCTCACCGGCGAATGGGTCGAGGCGCTCACCGCCGTCGCGGCCGCCGCCGACCGGGACTGGGGGCTCAGCCGCGCCGACGTGCCCCTCGTCGACGTGACCCGCACCGATCTCGACGCGTTCGCCCACCGCTACGGACGTCTCGACGACGTGTGGCCCTTGGCGCCGCTGCAGGCCGGCCTGCTCTTCCATGCCGAGATCGCCGCGGGCCACCTCGACGTCTATCTCGCCCAAGCCGTGCTCACCCTCTCCGGCGAGGTCGACGAGGCTCGGTTCCTGCGTGCCGCGCAAGCCCTGCTCGACCGGCATCCGAATCTGCGGGCCGCGTTCGCGCGTACCGCAGAAGGTGTTGCGGTGCAGGTGATTCCGGAGGATGTCGAAGTGGCGTGGCGGCAGGTAGTCCTCTCCGGCGCCGCCTCCGAGACCTCGGCTCTGCTCGATGCCGAGCGGGCGTCGTTCTTCGATCCGGTGCGGCCGCCGCTGCTGCGATTCGTGCTCGCCACCGTGGGACCGGGCGACTTCCGGCTGATCCTGACCGCCCATCACCTCCTGCTCGACGGATGGTCGCTGCCGTTGCTGTGGCGGGAACTGATCGGCCTGTACGCGGTGGACGCACAACCCGAGCTGCTCCCGGATGCGGTGGCCTACCGCGACTATCTGGAATGGCTGGCTCGCCGCGATCGTGGGGCGAGCGAGGCGGTGTGGCGCGACGCGCTGCGCGATGTCACTGGACCGACCCTGGTCGCCGATCCGCATGCCGATGCGGCCGCGACCATGCCGATCGATCTGCCGGTGGAGATCGACGGTGAGGTGAGCGCCGAGTTGGCGGACTTCGCGCGGTCCCACGCCGTGACGATGGCGACGATCGTCCAGTTCGCCTGGGCGGTGGTCGTGGGCAATCTGCTCGGCTGCGATCGGGTCGTCTTCGGCAGTACCGTGTCCGGCCGGCCCGCCGACCTGACCGGGGTGGAGTCGATGATCGGACTGTTCATCAACACGATTCCGGTCGTCGCCGACGTGCGCCGTGAGGACACCCTCGAGCAGTCCCTGACCCGGCTGCAGGCCGGCAACACTCGCCTGCTCGACCATCACTACCTCGAACTGCCGCGGATACTGTCGGCGGTCGACGCGGTGACCCTGTTCGACACGCTGGTGGTGTTCGAGTCCTATCCGGTCGACAGCAGCGGACTGGGCGCCGCCGATATCGATGGCATGCGGGTGGTCGCGGCGGACGGGCGCGACGCCGCGCACTACCCCATCACCGTCCAGGCCCACCACACCGACCGGCTGCACATCCGGTTGCGCTACCGGCAGGACCGGATCACCGACGCGACGGCGTCGGGTCTGGCCGACCGGCTGGCGAGGGTGTTGCGCGCGATCACGAACAACCCGGGCGCGCAGCTGATGTCGCTGGATCTGCTGCACCCGGCCGATCGCGACGCCGTGGTCCCGGCCACCGGGGGCGCCGCGGTCGCGCCGCAACGCGCGGACCGGTTGCTCGCCGCGGGCATGTGGCTGAATCCTGCTGCGCCCGCGGTGATTTCGGGACAACAGACGATGTCCTACGCCGAACTCGACGCCCGCTCCAACCGGTTGGCGCGATCGTTGATCGAGCAGGGGATCGGTCCCGGTGACCAGGTCGCGCTGGTGATGCCCCGGTCGGCGGACCTCGTCGTCGGATTGTGGGCGACGGCCAAGACGGGTGCGGCGTTCCTGCCCGTCGACCCGCGCAATCCGGCCGACCGCGTGGTCCACATGCTCGCGGATTCCGCTGTGCGAGTGGCGATCACGGTCTCGGAATTGCGGGATCTCCTATCCGATGCGGTGTTCCCGCTGATTCTCGACGACCCGCTGACCGAGACGTCGATCGCCGCGCAATCGGCGGCCACGCTCACCGACGCGGAACGCATGCGCACACCGCGAACCGCGGACGCGGCCTACGTGATCTACACCTCGGGATCGACCGGAGTGCCGAAGGGGGTCGTGGTCACCCACGAGGGGCTGGCGAACCTCGCCGCGGTGGTGCGCGACCGTTTCGGTATCGACACCGGCTCGCGGGTGCTGCACGCGGCGGGCCCGGGCTTCGACGCGATGGTCCTCGAAATACTGCTGGCCCATACCGGCGGCGCCGTGCTGGTCGTCGCGGGACCGGACGCCTATGCCGGGGAAGAGCTGACCGAAGTTGTTCGGGCACACCAGGTAACGCACGCCTTCCTCACCCCGAGCGTGCTGGCCACGCTGTCCCCGGACGGTATGGAGTCGTTGCGCGTACTCGTGGCGGGTGGGGAGGCGGTGACAGCGGAGTTGGTGGCGGTGTGGGCGCCGGGCCGGCGGCTGCTCAACGGGTACGGACCGACCGAGACCACGATCTTCGCCGGCATCAGTGCGGCACTGGCGCCGGGTGAGGTGGTGACCGTCGGCGGCCCGATTCGCGGTATGGAGGCCGTCGTGCTCGACCCGTGGCTGCGTCCGGTGCCGGTCGGCGTCGCGGGGGAGTTGTACCTGGCGGGCCCGCAACTGGCTCGCGGTTACGCGAACCGGCCCGCGGCGACCGCGACCGCGTTCGTCGCGAATCCGTTCGGCCGGGCCGGTTCTCGCCTGTACCGCACCGGCGACCTGGCCCGCTGGACACCGGAGTACGCGGTGGAATATCTCGGCCGCCGCGATTTCCAGGTCAAGATCCGCGGACAGCGCATCGAACTCGGCGAGATCGAGGCAGTGCTGGCCGAATACTCCGGCGTCGAGCGGGTGGCGGTGGCGGTGCGCGCCGACGAGCGCGGCACCCCGCGGCTCGCCGCCTATCTGGTCGGCGACGGCGAGATCGATCCGGACGAGGTCACTGCCGCGGCCCGCCGCCGTCTGCCCGCGCACATGGTGCCCGATGTCGTGCTGCGCATCGCCGAGCTGCCGCTGACGGCGACCGGCAAACTGGACCGATCGGCGCTGCCCACACCGGATTTCGCGGTGCGGCGACGCCGGATCGCCCCCGGCACCGCCACCGAACAACGCATCGCGGACGTCTTCGGTGACATCCTGGGCGTCGCCGACGTCGGTGCGACCGACAACTTCTTCGAACTCGGCGGCACGTCGTTGTCGGCCACCCGAGCGGTGGCCCGCGTGCGTGCGGCCCTGGGTGTGCACGTCGGAATCCGGGACCTGTTCGACGCCCCGACGGTCGCCGAACTGGCCGCGCGCCTTGCCGAGGCCGACCGGGCCGTCGCTGTGCGGCCGGTCGCGCGGACCCGGCCGGACCGGATCCCGCTCTCGCCCGCACAGCAACGGATGTGGTTCCTCAACCGCTTCGACACCGCGGTCGGCGCGTACAACATCCCGCTGGTGATCCGGCTGCGGGGCGACCTCGATGTCGACGCGCTGCGGCGGGCGTGCGCGCTGGTCGTCGACCGGCACGAATCGCTGCGGACCCGATTCCCGATGATCGACGGTGCCCCCTGCCAGGTCGTGATCGCCGCCGACGAGGTCGCGCCCGCGCTGATCCCGATCCCGGCCGACGAACGGCAGATCCTCGAGCGAGCGGCGGCGGTGGTGTCCGCGGGCTTCGACGTCACCCGGGAGGCGCCGGTACGCGCCGAACTGTTCGCCCTCGGCGACCGGGATCACGTGCTGGTGATCGGCGTCCACCACATCTGCGCCGACGGACAGTCCATGATGCCGCTCGCTCGCGACGTCGCGCTCGCCTATGCGGCGAGCCGGCAAGGTACACCGCCGAATTGGCCGCCACTGGCTCTGCAGTACGCCGACTACGCACTCTGGCAGCGCGAGATGCTCGGCGACGAAACGGACCCGGACTCGCTGATCTCGCGGCAGCTGCGATTCTGGACCGGCACCCTCGCCGGACTGCCCGAACTGCTCGAACTGCCGACCGACCGGCCCCGCCCGCCCGTGGCGTCCATGCACGGCAGCTCCCTCGATTTCGAGCTGTCCGCCGACCTGTACGCCCGCATCGAAGCCCTCGCCCGGGCGGCCGACGCGACGGTGTTCATGGTGTTGCACGCCGGGCTGGCGGTTCTGCTGTCGAAGCTGGCCGCGGTCGGCGATATCGCGATCGGCACTCCGGTCGCCGGCCGCGGCGACCGTGAACTCGACGATCTGATCGGCATGTTCGTCAACACGCTGGTGTTGCGGACCCGGGTGGCATCGCCGCAGGCGTTCGAGGAATTGCTCGCCGCGGTCCGGGACACGGATCTGGCGGCCTTCGCGCACGCCGACGTGCCCTTCGAAGAGATTGTGGAGGAGCTGAATCCGCGGCGTTCGACCGCGCATATGCCGCTGTACCAGGTGACGCTGGACGTGCAGGATCTCAGTGCCGCCGCGCTGGAGTTGCCGGGCCTCACCGTCGAACCGATCGAAGAGGTCTTCGATCAGGCCCGCGCGGATCTCAACGTCAAACTCGTCCCGCGACCCGGCGCCGACGGCCGGCCGGGCGGAATGGCGGGCCGCCTCACCTTCGCCACCGACCTGTACGTCGAGGAGACGATGCGGCGATTCACCCGGGCGCTCGTCCGCATCCTCGAGCAGGTGACCACGAATCCCGCTGTCGCCGTGGGGGATATCGACATCGTCGAGCCCGGCGAGCGTCGCCGGATAGTGGCCGCCGCGGGGACCGACGGTGCCACGGTGCCGGAACCGACCCTGCCCGAGCTGCTGTCCGCCCGCGTCGCGGCACATCCCGACGCGATCGCGGTGAGCGACGGTACGGCACAGCTCACCTATGCGGAACTGGATCGACGCGCGACCCGGCTCGCCGCCCGTCTCGCCGCGCACGGCGCACGACCGGAAACACTGGTGGCGGTGGCGCTGCCGCGGTCGGTCGATCTGATCGTCGGTCTGCTCGCCGTCGTGCGCGCGGGCGCGGGATACCTGCCGCTGGACACCGCGAATCCGCCGCGTCGGCTGCGCTTCGTCATCGACGACGCACGTCCCGTCGTGGTGCTGACCTCGGCCGATTGGGCCGCGCAGGTGCCGAGGTGTGCGACGCCCATGGTGTCGATCGACGACGCGGAGACCGAATTCGAGGCCGGTAGCGCGCGGGCGCCGGTGGCCGCGCGGCCGGACAACCTGGCCTACGTCATCTACACCTCCGGGTCGACCGGCACTCCCAAGGGTGTGGCCGTCACCCACCGCGACGCCGTCACGCTGCTGACCCACGCCGCCGAACGATTCGACCTCCACCCCGGCGACGTGTGGACGATGACCCATTCCTACGCATTCGATTTCGCGGTGTGGGAGATGTGGGGTGCGCTGCTGACCGGCGGCAGACTGGTCGTCGTCGACCACGACACCGCCCGCTCGCCCGACGCGCTGGTCGAACTGGTGGCGCGCGAGAGCGTCACGATCCTGAGCCAAACCCCGTCGGCCTTCTACGGTTTCGCCGACGCCGAACGCAGATATCGCGAAACTGGTTGTGCTCATGGTGATCTCGCGCTCCGCTATGTCGTCTTCGGCGGCGAGGCCCTGG
This sequence comes from Nocardia violaceofusca NBRC 14427, assembly GCF_963869435.1. Taxonomy (NCBI): domain Bacteria; kingdom Bacillati; phylum Actinomycetota; class Actinomycetes; order Mycobacteriales; family Nocardiaceae; genus Nocardia; species Nocardia violaceofusca. Next base: position 97,284 of record NZ_CAWMPM010000013.1, read on the forward strand.
ACGCGACGCGATTGGCGGGATGGTTCGCCGCCCACGCGCCCGGTTCCCCGCGGTTGATCAACATGTACGGGATCACCGAAACGACGGTGCATGTGACCTTCGCCGAGGTCGACGGTCCGGGCGCGGACGGGATCGGAGTGCCGCTGCCGGGGCTGCGAGCCTTTGTGCTCGACGACCGGCTGCGGCCTGTGCCGATCGGGGTGCGTGGTGAAATCTGCATCGCCGGAGCGCAACTCGCGCGCGGATACCTGCGGGCCCCCGCGGCGACGGCCGGCCGTTTCGTGGCGAATCCGTTCGACCCGGACGGTGGCCGGTTGTATCGCACCGGTGATCTCGGCCGCTGGCGGGATACCGGCGGCGGCCTGGAACTGGCCTATGCGGGGCGCGGTGACGCCCAGGTTCAGCTGCGCGGGTACCGGATCGAGCTGGGGGAGGTCGAGGCGGCATTGCTGCGGCATCCGTCGGTCGCGCGGGCCGCCGCGGCCGTGCATCGTCACGAGCGCGAGGTCGACCAGTTGATCGGATATGTGGTCGCCGCCGATGGACAGCGTCTCGATCCGGGGCAGGTGCGGGCGGCCGCCGCCGAGGTGCTGACGAGTTACATGGTGCCCTCGATGGTGATGGTGCTCGATGATCTACCGCTGACGGTCAACGGCAAACTGGACCGAAAAGCCTTGCCCGCACCCGATTTCGACGCTGCCGTACAACGGTTCGTCGCGCCGCGCACCCGCACCGAGAAGGTGATCGGTGAGGTGTACGAGCACATCCTGGGCGCCGCGCGGGTCGGGGCGACCGACGGATTCTTCGATCTGGGCGGCAACTCGCTGCTGGCCACCATGGCGGTGACCGAACTGCACACGCGCGGTGTGACGATCGAATTGCCATGGATGTTCGAGGATGCGACACCGCGGACGCTGGCCCGCCGAGCCGACGAGTATGACGGCGCATCGGGCCTGAGCGTGCTGCTTCCGTTGCGCGCGAACGGATCCGAGCCCGCCGTGTTCGCCGTCCACCCGGCGGGCGGCCTGGCGTGGTTCTACGGCGGGCTCATCGAACATCTGCATCCGGATCGGCCGGTCTACGGCCTGCAGGATCCGCACGTCGTCGCCGGTGAACCCGCCGCCACCTCCGTCGGCGAATTGGCCGACCGCTATGTGGCCGAGATCCGCCGAGTGCAGCCCACGGGCCCCTACCACCTGCTCGGGTGGTCGCTGGGCGGGCAGATCGCGCACGCGATGGCGGTGCGGTTGCGCCGCGACGGCGCCCGGGTCGGCATCGTGGCGCTGCTCGACAGCGCGGCCGACACGCTTCCGCAACCCTCGGCCGAGGAACCCGCGCCCGGACAACTGATGACCGATCTGCTCGGCGGCTGGCGCGAGCTGTTCGACCTGGGCGACGAGCTGGTGGTGAGCACGCACGAACAAGCATGGGAGGTCATCCGCGAGCAGGTGATCGCGACCGGACTGTTCACCGCCGAACAGACGGATCGGGTCATGGCGAGCTTCCGCACCGCCGGCGATATCTCCACCCGCCATCGGCCCGAAGTCTTCGACGGTGACCTGATCCTGTTCACCGCCGGACAGGATCACCCGGAACACGACGCTCTCGCCGACACCTGGCGGCCCTACGTGGGCGGCGACATCCACAACGTCGTGGTCGACGCCCGCCATCTCGAATTGAGCCATCCCCGTGCGCTGGCCGTCGTAGGCCCCGTCCTCGAAAGGTTCATGGAACAATGCTGACCACTCTGCAACATGTGCGACTCGATGACGGCAGAACGGTGACCTGCACCAGTCCTGCAGAAGCCAGAATGCTGTGGGGGGAGACGACCGCGGCGGACGGGTTCTACCGCCGCGCGGCCGAATTCCTCAGTCCCGGCCAGGTCGTTCTCGACATCGGTGCCAATATCGGCCTGAGCGCGATGATGTTCGCCGACACCTGCCCCGGCACCCGCGTCATCGCGGTCGAACCGGTGCCGATGACCTTCCGATGCCTGGACCGCAATATCGCGGCACATGTTCCCGGTGGGATATCGCTGCGGACCGCGGTCGGCGCGATGCCGGGGACCCGGCCCTTCACCTGGTACCCGCGCGCGACGGCGAATTCCGGCTTCTTCGCCGATCGCGCGGCCGACGACGAAGCGACCGCCACCTATCTGCGCAACAACGGGCTGGAGGACAGCGCCATCGCGGTCATCACACAGGGTCTGCACGACGGCGTGCAACTCGAGGTCGGAGTCACCACCGTGTCGGCGATCCTGGACCAGCATTGCCGAGGATGCGAGGTCGGCTTGCTCAAAGTCGACGTCGAACGCGCGGAATGGGAAGTGCTGCTCGGCATCACCGCCGCGGACTGGCGGCGCATCCACGTCGTCGTCGCCGAGGTCCACGATCGCGACGGCCGTCTGCGCGAGGTCTGCGACCTGCTCACGCGGCAGGGCATGTCGGCGCAGACCCGCCAGGACCCGCGGCTGGTCGGCACCGAAATGCACGAGGTCTTCGCCGTCCGTCCGCGCATCGATCGGTGAATTCTCAGCGTCCGGTCGTGCCGTCGATCAGTTCGCGCAGGATATCGGCGTGACCGGCGTGGCGGCCGGTCTCCTCGATCATGTGGGCCAGCGCCCAGCGCACGCTGGGGCCCGGGAGTCCCGGCAGCGGCGCGGCGGGATCGGTGCATCCGTCGAGTACCTCGTTCGCGCATGCGACCGCGTCGCGGTAGCGGGCGACCACCTCGGCCACGCCATCGTGCGGCGCGGCCCGGAACGTCGCTTGCCAGTCGGTCACTGTGTCGCCGAGGAACATCGAGCGTTCGACGGCCGTGAGGTGGACCAGCAGACCGAGCAGAGTGGTGCCCGACGGCACCGCGGCGGCTCGGACCTGCGGCTCGGGTGCACCCTCGACCTTCGCGGCGACGCCGGTGCGCAGGTAGTCGAGGAACCCGCGCAGCACTGCGAGCTCATCGGTTCCGGTCCGCGGCGGTGGGGTGTCCTTCCGGCGGGCGGCGGCAGGCATGGCGGCTCCTTCGCGATCGGTGTGCGCTCGTACCCGTTCAGCCTTGCCGCCGCCGTCGCGAATCGGCACGAAATCTTGCTGTTCCGGCAAGATGGCCCGATGGCTGACGAAACGGACGAGGTACTCGGCGCGGTGGGTCCGCGGTTACGCGCGTTGCGCCGCGAGCGCGGGATCACCCTCGCCGACCTCGCGGCGAGCACCGGGGTGTCGGAAAGTACGTTGTCGCGCTTGGAGAGCGGGCAGCGGCGGGCGACGCTGGAATTGCTGCTGCCGCTCTCGCGCACCTACAACGTCCCGCTCGACGACCTGGTTGGCGCCCCGCGCACCGGCGATCCGCGCATCCACCTCAAACCGCTCCGGCGATACGGCATGACGTTCGTGCCGCTGTCCCGGCGGCCCGGCGGCGTGCAGGCGTTCAAGATGATCATCCCCGCGCGACCCGAACCGCAGGAACCGACACCGCAGACGCACGAGGGTTTCGAATGGCTCTACGTGCTCAACGGCCGGCTGCGGCTGGTGCTCGGCGACCGCGACCTGACCCTGCCGCCGGGCGAGGCGGCGGAATTCGACACCTCGGTACCCCACTGGCTGGGCAGCGCCGACGGCGGCGTGGTCGAACTCCTCATCCTGTTCGGCCCGCAGGGCATGCGCGCGCACGTGCGCCCGGGTGGGTCTGCCGAAGGTTAGCGGGAGCGCCCAGCGTGCCGCCCTCGACGGCCGTGTGCGCGATGGTCGATGATGGTCCGATGTGTCGATAGGCCGATCGAATCGAGGAATTCGATGTCGCGATACCTGTTCGTGCTCGGTGGTCTGGTAACCCGGCATCGCTGGTGGGTGCTGGTCATCTGGATCGTCCTACTCGGCGGCGCGATCGGATTCGGGGTCGGATCGGGTGGCCGGACCACCGACAATTTCACCGTCCCGGGGACGGAGTCGCAGGATGCGGTGTCGTTGCTGCAGCAGCGGATGCCCGCTTACAGCGGCGCCCAGATGCAGGTGGTGTTCGCGGCGCCCGGCGGTGCGAAGGTCACCGACGCACAACCCCATGCCGACATCGAGCAGGCCATGGCCGGCTTCCGGGGCCTGCCGCAGGTCGCGACCGTGGTGGATCCCTTCGACGCCCATGCGATCTCACCCGATCAGCGGGCCGCGCTGGGAAGTGTGCAGTTCTCGGTCTCCGCGGGTGAGGTCGCCCAGAGCACACTCGACGAGGTCACCCGGGTCGCGACGCCTGCGCGGGCGACCGGAATGCAGGTCGAATTCTCCGGAGCCGTCTACCCGGGATTCACCGCCGAGATCCCCGAGGGTCCCGAAATAGTCGGTATCGCCGCGGCATTCGTCATTCTGCTGATCACCTTCGGTGCGGTGGTGGCGGCCGGACTTCCGGTGCTCACCGCGTTGATCGGGGTGGGGATCGGCGTGACCGGTGTGCTGGGGGTGGCGGCATTCGTGGATGTGCCCTCGGCGGCGATGTCGCTGGCTTTGATGCTGGGACTGTCCTGCGGAATCGACTACGCGCTGTTCGTCCTGTCGCGGCACCGCAACAACATCCTGCGCGGAACGACAGTGGCGGAGTCGATTCCGCTGGCCGTGGGCACGGCGGGCAGTTCGGTGGTCTTCGCCGCGGTGACGGTGATCATCGCCCTGTGCGGACTGTCGGTCGCCAACATCCCTTTCCTGACCGTGATGGGCCTGACCGCGGCGGGCGCGGTGCTCGTCGCGATGCTGGTCGCCCTGACGCTGTTACCGGCGCTGCTGAGCCTCGCGGGCGAGACGGTGGCGAAGTTCATCTCACCGCCGCTGCATCCCGGACGCCCGGAAACGGTCGCGCGCATCGCCGCGAACGAACCCGAACGCACCGTCGGGCACGCCTGGGGGCGCACCGTCACCCGCTTCCGGATACCGCTGCTGATTCTCGGTATCGCGGTGCTCGTGATCCTGGCCCTGCCGGTGACGCGGCTCGATCTCGGCCTGCCCAGCGGCGCGTCCCAGCCGGACACGAGTACAGCCCACAAAGCCTTCGTGCTCGTGGACAATTCGTTCGGGCCCGGCTTCAACGGCCCGCTGCTGTTGCCCACCGACACCACGCACGCGGGCGCCCCCGACGCCGTGCAGACGCTGATCGCTCGATTGCAGCAGGAACCGAACGTGGCGCTCGTGCAGCCCGCGGGCACCGGCGACAATCTGGTACTGGTCCAGGTGATTCCGAAGACCGGACCCACCGACGACGCCACCGCGGATCTGGTCACCCGTCTGCGCGACGATCGCCCGCGCCTGACCGGAGATCTCGGCGTGAGTTACCTGGTCGGCGGGACGACCGCGGCGAATATCGACACCTCCGACCGCTTGGCGGGTGCGCTGCCGGTCTTCCTCGGCGTCGTCGTCGGGCTGGCACTGGTCCTGCTGACCATCGCATTTCGCACGGTGCTCGTTCCGCTGTCCTCGATCGCCGGGTTCGTCCTGTCCGTGTTCTCCGCGCTGGGGGCGCAGGTCGCCGTATTCCAATGGGGCTGGGGTGCGGGACTTTTCGATGTCACCGCGGGGCAGACGCTGAGTTTTCTGCCGATCATCATCCTGGCCATCATCTTCGGCCTCTCCAGCGACTACCAGATCTTCGTGGTGTCGCGGATCAAGGAGGAACACAGCCACACCGCCGACGCGATCTCGTCGGTGCAGAACGGAGTGGCACATTCCGCCCGGGTGGTGACGGCCGCCGCGCTCATCATGTTCGGGGTGTTCGTCGCCTTCGTCTCCGTCGACAACCCCATCGTCAAACCGCTCGCGTTCACGCTGGCGGTCGGCGTGCTGCTCGATGCCTTCGTGGTGCGGCTGACACTGGTGCCGGCCGTGATGGCGCTGGTCGGCAACCGGATGTGGTACCACCCACGCTGGTTCGGGCGTCTCGTCCCGGACCTCGACATCGAGGGCGCCCGGCTGGAGGATCGTGTCCGCGGCGACCATGCGGCGGCGGCCGGCACCGAGACCGCGCGCACGGCCTCGGAGTGAACAGCAGTACCGTATCGGCAACACCGCCGTACGTCACCGGACAGGATGGTCACCGTATGCTCCGTGCCGCGTCGATCGTTGTGGCTCTTGCTTTTTCGACTCTGATCGCGGCCGCGCCGCAGGCCGGGGCCGTGGCCGACACCCGGTGCGGCACACCGCTGTCGCCGACGGAGATCCGGACCGTTGCCGAGTTGTCGGACACCACGACCATCGGCGCCGGCGCCACCCTCGACCGGTTCGACGAGGCGGTGTCGCGCAATCATCGGATCACCGAAATCCTTACCTCCCATCATGATCGGCGGGGCCTGTTCGATGTGGGGCTCGACGCCGTGGAGCAGGATCCGGTGTTGCCGTTGCAGCACGATCCCACCGCGTTCGTCGATCCGGAATACGCCCACGCGATCAGTTACGAACTGCTGCGCCGGTTCCTGGTGAATCTGCACGCCGAGTTCACCGACGGCGCGCCGGAGCCCCACTGGGCCTGGTATTTTCAGCTGGCCGGGCAATGCGACCAGTCGCCCGCGCGGGTCGCGATGGCCGGGTACAACGCGCACCTGACGGTCGACCTCGCCTACGCGGTCGCCGCGGTCGGCAGTAGACCGGAGAACGCGCCGGACTTCTTCCACATCGTCGACGCCATCGCCCGCAGCGGCGATCGGATCGTCGATCGCACGAAGCAGGTATACAACGCCGACCTCGGGCCGCTGTGGCGCTTCTATTTCGTCGGTGAGGGACTCGATCGGCTGTTCGGTCAGGGCGTGGCCACCGGGCCGCTGCTCCAGGTCGCCGATTTGGGCTACAACGTGGTGGTCTGGACCAACGGGCTGGCGCTGCAGAACCCCGCCACCGCCGAGGCCACGCGCGCGGAGATCAACGCGCTGTGGTCGGCCGACGATGCGGCCTTCGCCGTGCTCGCACGCCTCGGCGGCCTGTGAGCACGGCGGGCCCGGCCGGCCCGTGCCCGGGCCGGCGCCGTCAGTCGGCCGGCAGCGGGCGGCGGCCGGTGACGGTGAGCAGAATGTCCTTGGCGCACATCGTGATCGGCGTCCCCGACCCCAGCGCGACCGGTGCGTCGGAGGCGCGCAGCTGCCGGCCGGTCAGGTCGACGCCGAAGTAGCGCAGCGACTTCGGGCTCGCCTGGTCGAGCACGAGGGCGATCCGTTCCGGCGGGGCGGGCGGCAGGCCCAGGGGCTCGGTGATGTCCAGGCCGTGGATCACGTCGTGGCTCAGCGCGCCCACCACACCACCGCCCGGCGGACGCCACGGGTGTTCGACGTTGTCGCGCAGCGACGCGAGCAGCTCCGCATCGTTCATCCGCGCGGTGTCGGCGCGCGCGGCCCGGTCGGCGTAGCGGTGGAACGAGAAACGCGCACCGGCCAGCCCGCGCACGAACGACCACGTGGTTGTGCGGTAGGGCATCGTCATGTGGGCGAGCACCTCACGGACTCGCCAGCCCTCACACAGCGAGGGCGCGGCCCACTGCTCCGGCGTCAGGCCGGCGAGCAGGTCCGCGAGGCGTCGGCGCTCGGCCACAGTGTGCTCGCGCAGGACGGTGGTGTCGGTGTCGGTCGAGGTCATGACTCCGTCGTTTCGATCGTAGGGAGTGGTCACCTCTGCTACGAACCCGACGGCGAGAATTCATCGGTGGGCGCCCGGAAAATCGGCGGAAGCCCGAATTCGGCGAACCGGTCGCCACTGTCCAGGTAGGTCACCTGCCGCGCTATCAGCCCCGCCCGCGCCTGGATCGCGAGCAGTGCGAAGGGGCGCAGCACACCGTCGGTGCCGGGGCGGTACTGACCGAATCCGACCGAACCGTTCATCCGCACCGGTACCAGTCGATCGCCGGCACACGCGTCGCCCGCCGCGAAGACCGAGACGATGAGATCGCGCCCGCTCAGTCGCCAGGCGAACGGCGGCATACCGGATTCGGCGTCCTCGCACAGCAGCGCGGCGAGACCGTCGACGTCGTGACTCTCGAAGGCCGCGACGTAGCGCCGCACCAGGTCCCGGTCGTCCGGGTCGCCGGGATCGAGCGGATCGGTGGCGGAAGGCCGGACCGCGGCCAGGGTGGTGCGGGCGCGTTGCAGGGCGCTGTTGACCGCGGCCGGGCTGACCTCGAGCATGGTCGCGGTTTCGGCGGCACTGAACGCCAGCACCTCGCGCAGGACCAGCACCGCCCGCTGGCGTGGCGGCAGATGTTGCAGTGCCGCGACGAAGGCCAACCGCACCGACTCGCGGCGGACGACGCGGTCGGCCGGGTCGAGCACTCGTGCGTCCGCGACCGGGTCGAGCCATCGGTCGGCGGGCACCACCGCGTCCGGGTCGAAACCGGTGGATACCGGACCTTCCCACACGAGCATGCGGCGGCGCGCCGAGCGCAGCATGTCCAGGCAGATATTGGTGGCGATGGCATGCACCCACGTCGAGAGCCGGCCGCGCTCGGGGTCGAAACTGTCGAATCTTGTGTAGGCGCGGATCAGCGTCTCCTGCGCCGCGTCGTCGGCATCGGCCGACGAACCGAGCATCCGGTAGCAGTAGCCGGTCAGCGGAATCCGCAGCGCTTCGAGTGCCCCCGGCCCCGAAACCCCGGATCCCGCAAGGCCGGACTCCGGCCTTCCGGAATCCGGCAGCGGTTCACTCGCGGACACACTCACCGCCCCATGCTCGCACCTCCGTGTCACCGACGACAGCGGGACCGGCCGGGTAGCTTGCGGGGCATGGAGCTGCGCGCGGGCGAGGTCGTTTTTCACTACGTGGAGCACGGCACGGGCCGTCCGGTGGTGGTGCTGCACGGCGCGGGTGTCGATCACCGCGAGGCCGAGGCGTGCTTCGAACCGGTTCTGGGCGATGCCGCCGGGTTGCGGCGGATCTACCCCGACCTGCCCGGTGCGGGACACACCGCCGCACCCGGCACACTGCGCAGCGCGGACGATGTACTCGACGCGCTGCTGCGCTTCGCGGACGCGGTCACCGGTGGTGATTTCCTGCTCGTCGGCCACTCGGCGGGCGGGTACTACGCGCAGGCGATGGCCGCGCGGCGCGTCACCCGGGTGGCCGGCCTGGCATTGGTGTGCCCGCTGTTGCCGGGAGTGCGTGACCTTCCCGCGCATCGCGTCGTGGCCGGGCCGGGCGATCTCGGCGACGACGATTTCCGCGGCTACTTCGTCGTCCAGACCCCGGCCATGCTCGACCGCTACGAGCGTGTCGTCGCACCCGCCGCCGAGCTGGTCGATCGGGCCGCGGCGCAGCGCATCGGTGAGCGGTGGCAGCTGAGCCCGGACGCCACACCGCCCTATCCGGGGCCGACCACGATCGTGGCCGGGCGCCTGGATTCGACGGTCGGTTACGCGGCGGCGATCGATCTTTTCGAGCGCTGTCCGCACGCCTCGCTCGTCGTGGTCGCCGAGGCCGGACACGCCCTCCCGCACGAGCAACCGGAACTGCTGCGCGCTCTGCTGGCCGAGTGGCTCACGCGCGTGGCGCGCGCCGGCGATCGATCGTGACGATCATCTGCGCCGGTGCCCGCGCAGGTCGGACCAATCCGACATGAGCGTCGACATCGAATACTTCGTGGTTTGCCAACGGAACGCTGGGAGAAAGGAACGCTGTGATCAACGGAATCATCGCGGTTGTCGGAGCTCTGGCCTCGGGTCTGGGATCGATCCTCATCAATTTGATCGACGTTCTGCTCTGACGAAGTCCCCGCGGACCCGGTGAACCGATCGCGGATTCGCCGGGTCCGCGCATATCCGGGCCGCGGAGAAGTTCGGCGCGCCGAGCGCCGAACTCTTGCCCGCGGGCGCATCGGTGGGAAAAGTGACCGCCGGATCTGTTCTCTCGACGAGGAGGCGCGGCGTGCGTTTCGGCATCTTCATTCCCCAGGGCTGGCGACTGGACCTGGTCGGCATCGAACCGGGGGCGCAATGGGGTGTGATGCGGGATCTGGCGCAGCGGGCCGACGCCGGACAAGACTGGGAATCGCTGTGGGTCTACGACCATTTCCACACCGTGCCGGTTCCCACCGAGGAAGCGACGCACGAGGCGTGGACGCTCATGTCGGCCTTCGCCGCCACCACGACGCGCATCCGGCTCGGGCAGATGTGCACGGCGATCAGCTACCGGAATCCGGCCTACCTCGCCAAGGTCGCCGCGACCGTGGATCTGGTATCGGGCGGCCGGGTCGAGATGGGGATCGGCGGCGGCTGGTACGAGCACGAGTGGCGCGCCTACGGCTACGGATTCCCTTCCGCGGGTGAGCGTTTGGGTCGCCTCGACGAGGGAGTGCAGATCTTCCGTCAGGCGTGGACCACCGGCACCGCCACCCTGGACGGCAAGTACTACCAGGTCGACGGCGCCCGGGTGTATCCGTTGCCGCTCCAGGAGGGCGGTATTCCGATCTGGGTCGCGGGCGGGGGAGAAAAGGTCACGCTGCGCATCGCCGCGCAATACGCGCAGTACACCAACTTCGCGGGCGATCCCGAAACCTTCACCCGCAAATCCGAGCTGCTGCGCGACCATTGCGCCGCCGTCGGAACAGATTTCGACGCGATCACCCGCAGCTCCAACTTCAACACCGTGATCGGCGCGACCGAGGCGGAGGTGCGTGAACGGCTGGACGCCCTCGCTTCTCGGCTGACCCCCGCTCTCGGGGCGGACGCCGCGCAGGACTGGGTCACCAAGCTCTACGCCGATTCACCCGCGGTCGGCACACCGGAACAGATCATCGAAAACCTGTCCCGGGTCCGCGATCTCGGTCTGGCTTACGCGATCCACAATTTCCCCGAGTCGGCCTACGACCTGTCCGGGGTGGAGTTGTTCGAGCGTGAGGTCATTCCCGCGCTGCGATGACCCACGGCACTCAGTCGACGCGCACGTCCTCCGGTGACCAGAACGCGCGCATACCGGTGATGCGCGCGTCCTCGTCGAAGGTCATCACATCGATCGGTTCGATCGTCGTGGTGCGAGAGCCGGTCTCGGTCACCACCCGGAACCGGAACGCCGCCGCGCCGCCCGCGATCCGCAGGTCGAGCAGCTCGGTTCGCATATGCGCGGAATCCAATGCGCCGTAGAACTTTTCGATCGCGGCCCGGCCGACGTGCGGCGGCGAGCCGAACGGATCCTCCACGGTGGCGTCCTCGCTGTAACATGCCGCCACATCGGCGGCGGATCCCGAGCCCACCGCCTCGAGATACCGGTGCACCGCTGCTCGAATCCGTTCCGCTGAAGCCATGGCACAACGAAAACACGGATCCGGCACGGCGCCGCCTGCCGATCCCGCCTGCCGGGACGGAAGGGAGAGCCCGGCTGAGACGTTCGAACCATCCGCGACGATCAAGAGGGGAACATCTACTCGTGAACTACGAAGGTGCGGCATGAGCGCCGCCGGCATCCGCGACGACCGCGCGGACGAACAGCGCTATCGGGAGCTCGCGGCATCCGCCCGTTCGCTCGTGGCGGGTGAACACGATCGGATTGCCAACGCCGCCAACCTTTCCGCGCTGGTCTATCACGGTCTTCCCGGTCTGAACTGGGTGGGATTCTATTTCTTCGACGGGAACGAACTGGTGGTCGGCCCGTTCCAGGGCCGCCCGGCCTGCGTGCGCATCGCGCTGGACCGGGGCGTCTGCGGTGCGGCGGCGCGAACCCGGCAGACGCAACGTGTCGCCGACGTGCACGCGGTGCCCGACCATATCGCCTGTGATCCGGCGAGCAGGTCCGAACTGGTGGTGCCGTTGATCCACGAGGACACCGTGATCGGCGTCTTCGATCTGGACAGTCCCGAACTCGACCGCTTCGGTCCGGTCGATCAGCGTGGACTCGAGGAGATCGCGTCGGTCTATCTCGACTCGCTGATCCCGGACGACCGGGGCTGAGCAGGGCTACGAGGCAGCCTGCATCGCCGGCCGGAAGGCCTGCGGATTCGGCCGCCCCAGTGTCCACCTGGCCGCCGCCAGTGCCTCCGCGCACGACGCCTTGAGGCGTAGGTGCTGGGGCCGGGGATAGCCGGCGGCGTCGACTTCCGCGCGCAGACCCACGATTCGACGCTCCAGCAGGCGTGCGTCCGCGGTCTTCAGCCCACGCCGCGCGGATGTCAACGCGGTCAGCACTCTGCGCTGGAGATCGTCCATACAGCACACCTCCTGTGGTGACGGGCCCTCGGCCGGTGACGAAGTCGTTCCGAGTGCGGATTGTCGATGGGTACCCCGGCGGCGCGCCACGAAACGGTGACCTCGCGTACTCGGCGCAACGACGCAAACGGCTTGTACCGGACGGACATTCGGTCTGCGCGCGCCGACGGGCCGAATGCGGCCCGCCCGGACCGGGTTTGCCGCGACGGGCAGCGGGGCACTCGAAGACTGGTCGTCATACCTCGACTCGGTTTTGCCGGGTGCGGTATGCCGCCGCTCACGTTGACTCGTCGCGTCGGATCGAGGTCCGTTATGCACAGTGACCCGCCCGGTCGCGCCGGTGTGTCGCCTGTCTCGGCGGCCGGAGTCGCCGCGCTGCTGCGTGCCCTGCCGGGATCGCCGATGGCGGGGGTCACCGCGCACGGCAGCACGGTACTCGAGATCGTCGCGGCAACCACGCACCGCGCGCGCATGGTCGAGGAGGCGCAGCTGCTGCACCCCGACAGCCCCGCCCGCGAGGCGGCGGCGACCGGTGTCCCGATCGTGATCACCGATCTCGCCGGCAGCTCCCGGTGGCCGGGGTGCGGCGCGGAACTACGGTTGTGGGGAGTGCAGGCGGTGCGGTGCCAGCCGCTGTCCGACGACGACGGTGCGGTGGTCGGAGTGCTGAGCGTCTACACCCCCGCCGCGAACGTCCTCACCGAAGAACTCGCCGATGCTCTGCATCCGGTGTGCCGCTGTGCCACCGACCTGTTGCAGATCCGCCGCCGCAACCCACCGCGGCTGCGGCGAGAGTGACGGCGGTACGCCGCGGCGGTGTGCGCGGCGCCACTGGAAAACCTCACCGCCAGGGATCCGCCGTCGGTGAAATCCAGGCCCTCATTAGCATCGATGTGGCGTACCCGTCGAGGAAACCGAGGACCTGCGTTGACTACCGAACAACTTGACCGCTGGAACGCCCAGGAAGCCGCCGCGGAGGCGATGATCCCCATCATCGGCACGTTGTATCGGGCGAAGGGTGTGACGGTGCTGCTGCACAGCCGGTCGCTGGTGAACCGGTCGGTGATCAGCATTCTGCGGACGCACCGGTTCGCGCGCCAGATCGAGGGCGAAGAGCTGTCGGTGGACGAGACGCTGCCGTTCCTGCGCGTCCTGGACGAACTGGACCTCGGCCCCTGCAAGATCGATCTCGGTCAGCTGGTCGTGGCCTATCGCGCCGACGACCGCGGGCTGTCGGTTCGTGAATTCACCGAGGCGGTCCTGGCCGAGGTGATCGGCGGCAACAAGGCGCAGTCGCCGGGCCCGCGCGATGTCGTGCTGTACGGCTTCGGCCGGATCGGCCGGCTGGTGACCCGTCTGCTGATCGAGAAGGTCGGCTCCGGCAACGGCCTGAACCTGCGTGCGGTGGTGGTCCGCCGCGGCGGTGACGGTGATCTGGCCAAGCGCGCGTCGCTGTTGCGCCGGGATTCCGTGCACGGGCACTTCAACGGCACCATCAAGGTCGACGCCGACAACGACACGATCATCGCCAACGGCAATGTCATCAAGTTCATCTACAGCGACGATCCGGCGACGATCGACTACACCGAGTACGGGATCTCCGACGCGATCCTGATCGACAACACCGGCAAGTGGCGCGATCGCGAGGGGCTGTCGCAGCACTTGCGTCCCGGTATCGCGAAGGTGGTTCTCACCGCGCCCGGTAAGGGCGACGTCCCGAATATCGTGCACGGCGTCAACCACCGTGATCTGGATCTGACGCAGCGGATCTTCTCGTGCGCCTCCTGCACCACCAATGCGATCGTGCCGCCGCTCAAGGCCATGGACGACGAATTCGGCATCACCCGCGGCCACGTGGAGACCGTGCACTCGTTCACCAACGATCAGAACCTGCTGGACAACTATCACAAGGCGGATCGTCGCGGCCGCTCCGCGCCGTTCAACCTCGTTCTGACCGAAACCGGCGCCGCCTCCGCCGTCGCCAAGGCGATGCCGGACTTCAAGGCCAAGATCACCGGTAACTCGATTCGCGTCCCCACCCCGGACGTGTCCGTCGCCATCCTGAACCTGCAGCTCGAGCGGGAGACGACGAAATCCGAGGTGCTCGAGTACCTGCGGCAGGTGTCGCTGGCCGGTCCGCTGAGCCGCAATCTCGACTACACCGCCGCCACCGATGTGGTGTCCAGCGATTTCATCGGCTCGCGCGCGGCCTCGATCATCGACGCCAACGCCACCATCGTCGAGGGCGACACCGCGATCCTGTACTGCTGGTACGACAACGAATTCGGTTATTCGTCCCAGGTGGTCCGGACGGTGCAGTACATCTCGGGTATCGAGTACCCGACCTATCCGCAGTTCGCGGACCGGTCGCAGGATGCCGCCGACGTGCGCGCACTGGCCGCGGTCGAGGCGGGGTAGCCGAACCCGTTCAGTGGGTGAGGACGATCTTGACGACGACCACCGTCGTCGCGACGGCGGTCAGCAGCAGTGCCGTGAGGATGGTCGAGCGGCCGGGCCGGGCGCCTTTGAGCCGTTCGATCACGAAGACGATGCCGCCGATGCGGATGAGCATCGCCACCTCGGCGACGATCTGGGCGGTGCGGGGTGCGAGCCAGTCGAAGGCGGCGCACGCCAGGATGATCGACGGCAGTACCGCGGAGCTGAGAATCGGCACCGAATCGCGCAGATCCTCCCACCGCTGCCGCGGCGTGAGCGCGCGGTTCTCCCGCACCGCCTGGCCGACACCCTCGGCGAAGGCGTGCGCGACGAAGGTCGACAGCGCGGTGCCGATGACAATCAGGATTCCGACATGCTCCTCGGTGGTGGTCACCGGGATCAACGCGGCGAGAATGAGGATATTGCCGTAGACGTAGGCGCTGATCCGGCTCGCGGCATTGCTGCGGTCCAGCGGATTCCGGCGGGAGAACAGGGGACCGTGGAGCAGTGCGTTGCGGCTGCCGTCCATATGTCTCCCGTTTCTGATCATCCGATGCGGGGCGCGGCCTCGGGTCGGGCACGGGTGGGGCAGGTGGGCCGCCGCGAACAACCCTAGGACATCGGTGATGACCCGGACCACCGATCGGCCGCCGCGTCGACCGCACGATCCGGCTGCCGGGACGAGAGCCGGTGCGCGCCACGGTACCCATCTGCCGGTGCGGCGCGTCGGTCTGGTTTGCTCTGGCGGAGCCGGGCATTCGGGCCCGGCGCGTGCGCGAGTGCCCGGCGACAGGTGGAACGCGAGGTCAGGTATGAGGTTCGGGGACGGCGGTCCGGCGGGGGAGCCGCGTGGCGTATCGGGGGTGGCCCTGTGGGTGGGCGTGCTGTGGGGTGCGCTGGCGGCCGTGCTCACCGCGCCGGTGGCCGCGGCGATGGTGGCGAGCGTCTATCGGTTTCCGATTCCGTTCGGTGAGTACGCCGAAGGACTGCGCGAGGCGGTGAACGCGGCGCTGGCCGCGGTGTTCTATCTCGTGATGGGCGGCGGCATGCTGCTGGCCGTACTCGGTGGTGCGGCGGGACTGATGATCGTGCGCGCGCACGGCCTCCGGCTGGGGCGCGCGCTGGCGCTCACCACCGCGGCGGGATTCGGGCTGGCGGTGGTGGGCGCGTTCGCGCTGGCCCTGCTCGAACACGTCATCGGGCCGTGGTGATCGAGCGCCTTGGTGATCGAGCGCAGTGGTGGTCGAGCGCCGTGGTGATCCGCTCAGTCCGCTGTCGTCATCGGTTCGCGCAGTTCGCGTTTGAGTAGTTTTCCGCTCTGGTTGCGGGGGAGCGCCGCGGCGAAGCGAATGCGCTTGGGCACCTTGAACGGTGCGATCAGATCCTTGACGTGCGCGATCAGTTCATCGGCGGTCGCCTCGCGGCCTTCGTGCAGGACCACGACGGCGGTGACGGCCTCGATCCACTTCTCGTCCGGGATGCCGATGACCGCGACCTCGGCGACGGCGGGATGGGTGTAGAGAGCGTCCTCGACCTCGCGGGAGGCCACCAGGATGCCGCCGGTGTTGATGACGTCCTTGATCCGGTCCACGACGGTGATGTAGCCGTCGGCATCCCGCGTCACCAGGTCGCCGGAGTGGAACCATCCGTCGCGGAACGCCTCCGCGGTCGCGGCCGGATTGTCCCAGTAACCGCGGCACAGCTGTGGCGAGCGGTAGAGGACTTCGCCCGGCTCGCCGGGGCCGACGTCGTTGCCGTCGGTGTCGACGACGCGGGTCTCCACGAAGAACACCGGCCGTCCGCACGACGACGGCCGTTCGGCATGTTCCTCCGGGCGCAGCACCGTGGCGAGCGGCCCGATCTCCGATTGCCCGAAGCAGTTGTAGAAGCCCAGGTCGGGATAGCGTTCGCGCAGCCGGTTCAGCACCGTCACCGGCATGATCGAGGCACCGTACTGTGCCTTGCGCAGCGAGGAGAGGTCGCGGCGGTCGAGGTCGGGGTGGTTGGCCAGCGGCACCCAGACGGTCGGGGCGAGGAACAGCGAACCGATCCGGTCCTGTTCGACCCGGCGCAGAATCTCCGGGATGTCCGGAGTGGCCATCAGGTGCACGGTCGCGCCGACCGACAGGTAGGGCAGCATGAACACGTGCATGCCCGCCGAGTGGTACAGCGGCATGGCGACGAGCGGATTGTCGTCGGGACGCAGGTCCAGCGCGATCACCGACGAGACGTACTCGAAGACGAGCGCCTCGTGAGTCATCATGGCGCCCTTGGGTTTCGACGTCGTTCCCGAGGTGTAGAGCAGTTGGGCGAGGTCGGTCGCGGCCGCCCGGGACGAGAAATCGGAGACCTCGCCCGCCGCGTCGGCGACGGCTCGCAGCGATCCGCCGGCATCGCGCAGCGGTACGACGTACTCGACCGAGGTGAGGTCGCCGCGCACTTGGTCGAGAGTGCCGATCAGCGCGGGGTCGACAAGGACGGCCCGCGCACCCGACTGCGAGACGAGATAACTCAGCTCCCCACCCTTCAGGGCGTAGTTGACCGGAACGTGCACCAGGCCGGCCCGGGCGCAGGCCAGGAATCCGATCACGTACGCGTCGGAATTGGTGCCGTAGGCGGCGACCCGATCGCCCGCGACCAGGCCGAGGTCGAGCAGATGGGTCGCCGCCCGGGTGACCGCGGCGTCGAGTTCCCGGTAGGTGTAGGCCCGGCCGTCGAATGTCAGCGCGGTGCGGCCGGGGACCTTCGCCGCCGAACGGTGCAGCACCCCGTCGATGGTGTGCGTGCGGGGATCGAGACTCATAGGCGGGAGATTATCGGACGTCCAACTAGTTTGGCGGGGAATTCGCGAGGCCGGTGGGCGCCCGGTATTCGCCGCCGCGGCCTCATCGTCGCTCCGGCAGGACCAGGATCTTCACGTGTTCGTCGGGTGCGCGCAGGGCGGCGAACGCGTCGGCGACCCCGTCGAGTCCCACGCGGCCGGTGATGATCGCCTCGGCGTCGATCTCGCCCGACGCCAGGCGCCGCAGCGTGATGTCGTAGGCGTCCTCGTACGGACCGTGCCCGAAATTGACGGCGATGCGGCGGAACTGGCCCACCACCGGAACGATCGTCTCGGTGGCGAATCCCGCGGCCAGTACCTGGATGCGCGAATTGAACGGTAACCCGTGCATGAGGGTGTCGAGCATGCCCGGCCGGCCGCTGCATTCGTAGGCGATCAGCGTGCCCGCGGCGCCCGGGTCGACGAGCGAATGACGCTCCGCGACAAGGTCGTTCCACACCTGTATCGGATCCTGTTCGGCGGGGTCGACGGCGACGTCCGCACCTACCGCGAGCGCCAGGGCGCGGCGCTTGGGAGACGGTTCGGAGGCGACGACCACACCCGCGCCGTGCGCCTTGGCGGCGATGATCGCTCCCAGACCGATGGCGCCACAGCCGATCACGAGGGCCGAATCACCGGCGCGCAGACCGGACTGCTGCACGTGCATCTCGCCGACGTGCAGCGGTTCGGCCAGCGTGGCATGCTCCAGCGACAGCCCGTCCGGCACATGCCGGACCCAGACGCTGTCCACCACGATGTGCTCGCCGAACGCGCCGTGATAGTCGTTGGAATAGCCGATGATCGTCGGGATGCCGGTGCCGGCCTCGGTGGCCAGCCCGATGCCCGCCACGCGGTCGCCGACCGCGAAATCCGTGACGCCCGAACCTGTTTCGACGATCGTCCCGGCGTATTCGTGTCCCAGCACCACGGGTCGCGCGATGTCGAAGGTGGCCAGCGGATAACCGCTGTCCGCCGCGACCTGCACGAACCGCCCGGCATCCTTGGCCATCGACAGGTCGCTGCCGCAGATGCCGCAGGCGGCGACCGCGATGCGCACCTGGCCCGGGCCGGGAGCCGGTGGATCGGCGACCTCGGTGACAGCGAATTCCCCGTCGAGATATCCCACGGCACGCATCGATTCACGCTCCTGTCGCGGCGGATTCGCCGTAGTAGTCGGTGTGGGCCTTGCTGATCGCGGTGACCAGTCCGCCGATGAGGCGGTCGCGGTGATCCTCGGCATACTGCAGACTCGCCTCGCGGCCGCGGTTGCGCAGCCGGAAGTGCGGAATCACCTCCGAGGCGAACAGTTCGTAGCTGCGTTTGGTGTCCTCCCAGTCGGCCATGTCGACATGCAGGATCAGCAGGGTGCCGAAGCCGCCGGTCTTGTCGAGGAGCCGCTCGATCTGCGCGATCGCCTCGTCCGGTGTCCCGATGACGGCCTGGCCGAATTCGCCGAGGCTGTCGTTGCGCCAGTGGTCGATGATCCCCCGTCCGGATTCGGCCCACTCGGGTCGCTGTCCGGTCTGGCGGTTCACATAGGCCGCCATCGAACCGATCCGGCGCGCGACGGCGCGTTCGGCGTCGGCCCGGGTTTCGGCGAGGAACATCGGATTGACCAGCCGCCACCGCGAACGGTCCGCGCTGTGACCGTGCTCCGCGCACACCTTGTCGTAGATTCCCCAATTGCGGTCCAGCACATCGAAACCCGCCGGTGAGCTGGCGGCGAGCGACAGCAGTGAGAGGCCGTGGGTGCCGGCGAGCACCGAGCCGTTGGGGGAGACGGTGGAGGCCGTGGCGATCTCGATCCCGGCCGGGTCGTAGGTGGGTAGCTGAGCGCGAGCGTCGCGCAGCGTGAACCAATCGGTGGACATGTTCACCACGTCGCCGCGCAGCAGCGCCAGGATCGCCTCGAGCGCCTCGCCCTGGCGCCGCCGCTGGTCGGAGGGGTCGATCCCCATCATGTGCGCGTCGAGTGGGATCTTGCCCGGCCCGGTGCCGAAGATCAGCCGCCCCCGGGTCTGCAGATCGAGCTGGGTCATGCGGTCGACGGTGACCAGCGGGTGATGGTAGGGCAGTGACACCACGCCGGTGCCGAAGCGAAGCCGCTGCGTTCGCTCGGCCGCGGCCGCGATGAAAACATCGGGCGCGGGCACGATTTCGGCGCCGGTCGAATGGTGCTCACCCATCCACGCCTCGTCGAATCCGAGGTGATCGAGGTGTTCCATCAGATCGATATCGCGCCGCAGCTGCAGGGCGGGGTCGGCGTTCAGTGGATGGTACGGGGCGAGGAAGGCCCCGAATCGTAAGGATTCGGACGTGTGCACGGAGTCTCCTTCGAACGGCGCGTCTGTGATCTGCTTCACCGCGCTGTGTCCTGCTTAACATGGATCACTTGATCCAAAAGTTTCCTGTCTCGGTGACCGAGATGGATCGAGAATCTCTGCACCCCAACACTTTCCGTGTGCGTATGAGATAGGGTTGCCGGAATATCGGATCGAGCGAACCAGTACGGAGGTGGTCTGATGTCGGCTCCAGCGCCCAACCGCCAGGGCAACGCGACCCGCGGCCGGCTCGTCAAGACGGCCGAGCGTCTGTTCGCCGCGCACGGGGTCGACGCGGTGTCGGTGCGCGCGGTGAACGCGGCCGCGGGCCTGGGGCCGGCGTCGGTCAACTATCACTTCGGCACCAAGGACGACCTGATCACCGCGGTGCTGCTGGATCTCGGCGCCGCGGTGCGCGACAGCATTCGCGCCAATGCCGACCGGCTCGGCGCACGGGACGAGGCGCCGACCACCGAGGAGCTGGTGCGCGCCGTCACCGAGCCCTACCGCGATCTGCTCCTGCGGCACCGCACCCGCGGTATGCGGTGGGTCAGAATCGTCACCCAGGTCTCGGCGCGCGACCATCCCGCCCTGCGCGTGGTGGAGGAGAACCTGCGCGAGCGTCTGCACGTCCAGGTGCGGCGCACCTTTCCCGAGGCCGATCCCGCACGTCTGGAATCGCGCTGGGCCATCGCCCTCATGGGATTTCTGCAGGCGCTCGCCCGTGCGGGGGACTGGCATGGCCATCCCGATCCGCTGCCCGCCGAGGTGCTGACCGCCTACTACGAGGATCAGGTCGCCTTTCTGTCCGGGGGACTCGACCGCCTGCTCCGCGAGAAGAACTGATCTCGAGCCCGATTTCGCTGGTGGAGCATGTGGACCCGGCTTCCGGAGGTACATTCGTGTCCGTGGCGCCTGCCGTCACGGCTCGCGTCGGGAACCGGCTGTGAGGAGGCGAGATGGCGCGGGACAAACGCGAGGTATTCCAAGATCTGGTGGATCGGGTGCTCCACGGCGACGGCAGAACGCCGCGGGAACAGCGGGCGCAAGCCTTCGGAAACGCCGGACCGCCGCAGCTGCGCGAACTGGTCGACAAGGTGGCGACCCGGCCGACCGAGGTGACCGATGCCGACTTCGCCGCGGCGCGCGCCTCGGGGTTTGGTGAGGGCGAACTCGTCGAATTGGTGATCGCGGCAGCGGTCGGACAGTCCGCGCGCCAGTACGACGCGGGACTCGCCGCGCTCGTCGACGCGACCCGGGAGCGTGGCTGATGCGACCGGACGTCCTGAACCACGACTATCGGCCCGGAACCAAACTGCTGTTCAGGGCCGTTCGATTGTTCTCCGGTCAGCCGCTGCCCGATGCCGCGAAGCTGGTGTTCTACCGGCCGGACTTCTACGGCGCGCGAGCGAAGGCGTTCACGCACGCGGCGATGCGCGGCCCCTCCGAGTGGTCGGTCGCCGACCGGGAGCTGATGGCGGCGTATGTGTCGAAGGTCAACGCCTCCGCGTTCTGTATCGGTGCGCACACCGCGACCGCGGGACAGGCCTATGCCGACGAGGCGAAAGTCCGTGCGGTGCTCGACGATCCGGAATCCGCGCCGATCGGTGCGGGCCTGCGCGAGACGCTGCTACTGCTGGGCAAGCTGTCCCGCGACGGAGAGATCTCCGCCGACGATGTCCGAAAGGTGCTGTCCGCCGGGGTGTCACCACACCAGGTCGAGGACGCCATGGCGGTCTGCGCCGCCTTCAACACGACCAACCGGCTCGCCGATGCCTTCGGATTCGACGTGCTGAGTCCGGAGGGTTTCGGCGCGGGGGCCAAGTACCTGCTGAAGCGGGGTTATCGGTAGCGCCGGAGCGGTCCGCAGGTGTCTGCCCGGCGGAAATCTAGAACAAGTTCTCGCAATGGGTAGACAGTTTTGGTAAGTTGTCTACTAAGTCACGAGGGCCGCCCGCCGTGCGATCGATGCGGTTGCGACAACCCTTGTGTGACAACCGAAATCGCACTGGAATGCCAGTTCCGACCGAGGGGAAGATCATGGCCATCGTCCACCCACTGCCGACGACCGAGGGCGACCGGCGCACGCTGGCGCTGGACAGTCCGGTGGATCGCCGGCGCATCGGCGAACTCGAGGTGGACACCACCGCCGAGGTGCGGAGCGCGGTCGCGCGTGCCCGCGCCGCTCAGCCGGCCTGGGCCGCGCGCGGCATCGCCGAACGTGCCGAGATCCTGCGCGCCGCCGTCGGCGTGATCGTCGCCCGGCGCGCGGAGATCGCCGAGACCATCCGCACCGAGACCGGTAAGCCCGAGGCCGAGGCGCTCGGCGTCGAGATCGTGCCGGCCTGCGACTTCCTCAACTACTGGACCGCACGCGCCCGGCGTGATCTGCGCTCGCACCGGCAGCGGCTGCACGGCTATCTGAAACCGCTCAAGAAGCTGTACATGCAGTATCAGCCGCTGGGCGTGGTCGGTGTCGTGACGCCGTGGAACGCCCCGTTCGTGCTGTCACTCAATCCGGTGGTGCAGGCACTGGTCGCCGGCAACGCCGTGGTGTTCAAACCGTCGGAGGTGACGCCGCGGTCGGGTGAGTGGGTGGCGCGCGTGCTGCACGAGGCCGGAGTGCCGGAGGATGTCGTGCAGGTGCTGCACGGCGACGGCGAAACCGGTGCGGCACTGGTCGATTCGGAAATCGACAAGGTGTGCTTCACCGGCAGCGTCGGCACCGGCCGCAAGATCGCGGCCGCCTGCGCGACCCGGTTGCTGCCGTGCACCCTGGAACTGGGCGGCAAGGACGCCATGATCGTCTGCGCGGACGCCGATCTCGAGCGCGCCGCCGCCGGTGCGGTGTATCTGTCGATGTTCAACACCGGCCAGGTCTGCATGAGTGTGGAACGCATCTATGTGGTCGACAGCGTCGCGGACGAATTCATCCGGCTGGTCACCGAGAAGGCCGCGGCGGTCACCTACGGTCCCGGTGACACCGATATGGGCCCGCTGTTCTGGGATCGCCAGCGCGACATCGTGATCCGGCACATCGACGATGCGAAGGCCAAGGGCGCCGACATCGTGGTGGGCGGGGCCGCGGACACCGGTGACGGCCTGTACTTCCAGCCCACCGTCGTGGTCGGCGCACATCACGACATGGACCTGATGACCGAGGAAACCTTCGGTCCGGTGACCGCCATCATGCGGGTCCGTGACGAGGACGAAGCCATCCGGCTGGCCAACGACTGCAAATACGGGCTGAGCGGCTCGGTGTTCACCAAGGACGCCGCCAAGGCCCGGCGGATCGCGGCCCAGCTCACCACCGGTTCCGTCGTGCACAACGATGCGGCCGTCATCTACGGCGTGCCCGAGGCGCCCTTCGGCGGCCGCAAGGACAGCGGTGTCGGCCAGGTCAACGGCCCGGGAGCGCTGCGCGGCTTCACCCACGCCCAGCCGGTCCTGATCGATCGCTGGCAGCCCAAGCAGGAAAGCATCTGGTACCCGTACTCGGAGAAGACCATTCGCAACCTCGACGGTCTCATCCGCTACGGCTTCGGCAACAAGATCATGCGCAAGCTGCTGTCCTGACGAGCGCCCTCACGCCGTGCCCGGGCCGGGCAGCAGGGCGAGCAGATTGTGGACCAGCGGTCGCTCGTCGCCGGTGCGGTGCGCGGTGTAAATGGTTGTGTCGGCATCGGTTTCGGTCAGCGCGATGATGCGCGCCGAGGCCGGTGCCGTGAAGGTCGCGCTGCGCGGCGCGACCGTGATGCCGAGGCCCGCGGCGACCAGATAGAGAATGATGGTCCAGTTGGTGGCCTCCTGCACGATGCGGGGCCGGCGGCCCGATCGCAGCAGGGGCGCCAGGTTCCGGTCGTGGGCCAGCGAGCCGGCGGCGCGGGGGAAGAAGACCATCGGGTGGTCGACCAGATCGGCGCCGGTGACGGTATCGCGCGCGGCGAGCGGATGGTCGTCGGGCACCACGGCGACGAACGGCTCGGTCATGAGCGGTGTGGTGGTGGTCCCCGGCTGCGGGTCGGGATCGCGCACGATCGCGAGGTCCAGGGCGCCGTTGGCGAGCCGCTCCATCAGATGGCTGGTGAATCCCTCGACCAGGTCGACCTCGACCAAGGGATAGCGGTCGCGGAACGCGCGCACCCCGCGCAGTGGTTCGAGCGGCAGTACCGACGGCACGAAGCCCAGGTAGAGCGTCCCCTGTCCACCCTGCCCGATGCGGGAGACCTCGGCCAGATCGCGCTGCGCATGCCCCAGCAGGGCCTCGGCGCGCTCACGCAGTACGACGCCGGCGGGCGTGAGCGCCACCGTGCGCGAGGTGCGATCGAACAGGCGAGCGCCGAGCAGCGTCTCGAGCCGCCGGATCTGCTGGGTCAGGGCGGGCTGGGCGATGTGCAGGCGGGCGGCCGCGCGTCCGAAATGCAATTCCTCCGCGACGGCCAGGAAGTAGCGCAGGTGTCGCAGCTCTACCCCGTCCATATGCCGCCATCCATAAGTTCAAGATATCAATCGGAGCTATCGAATATTGGACGCTATGGGTTCCGGCGCGCATCCTGGTGAAGTGATTCTCGTCGAACCGATGTCCGGGCCGGCCGACGCCGCCGCCTTCAAAGAACTCAATCTGGAGTGGATCACCGCTCTGTTCGGCGTCGAACCGGCCGATCTCGCCACTCTGGACAATCCGCAGCGGATCGTGGCGGACGGCGGGCAGGTGCTGATCGCACGCGACGGTGACGACCGCGTCGGGTGCGTCGCCCTCATCGCGGAGGATCCGGGTGTTTTCGAGATCTCGAAAATGGCGGTCGCGCCGCGGGTTCGGGGCCGGGGGATCGGCCGCCTGCTGCTGAACGCCGCCATCGATCGCGCTCGCGCAGCCGGCGCGACCTCGCTGTTCCTGGCGAGCAACGGGCGTCTGGCCGATGCCGTGCACCTGTACGAATCGGTGGGATTCGTGCACGTGCCGCCGGCGCAACTGCGGCCGATTCCCTACGATCGGGCCGACGTCTTCATGAAATTCGATCTCACGCACCAGGTTTCGGCCGTCTGAACCCTTCTCGGGGATCAGTTGATCGGCGGACGTCCCTGCGTGTCCACGCCCGAGCCGTTCCAGTGGAACGACACCGTCGTATAGGTCCCGTCGGGGCAGGCGTTGCAGCTGCCCGGCGTCTTGTAGGTCAGTACGACGGTGTCGTCGGTACCGGCCCGGGAATCGACGGTGGTGAACGCCTGGGCTTTCGGCGTGGCGGTGCCGACGTAGTCGCCCCGGTGGAACAACAGTGCGTGCTCCGGGGAGCTCGCGGTGGCGCCCTGGGTGGTCACCACCACGACCGACAGTGTCGAACACCGGTTGTAGGTGCCGCGCAACGCGGGTGGGTTGTCGTTCCACGCCCAGGTGGCACCGCCACCGGCGTCGTACGGCGGCAGGGTCGCTACGGCCCGGCGGATCTCCGGCGCCGCGAGGTCGGTGGTGCAGTCCGCCGAGCCGGAACTCGTGGTGGCGGCGGCGGTTTCGCGCGTGGTGTGGCCGACCGGCGTCGGCGAAGAGTTGGCGGAACAGCCGGTCAGCGCGACGAGAGCCACGCCGGCGAGCACCGGCAGCCATGCCCTCCGCAGTGGTCGGCGCGGGATACGAGTGGCGGGGGAGCGTGGCGCAGCGACGGTCATATGTCGAGTGTGGCCGATGAGCTTGGTGACTCCTTTCGTTTTCCGAGCGAACGGTGACCCCAGTTTTCGTGTCAAGCAACTGGAACCTGCCGGGCGGCACGGCAACTGCGTAGCGTTCGACGGACACGTCGCCGGGGGAACGGCGACGCCGTCGGCTTCTGCAGAACAGGAAGACATCGTGTCCGAATTGTCGCCGGTTCCGGCCTGTCTCGCCCCCGCGATCGCCGATCGCACCTCGCTCGCCGCCGCCCCGGAACCGCGGCCGCAGCTCAGCGCCCGGGAAGTGGAAGTACTGCTCGCGTGGATTCTCGGCGAGACCAAAGGCGAGGTCTGCCGCAAGCTGTTCATCGCGCCCGGAACGGTCAACACTCACCTCGCCCGGATCCGGGAGAAGTACCGCACCGCGGGCAGGCCGGCACCGACGAAGGCCGCCCTGCTGGCGCGCGCCCTGCAGGACGGGTATCTGGATCTCGACGACATCTGACGTCGAGGCGGCGGATCAGCCCTGGTCGCCGGCGCGCGGTCCGGGGGCGTCGATCTCGATCCGCCGGATGCCGGAGCCGGGATCGTTGACCACGACCGTGGCCAGAATCGCCCTGCGCGGCGGCAGAATTCGAACATGGACCGTCCCGGCGACCGCGGTGGCCAACGCCGCGGCGACGGTGCCCAACACCCGGCGGCGGGCGGCGGCAGGCAGGTCGTCCAGGCCGTGGTCGTCGATCAGGACGACATCGACGCCACGCAACCGGGCATCGCGCGCCGCCGTCGTGACCGGTTCGGCGGCGAGCACGGGGGCGCGCAGCGTATCGCGCAGATGCGCCTCGATCAGGCGGCAGTCGTCGCGGGTGCGGTCGTCGAGCGGCTGCGGGCCGGCGATGCGTTCCAGAATCGGGCGAACCATATCGTCGAGACGCTGGATCTGGTCGCGGCGCTCGTCGAGCGCGGCGGCCGCCGCGGCTTCGGAACCCACCTGCCGGGTCGATTCCTCCCGCAGCCGGAAGATGGCCCGCGCCGCGGGACGAAGGGTGTAGGCGAAGAAGGTCGCCATCATCAACGGCCCCAGATTGATCGCCGAAATCGCGACGCCGTGACCGAAACCCTGACCGCTCTGCCACGACCACACGGCGGAGGTGGCGATCATCGACAGCAGACCGGCCCATGCGGCGCCGGTCCGCCCGCGCACGCACATGAACGTCGCGGTCACCGTCCCGCACCCGAACGACCACAGTTGCGCGACCGAGGTCGGGGGAATCGGCAGGTTGAACAGGGTCAGCGCCGCGGTCGCCGGAATCGAGACGGCCAGCACGGCGGTCGCGGGCAGGGGCAGCGGGTCGGGCTGGATGCGCAGCAGTGCCGCGGTCGCGGCGGCGGTGACGGCCAGTCCGGTGAGCACCGGCCACAGATGCCGGGTCTGCTGCACGGACGAAAGGCTCAGCGCCGCTTCCGAAATAAGGTAGAAGGCCGCGATCAGCCAGGCGGGCCGGGTATCCATGCCCAGGAGGGTGCGAGCATCGCGGACGGGTCCGGTGGCCGCGCTCATCGCTCGACCGCCCGCCACGACAAGTGAATCCGGGTGCCGGCGCCCGGACGGCTGCGCACCTCGACCTCGCCGCCGGGCAGACGGCGCACCCGTTCCACGATGCTGACGGCCAGTCCGAGGCGGTGGGAGGGGACCTTCGCCGGATCGAATCCGCGGCCGTCGTCGGTCACGACGACCTCGATCCGCCCCGCGTCGAATCGCATGCTCACCGTGCGCGCGGCGTGTGCTCCGGCGTGAATGACGCTGTTGCGCACGGCTTCCGCGACGGCGGCGCCCAGGACCTGGATCGGCTCGGCGGGAAAGCAGCGGTCGCCGCCGTCCGGGTCCTCTCGCACCGTGACCGGCAGCCGGTCGTCGACGTCGGCGACCGCGGTGCGGATGTGCGCGGCGGCCGTCGCGATCGTAAAACCTTGTGCGCCTTCGGAACCCACGTCGTCCAGCTTGCCCAGTGCGAGTTCGGCCTGGTGGCGTACCTCCGACCGCTGGGTTCCGCGCGCGGCGGCCAGCAGGGTCGACATCACCCAGTCGTGCAGCAGTGCGTTGAACCGGGCGCGTTGGACGGTGCGCGCGCTCGCCGCCGCGGCGGCGGCCGCGGCCTCGTGGGCTTCGGTCCGGGTGGCGTCCAGAATCCGTCCGGTGCGCATCGCCATCACCCCGGCCGCGACGAAGAGCAGGCAGAAGCTGATCGCGAACATGAGGTCCGGGACGAAGCGGCCGTTGTGGCCGGGCGCGCGGCAGAAATGGTTGATGAGCTGGACCGGGATCACCGCCGCGAGCAGTACGGCGACGGTGCGGCCCGCGGGCCAGACCAGTGCCGCGGACAGTCCGGCCAAGCCGGGGATGGTGGAGATCCACGCATCGGCGCGCAGCAGTTCGCCGTTCCACGCCACGGGCCACAGGGCGGCGGCGACCACGAAGCCCAGAGCGGTCACGGCGGCGGTCGCGCGAACCCACCGAAGGTCGGGATGAAACGAGAACAGACCCATCACCACGGCCGGACCGTAGACGATGCCCACGGCGAGCACCGTCCACCACAGGGCCAGGTCGTCGGCCTGGCTGATGATGGTCGCTGCCATCAGGAACAGATAGGCCACATACCCGGAGGACAGGAAGCGGGCGAACAACCGGGTGATGCGGTCCTCGGCCGGGCCGACCGTCGGCCGTGCGTCACCGGCGTCCGGATCTACCGGCGTCGACGTGGTATCGGCAGCCACCCGTCCTCCAGAGCGCGTTTGAACAGTTCGGTTTTGGTGCGCGACGGCCGCCCCGCCTCCGCGTACTTCTGCCGGATCCGGGCCAGATAGGCGTTGACCGTGTCTTCGGTCAGGCCGGTGAGCCGCGCGACGCGGGCCGCCGGTTCGCCGGAGGCGTACAGGGCCAGGACATCGCGCTGGCGGGGGCTGAGCGTGACCGTGGCGAAATTCTCGTCGGAGTCGATCGCGACCGCCCACTCCGTCGTAGGCACCTGGCGGCCGGCCGCGGCATCGCGCACGGCGGCGGCGACCACCCCGTCGCGTTCCGACTTCCGCACCACGCCGAGAACGCCGGCCCGGGCGGCCGCGCGCACCAGGAACGGTTCGTCACCGGAGGTGAACACCAAAGTTTCGATGCCGGCGGCCCGCAGGTGCTCGATATTGATGGCGGGGGAGGATCCGTCGGGAAGCCGCAGGTCGAGCACGACGAGTGCCAGATCCGTTGTAATGGACAATAATTCGGTCACCGATGCGGCCGTGGCGGCGATGGTGACGGTGGGCTCGCCGGCGAGGATCTGGCGCAGGCCCGCGATGGTGACCTGGTGATCCTCGACGACACCGATGCGATACGGGTCCCCCGCGACATTCTCCTGCACCCTGCCCCTCCTGTGCCGACCGTGCCCGGCGGCGCCGGTCCCGGCGCGCGAATACGGCAACGGATGATGATTGTTATTCACTCCGCCGGGGTAATTCATTACGTCCAGCCGTTCGAGCCTCCACGCACAACTGACCAGTCGTCGTGCGAAACACCGACTGGCGCACTCGCCGCGGCGGGGCAGACTGAGCGGTACGGGATGGCAGCGCCCCAGGTTCGAGGAAGGAGGCGTGGATGTCGTGACGGCAGAACCGCGCCACGTGCCCACGGTGACGGTGGATTTCGACGATCTCGCCGAACTGATCCTTGCCGTGCATACCGTGGTCACCGATGTGCCGCGCCGGCTACGCCGCCGGCACGACAACGTCGTCGACATCGTCGCGGCGACGGTCAGCGATATCCGGCCCACGGACGCGGGACGCCGACATCGTCTGCTGCGCACCCCGGCAGCTGCCTTCGCGGTGACCCAGCGCGGCGAAACGATCGACGTCGTCGTCGAGCAGGGCGATACCGTCGCCTACGCCAGCTTCTTCGATCAAACGCCCGCGGCTCACACGGATTTCGCGGCCTGGCTAGCCGAACACACCCACGACGCCCTCCGGGACCGGCACATCCACTCGATCCTGTCCTGAGCGTTGCGCCGAGGCCCGGTCAGCTTATTCGCTACTGCCCGAATCTGTTACTGCCCAACGGGTTTGCCGAACAGATCGAGCATGAACGGGGCGATCTGCGGCAGCAGGGTGGTCCACAATTCCGGGGCGAGCAGGACCGAGCCGGCGTCTTCGGTGTGGCAGCCCGCGGGCGCGGGTGTGCCGTCGAAGCGGTCGGCGAGGAATCTGATCATCAGCGGGACGGCGAAGGTGTCGAGGGTGAGATGTTCGCTGAAATGGTCGCGCAGATAACGGATGCGGGCGGTGGCGTCCGCGCAATAGGTCGCGACCAGATCGTTGACGGGCCCGACGGGAAGTAACCAGTCGGGGTTGGCGTGCAGCATGAACATCGGCATATCGGGGGTGTGGTGGCCCATCTTGATCTCGTCCATCACCGCCACGGCGCGCGGGTCGTCGAGCGGGTGTGGGATCGTGAAGAGGCTGTCGTAGTCGACGAACGGCACGACCAGGGAGGTCGGGACCTGGCAGAGGTTCTGTTTCGCTGCCACGAGCGCCCGGCCGGCGGGAGTCAGGTACTTGTCGAAAAGGTCTGCCAATTCGAGATATTCGCGGCTCGCGCCCACCGCACCGGCGAAGACGATGCCCGCGCCCGCGTTCGTGCTCGCCATTTTCAGCGCCCCGCCGACGTCGGCGGGGATACCGCCTTCGGCGGCGCCGACGATGGTCAGCTCCGGGGCGTAGTCGCGATGCAGTTCGGCGGCGTGGCCGGTGGCGAGCGCACCGCCGGAATACCCTATCATGCCCACCCGGGTGCGCGGCCCGTCCAGGCGCATCGGCGCGAAGTTCTCGGCGGCGCGGATACCGTCGAGGGTGATCCGGCCTTCCAGCGGACCCGCGCCGAAAGCCTGATCGGGGCCCTCGGTATCGGTGACGACGACCGCCCATCCCATCTGCGCGGCGGCGATCGGGACCGCGAACAGACTGCTGGTTTCGGCGGAGCCGGCGAGCGGGCCGAGCGAGCCCACCTGGCTCAGATACGAAGGGCGGCAATACTGTCCGAGCGAGTCCTCGGCGAACTGATACGACAGCAGGGGCCGAGGGGCCGGGCTGTCGGCGTGCGGTCTCATCACCGTGGTGACCGCGGGAATCGCGCGGCCGCGGGTGTCGGTCGAGCGGAACGACAGCTGCCAGGCATCGATGCTGAAGGGCAGGACACCGAGGTAGGCGAGGTGGACCTGCCGCGCCGCGATGATCTCGCCCGGCTGCTTACCGTCCACGATCGACTGATCCGGGTGATAGAACTGCGGGTCGAGTTCCGGTGGCAGTGGCGGAACCGGAAACGGCAGTGGCGGTGTCACCGGTACCGACGGTTGCGGGTCCGGTGGCGGGGCCGCCGTCGAGACCCCGGCGACCGTCAGAACGGTGGCCACGGCGAGGGCGGCCGCGACCAGTGCGGTCCGGCGGCGAGACGGGCGGATGCTGTGCGCGGTGACGTCCTTGTCCACCCTGTCAGCACACCGCACCGGCGGAACCGGGGGTACCGGCAATCCGACAGCCGGTGGCCGCGCCGTTTGGAAAAGTGCCCAAACGTGTTCAGGGCGCGAAGTGGTGCGCCTGCAGCCGCTGTGCGGTGAGAGCGGCGGCCACGGTCATCGCCTCGGTGGGGTTCTGCGGATCCAGCCCGATGAGATCCCGGACCCGGCACAGGCGGTAGTTGACGGTGTTGCGGTGGATGTCGAGGCGGCGAGCGGTGGCCAGCTGGTTCAGGCCGGTCGCCAGGAACAGCTCCAGGGTCCGGGTCAGGACGGGTTGGGTCTCCAGCGGTGCCAGCACCGCCGCCAGTCCGGGCCGGGCGGCGTCGCCGGCCGCAATGGCGTATTCGAACTGCAGATCCGTTCTGCGGCAGAAATTTTCGGCACGCTCGAGGCAGCGCCCGAGTTCGGCGAGGATGCGGGCCTCGGCGTACCCCGACGGGATGTCGGGCCGGGCCGCGGTCGCCGTGCCCACCCAGTACGCCGGTGCGGTCCGCGGCAGGCGGGTGCGCAGCGATGCCGTCGTGTCGCGGCCGTCGTCGCCCGGCGGAAGCGGGATCAGCGCGACCCACCCCGAAATGTCCATGCGCACAAGGACTCCCGGCATCGATTCGACTCGATGCCGCAGATCGGCCGCCACGTCGCCGATATCGGGGCCCAGCCGGAACACCGTGATCAGGTAGCGCTCGGCGAGCCGGACCGTAGGCCGCCCCGGCCATTGCTGCGGATCACGGCCGGTGAGCAGGGCCTCGGTCACCGCGCGCCGGTGTTCCATGAATTCCCAGCGTGGATCGTGCGCGCGGTCGGTCGCGGCCGCCACGATGCGCTGGGTGAGCAGCCCGAGGTAGCGCATCAGCGGCGCGGCCGCCGTCAGCAGCAGTTCGCGCTCGCTCGCCGTCGCCGAGTCGAGCAGGCGATCCCAGACGACACTCGCACCGAGCCGGTAGCGGTCGAGGACGTCGGTGACCGCCGCGCCGTCGCGGACGCGTTCGACCGCGAGCCGCACCATATCGGCGGTGTCGTCCTCGCCGGGTTCGATCCCGGTACGCAGGTAGCGGAAGAACAGGTCGACATTGAGTTTCACCCCGTGCGCGAAATCCGCGGCCACCAGCGATTCCGGCAGCCGCGGATACGGCGGCACCACCCCGTAGAACCCGTCCACCATCGCCACGACGCTACGGTGCAAATCCTCGATTCCCGGCCCGGTGGGCGGTGTCATGGCAGGCCCCTCCATCCCGCGCGACGCTTACGGCGACGACATTCGCTCGATGGTATCGGTACCGGGCCGGGCTGGTAGGCGGTTCAGCGGGCGTCCGAATCGACTCCGGCGATCCGATCGGCCGTGGTGAGCGGGATCGGGGTGAACATGGCGGGTTCGTCCCCGGGGACCAGCGCGGTCGGGCCGTAGATCCAGTCGGTGAACGAGTAGTCGCCGGTCTCGCGGGCGCGCAGGAGAACATTGCGCTGTTCGCGGGGCCGGCCGTCGAGATGCCACAGTTCGCCCCAGGCGCGGGCGGTGAGTACGACGCGGCGGCAGTGTTCGGGACGAACCGCCTGATAGGCGGCCAGGGCGCCGTCCCAGTCGACGGTTGCGCCGGCGCCGCGTCGCCGTCGGGCGTGTTCGGCGAGAACCCAGCCGTCCTCGATCGCCATGATCGCGCCCTGGGCCATATATTGCAGCGGCGGGTGGGCGGCGTCGCCGAGGAGAGCGATCCGGCCGTCGACCCAGGTGCCGATCGGATCGCGGTCGTACATGCGCCACCACTTGTCGCGCCACATGTGTGGCAGGCGTTCCCGCACGAATGCGCAAGTGCCGGCGAAGGCGTCGTCCAGTTCGTCAGGGGTGCCCCAGTCCGCGAGTCCGGCCAGCGCCTTGTGGGATTCGAAGACCGCGACCTGATTGAGCAGATCGCCGCCGCGCAATCCGTAGTGGACGAAGTGGCACCGCGGGCCCACGTACACCACGACCTCGGACAGATCGACCGGCCGATCGACCGACGCGATCGGCACGGTCCCGCGATAGGCGACGTACGCCGAGGAGACCGGGCGATCGTCGGCGAACCGGCGCCGCGCGACCGAATGCAGTCCATCGGCCGCGATCACCACCGGCGCCTCGTGGACGGCACCGGAATCCGTTGTGGCGGTGGCATTCTCGCCACCCTGCGCATACGCGGTGACTCGTTGCTCGGTGAGCAGTTCGACACCGGCGTCGCGGCACGCGTCGAGGAACAGGGCGTGCAGGTCGCTGCGGTGGATGACCAGATACGGATATCCGTACCGTCGTTCGAGGTCGCGCAGGTCCAGTGCGGTCAGTTCGCTCGCGTCGACCGCATCACGCATCACCATGCGGTCGGGGACGACGCCACGCGCCCTCGCCTGCTCCAGCAGTCCGTACTCGGCCAGGATGCGGGTGCAGTTCGGGGCGAGCTGAATGCCGGCGCCGACCTCGCCGAACCGCTCCGCCCGCTCCAGGACCCGGACCCGCAGTCCGAGGCGTGACAGCGCGAAAGCGGTACTCAGTCCGCCGATTCCGCCGCCGGCGATCACGACATCGGAGGTGCTCATAGGGCAGCTTCCTTACAACCAGGGGCCGAGGTCGGGGACGTCGGCGAGCGAGTGGGGACGACCGGCGAGGTAGGCGGCGACCTCGGGCAGCGGGCCGCGTGGCAGCGCGTCGAGTCCGCGTCTGGCGCGGATGTCGTCGACGAGCGCGGACAGGAATTCGCCGGGAAGGTCGGCGAAGCCGGCGCCCGTGCCGAGATCGACGGTATGGACACACACTTCCCGTGCCCGCAGCCACGGGATCTCCGTGGCCGGCACGGTCCGCCCCTGCGCGGTGACGACCTCGCGACGCCAGTCGTCGCCGGTCAGGGAACCCATCGCTGCCGACAGCGCGCGTACCGACCCGTTCAGCCAGGCCACCAGATCGGCCGCCGAACGGGTCGCGCCCTGTTCGATATCGGAATCACGTTGCCGCGCCGAGGAATACATCGGCATGCGGATGCCGGTGCTGGCCCAGTGCACCAGATTGCCGAGCGCGTCCGCGTTGGCGGCGACGTGCGCGACGAGGTGCTTGCGCGTCCAGCCGGGCAGCGGGCTCGGCGCCGACATCGACGCCTCGTCCAGAAGAGCGACCTGGGTGCCGAACAGGGAGGTGCCCTGCTCGGCCCAGCGCAGCGCGTCCGTGAGCGTTCGCCCGGTCACGATGCCTTCACGACCTTGTTGGTGCACGCACCCAGGCCGTCGATCCGGGTGACCACGGTTTCCCCACCCACGAGATACACCTTCGGATCCCGGGCGTGCCCGACACCGGCGGGGGTTCCGGTGGCGATCATGTCGCCCGGGTTCAGGCGGATGATCGTGGAGACGTACTGCACGAGGCGGACCGGATCGAACAGAAGGGTGCCGGTGTCGTCGTGCTGCATGACGACACCGTCGACGATGGTCTCGACCCGCAGTGCGGGCCGGACGCCGCCGACCTCGTCCGGTGTCACGACGTAGGGGCCGACCGGCGTGACGGAATCCCAGATCTTGCCCTGGGTCCATTCGATGGTCCGGAACTGCCAGTCCCGCACGGAGATGTCGTTCATGACGGTGAAGCCCGCGATGGCGTCCGTGGCCTGCTGCTCGGTGGCCCGGCGCACCGGCTTGCCGACGACGACCACCAGTTCGACCTCCCAGTCGAGAGCGTCGGTTTCGGCGGGTTTCACGATCGGATCGTCGGCGCCGATGAGGGAGTCGGCGTATTTCGGGAAAAGTGTGGGGTAGCTGGGCAGTTCGCGGCCCATCTCCCGAATGTGGTTGGTGTAGTTGTGCCCGACGCAGATCACCTTCGACGGGTTCGGCACGACGGGAGCGAAGTCGGCGCCCGCTACCGGCCAGGTCTGCCCGGTGGCCGCGGCGGCGACCGTGGGCCAGTCCTCGCGGGCGAACAGCGCGCCGAGGTCGTCGTAGCCGAGGTCGACCAGACGGTCGCCGTCGAGGCGGACCGCGCGGGTGCCGCCGTCGACGCGGAGGGTGGCGAGTTTCATCGGACGGTCTCCTGACGGTCGAGGTGGAGTGCTTCGAAGACGGGCGCATCCGAGAACCGGAAGAGGTCCAGTGCGCCGGAGTCGGAATCGGTGCGGCCGGATTCGGAGGTGACGGACAACGATTCCCACGACGGGACGACGAACAGATCGCCGCGGGTCACCGACCACGTCGTGTCGCCGACGGTCACCGTGCCCGAGCCGTCGAAGACCTGGTACACCGACGAACCGGTCTCGCGCACGGGTGCGGTCTGTGCGTGGCGAGCGATCCGGTGGAACTCGGCGCGAATCGTCGGCAGCACGTCGGCGCCGTTGTGCGGGTTGGTGAATCGGACCGCCGCGTGGCCGGGTTCGACGGTGCCGCCGTACCCTTCCCGCTCCAGCTGCAGCTGGTCGGTGAGGGCGGCGTCGGTGTGCTCCCATTTGTAGGCCAGCAGTGGCGAACCGGGCGCGACCTCGCCGACCGACAGCGGCCGCAATCCGGGATGACCCCACAGTCGTTCCGAGCGTGAGCGCTGGGGCGTGATCCGTTCGGCCGCATCGATATCCGTGCGTCCGAATTGGAAGAACTGCGCCTCGGTCAGGTATTGGAACGGGATGTCGAGCCCGTCGATCCACGCCATGGGCGACGCGGTCGCGTTGTGATGGGCATGCCAGTTCCAGCCCGCCTGCGGCAGGAAATCGCCGCGGCGCATCGGGACCGCGTCGCCGACCGCCCGCTCACCGCTGCCGCCCACCACCGTCCACACACCCGAGCCTTCGACCACGAAGCGGAACGCGTGCTGGGTGTGGCGATGTTCGGGCGCGTCCTCGCCGGGCATCAGATATTGGATCGCCGCCCACAACGTCGGTGTGGCGAACGGCCGCCCGCCCAGGCCCGGATTCGCCAGTGCGATCGCACGACGCTCGCCGCCGCGGCCGACGGGGACGATATCGCCGGCCTCGGCCGCGAGCCGCAGCAGCCGCTCCCAGCGCCACAGATGCGGCACCGCCCGCGAGCGGGGATGGGCGGGCATCAGATCGCCGATCTCGGTCCACAGCGGCACCAGCAGTTCCTGTTCGAAACCGCGGTACAACCGCTCGAGCGCGGGCGTCACATCCGGCTGATCCGGCGCCGCGACCGCTCGCAAGCGGACAGGGGTGTCAGTCGTGCTCATAACGCCTACAGTGACGCGTGCCGCGGCGCCGGAAAACAGAATTCTGCTCAGCAGAACCAGGCCCGGTTCGACTTCGTACGGGTCGCTACCAGTATCGGACCTGCTTCCCGTCGGTGTCGGTGATGAAGACGAGCGCGTCGGCGGTGTCGAGATCGGCACGGCGCAGTGGGATGTGGCCGAGGACCATCGGCTCGCCCGTGGCGATCGCCGCAGGCAGCGAATCGCGCAATTCACTGGCGGGAAACAGGGTTCGGCGTGTCGTCGCCTGCGCCAGCACACCCTGCAGGCTGGCCGGATCGCAGGTGGTGGCGCCGTCGGTCGTCACGACCGTGTAGCGGTCTCCGAGCGCGAGGGCGACGAGCGCCCCGGCGCCACCCCAGCCGGGCGTGTCCTCGCCGGGGGAGTGCGCGCGCTGGAGGTGGGCGTTGTGTGCGAAGACGAGACTCGGCCCGCGGTGCCGCTCCCGCTCGACGATCGCCAGCAGGTTGTCGGCCATCAATTCGGCGCGCACGCTCAGCAGGGCACCGAGGCGATCGGCGGCCGGAGTGGCCATGGCCGCGTGGTAGCGCAGCAGGCCCTGGGCGGTGCGCGCCTGGGCGACCGCCCGGTCGTAGCCGATCGGATCGGCCGGTCGCAGACCGGGACCCGCGCGGTGCAGCGCGCCGGCGAGGTCGTCGGCGACGACGCGCAGAGCACGGGCACGGTCGGAATTGCCGACCGAGGCGGCCGGATCGAACATGGCCGCCTCGTTCGTCCACTCGGTATCGGCACCGAGCAGGGCGTCGAGGTCACGTGCCGACTCCGGCCGCAGCGCCGCGGGCAGATAGCCGGCGACCGCCGAGAGCGGGTCGCGCGGACTCGGCGCGGCGGAGATCTCCACCGGCGCGTCGAAACCGTAGCAGCGCAAGCGATCTCGCGGTGGCCGCCCGGCGTTGTAGGCCCGCAGCCATTCGACGAGTTCGCGGTTGCCCGGGACCGCGCCGAAGCCGTGGCTGAACCCGGTGGCGAGGACCTCGTCGATATCCGCGGTGGCGCCGTGGATGTAGTCGTCGACGCGGGTGGCGGCGAAGAGATCGATCTCCAGCGCGATCGACCGGAATCCCCGCTCCACGAGGTGGGCCAGAATGTCGTTGCGCAGCAACGGGAATGCCGCGATTCCGTGCGTCGGCTCGCCGAGCCCGAGCAGCGCCGGAGGTTCGGGACGCGCGGCGAGCAGTTCGTCGAGCGTGCGGCCCAGGCTCGCCGGGTCGTCGAGTGGGCGGCCGATGGCACGCAGGGCGGTGGCAGTGGACATGGATACCCCTTTCCGGCATCGAATACCTTCGACACTATCGTTGAAGGTTCGAGTGAAACTTCCGCGGAAATGAGCTGGTATAACACCGGTCGAAGTCTAAAACGGAGGTATATCCTGCGACCCGTCGATCTCGCCCGCGAACACGGATTGTCCCCGCAGGCGATCCGCAATTACGACGATGCGGGCATCCTGCCGCCGACCGGCCGCACCGAGACCGGTTACCGCCGCTACACCCCGCGGCACGCGCTGGCGCTGCGCGCCTTTCTCGCCCTTCGCGCCGGGCACGGGCATCGGCAGGCCGCGGAGATCATGCGCGCGATCCATCGCGACGACCTCGAATCCGCCTACCGGCTCATCGACGCCGCACATGTCGCGCTACTGACCGAACGCGGGACTCGCACCGAAGTCGCGACGGCCCTGAGCGGCCTGTCCGCCGCGCCACCACCGGTTCCCGGGCCGCCGATGACCGTGGGCGAACTCGCGCGCCGGATCGGGGTACATCCGGCGACCCTGCGCACCTGGGAAACCCACGGCATCCTGCGCCCCGACCGGGACCCCGCGACGGGCTACCGCCGGTACGGCCCGGACTGCGTGCGTGACGCCGAGATCGCCAGGCAATTGCGCCGCGGGGGCTACCTGCTGCCGCAGGTCGCGCAGTTTCTGGAGTCGTTGCGAGAGGCGGGCGGCGCGGCGGCGCTCAGGGTATTTCTCGAGGCGTGGCAGCAGCGTCTGATCACCCGTAGTCGCCATCTGCTGACCGGCGCCGCCCGGCTCGACGAGTACCTGACGCTGGTGGACCCGGCCCGGTAGCCGGTCCGGATGTCGCGCGGACTCGTAATGGGTTGTGGCGGTTGGCCGATGGGTATGTCAGGGACATCATCACACCGAAGGAGGCAGCGTGAAACGATGGATCGTGCGGACGTTGGCGATGGCCGGTGCGGCAGCGCCGTTGGCGTTCGGCGGCGTGGCCGGCGCCGACACTCCCGGGCCGGTGTACTTCTCCGCCGGGACTTTGAACTGCTCGATCGCCGACGACGGCAGCGTGGGATGCGACCTCGCCACGCCGACGTGGATGTCCATCCAGCTCGGCACCAACGTTTCGGTGCCGGTTCCCTTCCCGGTTCGCGAGGTCGTCATCGACGTGCCGTGGGCGCCCGCGCATCCGGGGTTCGATGCCGGGACTCCGCACACCCTGCCCGGCGGCAACCCCGATATCTCGACCTACGGCCAGAGCGCCGGGTCCGGGCCGACCGCCGGCCCCGCGGTCTCACACGCCGGATCGACGTGCGCGGTCGGCTTTCACGGCAGCTTCTCCTGTGATGCGAAGGGCCACCACTTCTTCTATTACGAGGCCATCACCGGCAGCTGATCCAGCCGGCGGAAACCCTGTCGCGCGATTCGCCCGTGCTTCGATCGATGGATCCGGACGAATTGCGCGACAGGCTTTTCCGGGACTGTCACGTACCGTTCAATTCGGGCAGTTCGCTGGCCCAGCGCGCATATGTGTGTTCCGGCGTGACCGTGACGACGTCGGTGATCGCGAGCAGGTCGGCGGGGATCACCCGGTCGGCGAAGTGGTCGAGGCTCGGAACGACGACGGCCTCGGCATCGAGTCGCACCACCGCGTCGATCAGCTGCTGGATCGGATCGCAGGTGCGGTTGCTCAACGCCACGGTCTTGCATAGGTTGTAACCCAAACGCCCTGCCAGCCAGCGTATTTGGGACTCGTCCCAATGCTGGTGCCGTCGCGACACATCTCTGCGTAGATATCCGAGGGCAAGGAAGGTCATATCGGTCCATCCTCGAGTCGACTGCACGCGGGCGAACTCGTAGGCCAGGGAGCTTCTCTCTCAGCATCTTTCTGGCAAACTCAAGCTTAACGGTGTTTTTCGTGCCGTGACAACCAGCGGCCGCGGGACCGGCAGGCGGGTGTCCGGTCGAGTTTGCTGAGGGGGACACCGATTTTCGCAGGTAGCGGCCATTTTTCAGCGGCCGGCGCACTGCGCCGAAGATCAACGGGGACACGCGTTCAGGGCACTTTCATCGCCGCCGCATGCCCTCTGCTCGGCACACGGTGGCGCGAGTGTAGAGCGGACATCAGGCAGCCCTGTCCGACTTCCGGCTACTCGGCGAAATAGTGTGCGACATCGGTCTTTTCGGGTGCGGTGACCGAGAGCGCGGCCCATGGCCGGAAACGCGCGTGGCTCCAGCACCACACTGTGCTGGAGCCACGCGAAGGCCGACGATGTCGGCCGGTCTCGGTCAATCCCGGTCGAATGCCGGTTCCGAGGTGTCCGGTTCGGCGGCCTCGCTGCCGGCGGGCAGGTCGTAGCCGAGCCGCACGTCGTGTTCGACCGCGCCGCCGGCCACCTCGACCCGGGCCTCGCGCGGCGGGTAACCGCGGACCACGACGGTGTGGGTGCCCTCGGTCAGGTCGGTCACGCTGTAGCGGCCCTCGCCGTCGGTGCGGGCCGTGCCGAGGACCGCGCCGGTCTCGTCGAGAACCGTGACCAGCGCGTCGGGGACCGCCCGATCACCGGCCCGGACCGAGCCGGTGAGCACGGCCAGCGGGACCAGCTCCACATCGTGGTGCAGCACGCCGCTGTCGGGCACGGTCAGGGTCATGGCTGTCGGGCGCAGATGCGCGGCCACCGCGACCAGCGTGTAGGTACCGCCGACGACACCCGAGCACAGGTATCCGCCGTCGGCATCGGTGACCGCCGCGCCGACCACCTGGCCGCGCAGATCGGTGAGGGTGACGGTGGCGTCGGGAACCGCCCGGCCCGCCGCGCGGACGAAGCCGGACAGTTCACCCGAACCGTGCAACGTGACGTCGAGGCGCTGCGGCCGCCCGTCGACCGCGACGGTGACCGCGGTCGGCTGCTGTCCGCGCGCCGACACGATCAGCACGTAGCTGCCGGGAGCCGGCGGATCGATCACATACCCGCCCCGCGGGTCGCCGGTGGCACGCGAGACCTGATGTCCCTGCTGGTCGATCAGCGTCAGCGCCACACCGTCGAGCGGATGGCCGTCGGTGCGCAGCACATGTCCGCTGATCGAGCGCTCCGACCGGGCGGGCGGTGCCGCGGCGGGCATCACCGCGGTGGCCGCGAGGGCGTGGCGACCGGCGGGAACGGGATGTCCGTTGGTGGCCGGCCGCCCTGTTTCGGCCTCGGCGTCCGCGTCGGTGACCAGGCCGGCGTCGGCCGCTTCGGCCAGTTCCTGCGCCTCGTGCTCGACGTAGTCGCCGCGGGCGAACCAGGAGGCGATCGAACCGAGCAGCATCATCACCGCGGCGGCGAGGAACACCACCACCAGACCCGAATGGAACGGATCGGAGATCAGGTGCGGGAAGAACTCCTGGCCGGTCAGTACATCGGAATGCACGCCCGGCTGGTCCAGGGTGCCGCTCGGGCCGAGCAACTCCTTGAACGGGTTGTAGCCGAGGAAGGTCGCGAACAGGCTGCCGACCGGCGGCATATCCGCGATCTGTCCCGCGACATCTGCCGGGACGCCCTGGCCCTTCAGCCCGGAATTCATCGCACCGGGCAGCGTGCCGGACAGGCCGACGATCATCAGCGAGAAGAAGATGCCGATCGACAGTGCCATACCGCCGTTCATCAGCGTCGCGCGCATACCGGAGGCGACGCCGCGCTGCGAGGCCGGGACCGCGGACATGACCTCGGCGGTGTTCGGCGAGGTGAAGATGCCCATGCCGAGGCCGTTGAGCAGAATGATCAGCGCGAACAGCCAGTAGTTGAAGTTCACCGGGATCACGATCAGCAGGACGAAGGTGATCGCGGCGAGCAGCAGGCCGCCGGTGGCGAACAACCGTCCGCCGAAGCGGTCGCTCAGATAACCGGACAGCGGGCCCGAGACCAGGAAGCCGATGGTCAGCGGCAGCATGTAGATACCGGCCCACAGCGGCGTCGATTCGAAGTCGAAGCCGTGCAGCGGCAGCCAGATGCCCTGCAGCCAGATGATCAGCATGAACTGCAGGCCGCCGCGGCTGATGGAGGCCATGAGGCTGGCGAAACTGCCCAGCGCGAAGGTCCGGTTGCGGAACAGGCTCAGGTGGAACATCGGCTGCTTCGACTTCGCCTCGATGACGCAGAACAGCACGAGCAGCACGATGCCGCCGATGACGCCGGTCAGCACCCAGGGGTTGCCCCAGCCGGTCTTGGAGTCGCCGTAGGGCTGGATGCCGTAGGTGATACCGGCCAGCAGCGCCGTGAGGCCGAGGGCGAAGGTGACGGTGCCGGGGAGGTCGAGCGATCCGGGCTGGCGGGCGCCGTTGTCGTGCAGCGACTTGTAGGACCAGATGGTGCCGAGGATGCCGAACGGCACGCTGACCCAGAAGATGGCCTTCCAGTCCCATTCGGCGAGCAGCCCGCCGATCAGCAGACCCAGGAACGAACCCGCGACCGCCGCGACCTGGTTGATACCCAACGCCATACCGCGCTGCCTGGCGGGGAAGGCGTCGGTGAGGATGGCCGTCGAATTGGCCATCAGCATGGCGCCGCCGATACCTTGCGCCACGCGCCAGGCGATCAGCCATATCGCGCCGCCGCCGAGATCGAACGGATCGAACGACAGCGCTATCGCGCAGACGGTGAATATGACGAAGCCGAGGTTGTAGATGCGGACGCGGCCGAACATGTCGCCGAGGCGGCCGAACATCACCACCAGCACCGCGGAGGTGAGCATGAAGCCCATCAGCATCCACAGCAGGTAGCTGACGTTGGCGGGTTCGAGCGGGTTGAGGTGGATCCCGCGGAAGATCGCCGGCAGGGAGATGATCACGATCGACGAGTTGATCGTGACCATCAACATGCCGAGGGTCGTGTTCGACAGTGCCACCCACTTGTAGTGCGGGTGGTCGTGATCTACCCGGAGCCGGCGGCCGATGGTCTGGATGTCGGAGGCATCCAGGTCCTCGGCGGGTTGGGCGGAAGCCAAGTTCTCTCCCTCATCGACAGGAAAACGGAATGGGTCTCCAAATAATATAGTTGCGATGGCTAACTAATTGAAGAGGAGTATGTCACGTCCGAATTGTCCGGACTCCAGGTTTGATTCGGCGGATATCTATTCACGGTGCGACGCGACCGGCGCCATCGAACGGGGGACACGTCTGCGGGAACTTCCGGCAACCGCTGAGCAGCGGGTAGCGTATCGCCGCGCAACACTGCTCTCGGATCGCCCTTTGTGTGTCGTTGACCCGATGGTTCACCTTTTCGAAAGGAATTGCATGCCAAAGGATTTGACGCAGTTGCAGTTGCTCATCGAACTAGAGCCGGTCGTCGCGAGCCAACTGGACCGGCATCTGGCCACCGCCAAGGAATGGCACCCGCACGATTACGTGCCCTGGGACGAAGGCCGCAATTTCGCGGCACTCGGTGGCGTCGATTGGGATCCCGAACAGTCCCGGCTGTCGGAAGTGGCGAAGGTCGCCATGATCACCAATCTGCTCACCGAGGACAATCTGCCCTCCTATCACCGGACCATCAGCGAACATTTCTCCCGCGACGGCGCCTGGGGGACCTGGGTCGGGCGGTGGACCGCCGAGGAGAACCGCCACGCCATCGCCATGCGCGATTATCTGGTGGTCACCCGCGGGGTCGATCCGGTGGCGCTGGAGCAGGACCGGATGGTGCACATGACGCGCGGGGTGCACGCGCCCGATCACTTCCACGGCATGCTCAACCAGGTCGCCTACGTGACGTTCCAGGAGTTGGCCACCCGTATCAGCCACCGCGCCACCGGCCGGGTGTGCAACGACCCGATCGCCGACACCATGCTCGCGCGAATCGCGGCCGACGAGAACCTGCACATGATCTTCTACCGGTCGCTCGCGGCGGCGGCGTTCGATCTGGCGCCGGATCAGGCGATGGAATCGGTCACCAAGATCGCGAAGACGTTCGCGATGCCCGGAAACGGAATGCCGAACTGGCGGCGCAACGGTGTGCTGATGGTCAAGCACGGCATCTACGATCTGCGCCAGCATCTCGACGAGGTGCTGACTCCGGTGCTGCGGCACTGGAATGTCTTCGGCCGCACCGATTTCACCGAGCGGGGCGAGCGCGCCCGCCAGGAGCTCGCCGAGTATCTCGACAAGCTCGGGCGCGACGTCGTGCGCTTCGAGGAGCAGCGGGCGCGCATCCTGGCCCGCGAAGCCGCCAAAGCCGAGGCCCTGCACCCCGCCCGGGTA
The DNA here is from genome assembly GCF_963869435.1 of Nocardia violaceofusca NBRC 14427. NCBI lineage: Bacteria > Bacillati > Actinomycetota > Actinomycetes > Mycobacteriales > Nocardiaceae > Nocardia > Nocardia violaceofusca. Next base: position 140,889 of record NZ_CAWMPM010000013.1, read on the forward strand.
TGACCGGGCGGGGGAGATCAGCGGGCCATGGGTTTGCCGTGGCCCGGAATCAGCAGCCGTGGCCGTCGTGCGATCAGCGATTCCGCGGTGGTGTGGGTCTGTGCCTCGTCGTGGTTGAACACCTCGGGTAGTGCTTGGAGTCCGGTGTCGGGCAGCAATGGATGACCGGTGACCAGTGCGTCGCCGCTGAAGAGGATGCCCTCGTCGGGCATGAGATAGGCGGTGTGGCCGGTGGTGTGCCCCGGCGTGGGGACGGCCACGATACCGCCGGGCAGCCGGCGCAGGGTGTTCTCGTCGCCGGTGGTGGCGGTGGGGACGCTCATGCGGACGTGGCCGCCCAGCGCGCGCAGCGTCTGGAACACCCACCGCGGTCCCCCGGGAGTGCGGAGCTGGCGGGCCATATCGGCGGGAGTGATCTGCTGCAGATACTCCCGGCGGGCGTGCGCGGCCTCGTCCGCTCCCGTGTAGACCGGCACACCGGTGCGTTCGACCAGGGTCGGGATGGCGCCGACGTGGTCGAGATGGGCGTGGGTGAGCAGAATCGCCGCCAGGTCGGCCGGTTCGTGGCCGATCTGGCGCAGGGAATCGAGCACCGCGCCGGTATCGCGCGGATAGCCGGCATCGACGAGGACCACGCCGGAGTCGCCGGTGATCAGCGACCAGTTGACGTTCGTTCCGGCCACCACGTACACCGAATCGGCGACCTGCTCGATGACGCTCATGCGACAGCCGCCGGACGCTCGAGCCGGACCCATGGCACCGGCATCGGGCCGGAGGCGATCGCCCATGCCGCGATCGAGAGCCCCGCGGCGATCCCGCGGCGATCCTGGGAAGCGGTCGTGCCGGGGACGGACCGGTGCTGCCGGTCGCCGAAGTCGAAGTGGTTCTGCACACCGGCGATCGTGGTGGCGGCGGCCGCATCGCGCAACCGCACGACGCTCGTTTCGCGCGATCGGTCGCGACGGACCGGCCGATGAAGCTTACGCAAATCTGCTGTGCGCGTCAGCACGCGGCGCGGGTGGGGAGCGAAAGCGGTTGTCCGGCAACCAGTTCGGCGGGGCCACGCGGTGTCTGCAGGGTGATCGGGTCGCCCGAGGTGAGGGTTAGCGTCGTGGTCACGGGCCCGATGTGGACGGTCAGGCGGGTGTCACCGACCGCGAGTTCGCGCACGGTCAGGCCGGCGGGGAAGCCGCTGGGCAGCATCGGATCGATGGCCGGGCCACTGTCGGTCCAACGCCATCCGAGGGGCGCGTAGAGCAGTCCCTGCAGGAATCCCGCGGCGCCGGTGACGAAGATCCACGCCGACTGTCCCTGCGCGTTGGCCCCCGACCGGTCCCCGCGTGCCTCGGCCTGGAATTCGTACGGTTCGCGGGCGTAGGGCTGCACGGATCGGTCCAGATAATCCTGGGTGCGGCAGGGGTCGTAGCGGGCGCTGAGGATCGCGCCGACGCTGTTGCTCATATTCGGGCCGTCCGGATCGGTGCGGTCGAAGTAGTACCGCATGGTCGCGGACGGTGAGTAGCCGGGCGCCGCGTAGGTGAACGGATAGCTGAGCAGCACCGTGTCGGCCTGTTTGATCGGGGCGCCGGTGTAGCCGAGATATTCGGCGGGCACCCCGGGCGCGATATCGGGCGGCATCGCCATATGCGCGCCGATATCGGCCCAGCGCGGGTCGACGGGAAGTCCGGACAGTCCGGCCGCTCGGGCGGCGATATCCATCGTGTTGCGCACGCCGCCGTTGGTGAGGGCATTGTCGATCGAGAAGGCGACGTACTCGTCGGATCCGGCGGCCGGGGCGAAATGGTAGGCGCCGTCGGGCAGTTTCGGCCCGATCCGCGCGGTCAGATAGTCGGCGATCGCGGTGATCACCGGGGCGCCGCGGGTACGCAGCCAGTCGCGATCGCCGGTGGCCAGGTAGTACTGCCATTGGGCCAGGGCGATCTCGTTGTGCAGATGTTCCTCGGTGAGGCCACAGCCGATCGGGGACGCGCAGCGCTGGGCGGGCCCGTCGTTCCAGGGGTACAGCGCGCCGGGCAGGCCGTAGCCGCGGGCGTTGGCCCGCGCGGCGGGCAGTGCGGCGGCGCGGAAGTCGACCACGGTGCGCGCCAGATCCGGGTACAGCGCCAGCAGGGTCGGGAAGATCCAGGTCTCGGCGTCCCAGAACGTCATGCCGCCGTAGTCGTCGGACGACAGTCCCGCGGGTTGCACCGACCAGCGCTCGCCCGCGCGGACGCTGGCCAGGACGGAATACAGTGCGGCGCGGATCCATCGGGTGTAGTCGGTGCGGCCCGGGATCTCGAGGGTGGGCTGCCACAGCCGGTCCCACTGTGCGGCGTGGGCGGAATGTGCGGCCTCGAAGCCCTGGGCGCGACCCGCTTCGGCCGCGGCGGTGGCGGCGGCCAGGGGATCGGGCCCGTAGTCGGTGGAGGAGATGCCGGTGTAGGCGGTGAAGGTGTAGCTGTCGTTCCCGGTGGCGGGCAGAACGTACCGGATGCCGTCGGCGCCGGGCAGTGCGGTGCCGGCGGCCTGCGGCGGGGAGTCGACGGACGACACCACGAACGCGGTGTCGGCGGTCCCGTCCGCGCGGACTCCCGCCACCGTGCGTCCGCTGCTCGGATCGGCCGTCGCCGTCACCGAAACGACCCGGCGCGCCGCCGCGCCGTCGATCCGGTCGACGACCGCGACCTCACCGGCGCGATCGGGTGTGACGGTCAGTTTCTGCACCGCGAGGTCCGGCCGGTCGCGGGAGACGAAGGTGTCGTAGCGAAGCCGCAGCCGGTGTTGCGGGTCCGGTGTCCAGTCGGCCCGGGTGGTGACCGTCGCGGTGCGGTAGTCCAGCGTCTGCCGGTACTCGTGCACCGTGGCCGGATCCACGTCCGCGTCGTATCGGTGCCCGCCGACCTCGACGGTGAGTCCCGACCAGGCGGGCAGCGCGGCGATCACCTGGGTGTACTGCGGTGAGGGCTCGGCCTGCGCGTAGAAACCCGCCAGATACGTTCCGGTATAACGGGATTGCTGCAGTGGGAACGAGGTGCGCACCGCATCGCCGTAGTCGTGGTATCCACCACCGCTGGGCGGCAGTACCGTCCCGATCCGGCCGTTACCCAGATAGGGCGCGGCGTGGAAATCGCCGGGTGCGAACGATTCCGACGTCGCGGACCACAGCTCGTCCGCCGGGGCCGCGGTCACCATCGGCGGCGGTGCGGCCACCACACCGAGGACGACGATCACTACCGGCCACAGGCGCCGACGCCGCGCAGCGGGCGTCCTTCGGATCGGGCTCACCCCGACGATCGTCGGAACCTGCCGCCGCGCGGTCAACCCGACACGCTCGGTGCCGCGATATCGGGACGCGAATATCGCCCGGCGCCTCAGTTCTCGGAGAAGTCGATCCCGTTTGCGGAGAAGTCGATCTGGGCGGCCGCGTTGCCGACCGCGGTCACCATGCCGGTGCCGATCGGCCCGCGCGAATCGAAAAGTGTTGCGGTGCCGACGGATACACCGTTGCCGGTGAGGTGGGTCGCGGCTTGCAGCCCGATCCGGTCACCGACGGGCAAGCGGTCGAGTGCCACGGTGAGATCGGCGTTGATGTATCCGATGCCCTGCGATCCCCAGTTGGTCACCAGGCTCGTGGACTCGGCGGCGACCACGGCCTCCACGAACGCGCTGCGTTCCTCACCCTCGACCGCGCCCAGCGGGACCGCCCACAGGCTCTTGCGGCCGGAGTTCTGATGGTCGCCCATCGACGTCGACCAGTCGTTGTCGCTGCGGTACCACCAGTCCACCCCGGCGTCGGTGGGCGGGTCGAACGGATGCTCGGAATGCCACTCCTCGCCCGGAGGGGCGTCGGTGGCGCGCAGCTGGACGAGCCGCGCCTCGGCGACCTCGACCTCACCCTGGCGGACCGTGGCCGAGGCGATGTGGATCCGCCGACCGGCGCGGATCACCTCGGTGTGCACCTCGAGCGGCTGTCCCTTCGCCGCCTTGAACAGATCGATGGTGAACCGAGCCGGGACGAAACCGGGCAGCCCGTGTTCCCGTTCGAGGGTGCGCGCGGCGGCCGCGCAGACGGCGGGGCCGCTGAGCATGTCCGCACCCCAGCGGCCGTACGCCCACTTGCGGGGCAGGTACCGACCGTCGTCGTCGACGGTGAACATGGCAGGCATATCGGTCATCAGCCCATAGTGTCCTATCGCTCCCGGCGGCCCGCCGCCGACTCACTTGGTGGGCAGGGCGTTCTGCAACCCGCCGACGTCGGTGATCTTCCAGTCCGAGTTGCGGTCGATGGTGAGCGAGTAGGTCACGGTGGTGCGGCCGCCGTCGGGTGTCTGCGCGCTGGTCGAGGTCACGTCCAGATAGGCGTTCACCTTGTAGATGCCGTCGGATTCGGAGGTCACCGCGGCGGACAGCGGCGTCGCCTTCGAGGTCCACTGCAATGGCAGCAGGATCTGCTCGAGTTGCGGTGCGGTCGCGTCGAATTTGGCCGCCAGTTGGGTGGTGGTGCCGGCCTTCAAGCGCTCGATCCAGCTCTTCACATCGTGGTAGTCGATGGTCGAGGCGCCGACGGCGTACTTCGACGCGATATCCGCGGCGTGCCGGTCGTCGGCGGCGGCGGTATCGCGATCGGCCAGCGTGGAGCGTGCCGAGAAGTACAGGCACCCGAACGCGATGCTCACCGCCAGCAGGGCGACGATCACCGCGGTGGTCAGTACGGTGGAGAGCCGGACGGCGATCGTCAGCGCGGCTCGTCGCTCACCGGTGGGTGCGGAAGCCGGTGTGGCGCCGGTGTTTTCGTCCTTGTCCGCCTTCGCCGCGGCCGGGGTGTCCTTCTCGTCCACTGCTGTGCTCATCGGTTGGTTCCTCCTGCCGGTCGGGCTGGGTGGTATTCGGCTATTTGACGGCGATCCGGAAATGCAGCGTCCCGTCGGGATCGACGCCCTGCAGTGCCTGGCTGATCAACGCGCTGACGTCGATGTGGGGCGAGGAGTGGACGGCCTCGGTGAGTACCGGCTGCAGGGCGGGGCCCAGTGGTGCGACCGCCGGTCCGATCTTGTTCAGCAGGTCGGTCAGTTGCCCGAGGAAAGGGACCAGTCCGTCGCCGGTGTAGTAGTTGTCCACGGGTTGTTTGTTCGACAGCACGGACCCGCCCTCGACGATCTCGATCAGCATGGTGCCGAACCGGCCGAGTTGCGGTCCCGCGGTCTCCAGCGAGGGGCCCAGCCAGTCCATATTCCCGCCGACGGCCTGCATATCGGCGAACAGCTGCCGGATGGCGTCGGTGCGGCTCAGCAGGGTGGCCGCCAGCAGATCGGATGAATGCTGCAGGGTGCGCATCGCCTGATCGGTACCCGTCAGCGCGGTGTCGAAGGTGTCGACCAGCCGCGCCACCGTCTCCGGGTGGATCTGCTCGAGCAGTGCCACCGCCCGGGTCGACAACGCCGTGATGGTCATCGGCAGATGCACCCGCTCGGTCGAGATCGTCTGCCCGTCGCGCAGATACGGCCCATCCGGGCTCGTCGAGGCGAATTCGATGTACGGTTCGCCGAGCGCCGACAGCTGTTCGATGTGGATGTCGCTGGTGGCCGGGATGTGGTACTTGTCGTCGATCCGCAGCCGGACGAGCACGCCGGAGGCTTGTTTGCGCACCGTCTCCGCCTTGCCGACCGCGACCCCGTCGAACAGCACCGGCGAATTCGGCCCCAGCCCACCGGATTCGGTGAGCCGGAGATCGGCGGTGAGGTAGGACTTGCGCGGATCGAGGTGCAGCACACCCACCGTCATGTAGACGATGCCGAAGACGAGGACGGCGGCGATCGCCGTGAGCGAGACGATCGATCGAATTCTCATCGCACCGCTCCGATCATCCGCAGCGTGTCGACGATGCGGGTGGTCTGCTCCTCGGGGGGCATGCCGGGGGCCGGAGACGGCGATATCGTGACGCCGACCAGGTCGACCTTCGGGCCGCGCTCGGCGAACGGAATGATCCGGGACTGCAGCAGATTCGTCAGTCTCGCCATATTCGACGGGGAGCCGGTGTCGAGCGGCGCACTGCCGAACAGCATCGGCACCACCGCACGGGCCGCGGCCGTGGTCGAATCCAGCACCGGCCCCAGCCAGGTCGTCGACGGCGCGAACGGGCCGAGGGCGGTGAGGACGAAGACGACGCCGATTTCGGCGCGGATCACGTCGGTGGTGTGCTGCACCCCGTCCGGGGTGAGCAGGGGATCCCACGTCGAGGTGTGATTCAGCAGGCCCTCGTCGACTGTGGCCTGGATTCCGCTCACCAGCTGGTGAATCGAATCGGTATGTGCGGCAAGGTCGTTCAGGTCCGCACCGAGCACGTCGGAGATCCGCGCGGTCACCGCCGCATCCGCGGGCATGATCCCGTTCACGGTGTGCACGATGTTCTGGATGTCGTGTACCGCGCCGCTGCCGACGAAGGTGGCCAGCTGCGCGAGGATGTCCTCGATGGGCAGTTGCGGGCGCGTGTCGGAGATCGGGATCGTCGCGTCCGGGCCGATCTCGCCGGCGGTGGGGTGGGCCGGTTCGGTGAGCGCGATGTGGACGTCGCCGAGCGGTGTGGCCTGGCGCAGCTGGGCGGTGGTGCCGACCGGTAGCCGGACCGAGGTGCGGATGGCGACATCGGCGATCACATAACCCTTACGCGCGGCAGCCGTGCCGGTGGCCGGTGCCGGGTCGACGACGGTGATGTGGGTGAGCTGCCCGATCCGCACCCCGTTCGCGATGACCTTGGCGCCCTGCGGGAGATTGAGGACATCGGCGAACTGGATGCGCAGACGGTAGGTCGGTCCGCCGACGCCGGTGCCCGGCACCGGGATGTCGGCCGGCTGGAAACCGCAGGCCGTGGCCGACGCGGCGAGGGTGGCGGCGACCAGCGCGCAGGCGCAGATCCGGCGCAGGTTCACGGTGCGTCGTGTCATTTCGCGCTCACCGCCGACAGGAGTACCGGCAGGGCCGGCACGGTCACCACGCCGTTGCCGGCGGTCCCGCACTGCTGTCCCGCGACCGCTCGCAGCGCCGCGCAGATCTGGTCGGTCTGCTGTTGGGGCAGCGCCAGTTTCGGCGGTGCGTACCCGATGGTGAATTCGCCGCTGACCGGATCGACCGCATCGGTGAAGCCGGTGGCGAGGGCCGGCGTCATGCGGATGATCTCGGCGAGCGAGCCGACTCCCGAGGCGATGAGTCCAGACAAGCCGGGGACGTTGTTCAGCGCGCGCAGTGCGGGGGAGCCGAGCTTCATGACCACCTCGTTGAGTTCCGGTAGGAGCCCGGCGAGCGCGGTCACCAGATCGGCCACGGGCGGGAAGGCGAGGGTGTTGATATCGGAGAACGTCTCGGTCAGCCGCGGCACGATGTTCTCCAGTTCCGGCCATCCGTTGCGGGCGCGATGGGCCAGTGCGGCCAGATCATCCATGAGCTGACCGAGATGTCCGATCGCCGCGTCGGGGGAGGCGAGCGCCCGGCTCAGTTGCTCGATGAGCGCGTTGAGCTGCTGTCCGGTACCGGATGTCGCCCGGTCGAGGGCGTCGAGACCGTCACCGACGGCGGTGCGCTGTGCGGGATCCGCGGACGAGTTCAACTGATCGGAGAGTTTCGCCAGGGCGTCGAAGGTTTCCGACATGCTCTTGGGCGTCAGGGTTTTGGTGATGCATCGGCCCGGATCCCAACCGGCTCCGGCGGGTTCGGCGCCGATGAGTGCCAGATTGCGATCGGCCAGGATGGTGTGGCTGACCGTCACCGCGCCGACGTCCGGCGGGAGTGTGCGGTCGGCGCGCACCGTGAACCGCACCTTGGCCGCACCGTTGTCGGGTTCGATGGCGGTGACCTTGCCGACCTGAACGCCCATGACGGTGACGGCACTGTCGGTGTAGAGGCCGATGCTGTCGGGCATTTCCGCGCAGTAGCTGCGCGTCGCCGGTTCGGATCTGGTCATCTTCACACCGAAACCCGCGGCCAGCACGAGGACCAGCACGACCGCCGCCGACATCAGGCCGCGCGACCCGAGCATCTTCGTCAGCATCAGCATCCCCCTCCGGGAACCGGAACGCAGATACCGGTGACCGTGGCGGCGGACTGGTCGACGCTCACTCCGCCGCCCGGCTGGACCAGCGGCGTCAGGCGCTGCTCGAAGGTGTGCAGGGAATCGAGCAGGGCGCCCATGCGATCGCCGAGTTCCCGCAGCTTCGGAATCGCGTCGACGAGCGGCTGCGCCTGATCGCGCAGCGAGTCGTCCCAGATCCGGCCGAGCGGGACCAGCTTCTGCACCAGCTGGGCCAGGCCGTGCAGCGCCCAGCTGAGCTGTTCCCGGTTGTCGGCGACGACGTTCTCGAGGATGCCGAAGGTCCGCATCAGGGTGACGAGGGTGTCGGAATTCTTGTTCAGCGCCGTCAGATATTCGTCGGTCAGCGCCAGCGTGTGCGAAACGTCCGCGTTCTGCCGATCCATCACGGCGACGATGTCGGCGACCGCGCGGCCGGCGTGCCGGAGCGCGTCCGGACTCTTGTCGATCGCACCGGACAGCGCGGCGAGGTCCCGGCGGAGGGCGTCGCCGTCGGTCCGCTGCACGGGCTCGACCGCGTCCTGGAACGCCTGGGTGAGGTTGTAGGGCAGAATGACGCGCTGAGCGGGAATGACGATGTGGCCCAACGGGTTCGATCCCGCCGGCTGTACGGCCAGATAGTAGCCGCCGACGAGGGTCAGCATCCGCACCGCCAGGGTGGTCTGATCGCCGATGGCGACGCCGTCCTTCACGGTGAACGTCATCCGCACCCGGTCGGGCAGGAGCCGCAGCGCTGTCACCTTGCCGACCGGAATTCCCGCGATCCGGACGTCGTCGCCCGTGCGTATCGAACCGGCCTCCGCGATATCCGCGGAATACATACGCTCCGGGGTGGTTCCGACGATGTCGATGACGCCGATGGCGGCCACCAGCACGAGGACGGCGACAATTCCGCCCATGCCCCAGCGTAATTGGGTGCCGCGCTCGTCGCGGCCGGTGAATATCGCGCGGCGGGCGGTACGCACCGCGATGGCGATCGACGAGGGTGTGATTACCGGTGACATAGCGTGATCCTCTGTCCGGCGATCAGGACGGCCAGCGGTGCGGGCGCCGCCGCGATGCCGTGCGAGCAGGTCATATTCGCGTCGGGCCCGGTCGGGGGCACGGTCGTCGCCAGGGTCTGGATCAATCCGGGGAGCCGTCCCAGCACGTCGGCGGCCTGGCTCGGGTTCGGAAGGACCCGATGCAGCAGCGCGTCCAGGTCGCGATTCTTCTCGCCGGTGACGCCCAGGACATCCAGCAGGTCCAGCAGCGGGCGCAGCATCGGCGGAATTTCCATCGCGAATTGCACCAGTCCGGGCAATTTGTCGGTGATGGTGACGAACAGTTCGGTCAGATTCGTCATCAACTGCATGGCGTTTCCGGACTTTCCGGCCATATGCGCGGAAACCTGGGCGAAATTGTTCACCAGAATCGACAGCACCTGTGCGCGGTCCGACGCGTACCGGCTCAGCGTGTCGATGGCGTCGAGCGCCGGCCCGATGCCGTTGCCGTCGCCCTGAACGACGGCCAGCATACTGCTCGCGAACCGATTCAGATCGTCGGGTGACAGCTGCGCCAGCACCGGCTGCAAGCCGTTGAACAAGGTGGTGATGTCGAAGGCCGGAATCGTATGCGCCGTATCGAAGGCCGACGCCGAGGTGCGGCGGGGGCCCAGTTGATCCGGCTGCCGGATCTCCAGGTACCGGAAGCCGGTGAGGTTCTGATACCGCACGGCCACAAGGGTTTCGGTGTAGAGCGGATGGCCCTGTGTCACCGTGAAGCGCACGCGCGCCAGGGCCCCGTCCAGTTCGACGCTGCGCACCTTCCCGACCTGCACCCCGTAGAGCCGGACGTCGTCGCCGGTCCGTAGTCCGTTCGCATCGGTGAACATCGCGGTATAGGTGTCGGTGTCACCGTCGACCGGCCGCTCGATCAGCCGGAACACCCCGGCCAGCACGACGGCCATGGCCAGGACGGACAGGGCGACGCGAATCCACAACGCACGTGTCGACACTCAGTGGCCTCCTGCGCCGGGCCGGTGGGACAGCAGCGCCGCCAGCGGCGCCGCCAAACCCGGAACGGTGGTGAGGTCGACGCGCGCGTTCAGCACCGGTCCCGCCGGTGAGTCGTGGAAGCCGGCGCCGAGCCGGTCGAGCAGTTCACGCAATTCGCCCTCCGATCGCTGTGGGTCGGAGACCGAACCGGCGACCTGGTCGAGCATCGTGACGGCGATCGGCAGCAGGCCCCCGACATTGCGCTGCGCGGTGTAGAGGGTTTCCGTTGCCACCGGGAGCATCTCGTTCTGAACGCGGTTGAACATCTCCGAGAAGCGATCGACGTTCTCCTTCGTCGCGAGCTGCTGGTTCGTCAGATCCGCGTGCAACAGTTCGGCCGCGCCGGCGAGCAGTGCCGGTACGCCGTGCAGCGCCGAGCCGAACTGGCCGAACACCAGTGACGGGGGCAGTTGCTGGGTTTCGGTGAACGAGCGCGCGGTCGTGCCGATCGCCTGCAGCAGCGGGGTGAAGGCGCCGATGTCGTGCGAGGTCGTGCGCAGCACCTCGGTGAGTTTCGGGGTCAGCACGTCGTCGGTGAGCCGGCCCGTGGATTCCAGCAGCGCGGCGAGGGTGGCATCGCGCGCCCGGTCCGCGTCGCGATCGCTCAGGTCCACGGTCGAGCCGTCCCGCAACTGGGCGCCGCCGCTGATCGGATTCAGTTGCAGCGCAGTGATTCCGAAGAGATTGCCGGGCGCGTAGTCGACGGTCAGTGCGTCGGTCAGGCCGAACAGTTGCGACCGGCGCAGAGCCAGTTCGACGCGCTGGCGGCCGGCTCCGGCCATGGCGACGGCGGTGACCGATCCGACCCGGACACCGTCGAGCCGGACATCGGTTCCGGGGCCGACACCCTCGCCGACCTGTGCGGTGACGAGGTCGACGCGGATATCGTCGGCCGGTCGGCTGTCTGGCAGCAGCCGCCAGCCGACGACTATCACCGCGGCGAGGGCGACCGCCCCGATGCCGAGGATCCGGGCGCGGCGGGGCCCGACCTCGGTGCCGGGCAGGGCATAAGGAGGCATGGGGTCATCCGGTGAACGTGATGGGGGACTGGAATCCCCAGAGAACGATGGTGGTGAGCATGTCGAGCGCGATGATCGAAACGAGGCTGGCCCGGATCGCGCGTCCCGAGCCGACGCCGACGCCCTCCGGGCCGCCGGTCGCGAAAAAGCCTTGGTAGCAATGGATCAGGACGACGGCGACGGCGAAGACCATCACCTTGATCGTCGCGGCGATGACGTCCCAGCCCAGGACGAACTGATCGAAATAATGGTTGTAGGTGCCGGCCGGTGTGCCGTGGATGGTGGTGACGATCAGCGCGCAGGACAGATAGCTCAGAATCAGGGCGACCACGAAAGCCGGTGCGACGGCGATGATTCCGGCGATGACCCGGGTGGTCACCACGAACGGCACCGACCGCACGCCGAGCGATTCGAGCGCGTCGATCTCCTCGGAGATGCGCATCGAGCCGATCTCCGCGGTCATCCGGCAACCGGCCTGCGCCGCGAAGCCGACACCCGCCGCGATCGGCGCCAGTTCCCGGGTCACCCCGAATGCGGAGATCAGACCGCTGAGCTGGCCCAGCGAAAGCAGGTTGAGCGCGCTGAACGCCTCGATGCCGATGGAGGCGCCCATCGCCGCCCCGAGCAGCAACATCAGCGGGACCACTCCGCCGCCGATGATGACCGAGCCGCGGCCCCACGTCATATCGGTGATCACCACGATTGTCTGGCGCCGGTAGTGCCGCAGCGTGTACGGCAGCGACGACACCACTTGCCAGCCGAATCCGAGCACGAAGCCGATCGATTCGAAGGGCCGCAGCGGATGGGCGCGCCCGAGGCGACGCGCCCATCGCAGGCCCGCGGGCGCGTACGGGGTCGCGGTCATCAGGCCATCCTCACCGGGAAGAACATGGTGACGACCTGCGTGATCGCGGTGTTGAGCACGGTGACCGCGGCGATCGACATGACCACGGCCGCGTTCACACCGTCGGCCACACCGCGCGGGCCGCCCCCGGCTTCGAGCCCGCGCTGGCAGGCGATGATCACCACCAGGAAGCCGAAGATCAGTGCCTTGATCAGAGACACCCAGATGTCGAGGGTGGTGGTGAAGGCGCCGAAGGACTGCCAGTAACTGCCCGGCGTCACCCCGAGCGCGGCGACCGCGACAGCGAATCCGGAGGCGATACCGACCGCGATGATCAGGATGTTGAGCAGGGGAGCGACCAGCATCATCGCCGCGATCCGTGGCACGACCAGGCGCTGCACCGGATCGATGCCCATGACCCGCATGGCGTCGACCTCCTCGCGCACGGTCCGCGCGCCCAGATCGGAGGCGATGGCCGCCGAACCGGCGCCGCCGAGCATCATCGCGGCCGCCATCGGCGCGCCCTGTTTGATCACCCCCAGCCCGCCCGCCGCGCCGATCATCGAATCCGCGCCGAGTTGCGACACGATATTGCCGACCTGGGTGGAGACGATGACGCCGAACGGAATCGCCATCAGCACACTGGGAATCGCGGTGACCTTGATCAGAAACCATGCCTGGGTGAGGGTTTCGCGCGTCTGAAAGCGCATCCGCACCGCATCGCCGAGGCCTACCCCGATCGCGTGGGAGCCCATCTGCAGCGCTCTGCCGAGCGTGGCGAGACTCGACAGCACCGTGTCGGAGAAGTTGCGGCGCAGCACTTGCGTCGCCCTGGGTTCCCGTCCCCCGGGGTGTACATCCAGATCAGTGGTCGACATCGAACCTCCGTCCGCCGAACCATGCGGCAGAACGTACCATATGACCTGGACCACATTCCAGACACCAATCCAGATGGGTGCTCTGATCTGTGGGCACGAGTCGGCGATCCGTCGGTGAAGGGGAAAATCGCGTGCTGTCCAGGCGGTTTCAGTGCAAGGGCAGCCAGCCCGGCCACTGCCGCGGGCCTTCGTCGCCGCGGATGCAGGCCAGCCGCCACCGCGCCTGGTCGCGGTGCACCGGATCCGCGCCGGCGGCGCGGACGGCATCCATCGTCATCCGGAACTCGAGGATGTCGCGCAGCAGGAAAAACCCCGGCCACCGCATGACGTCCCGATGGTAGGTATCGCAGAACTGGGCGTATTGCGCGCTGGTGATCCAGCCCAGTGAGGCGTAGGCGATCGCGGTCGGCACCAGATCCCATTCCGGCGGGCCGATCGACAGGTTCTCCAGATTCAGCATCAGCACGTCGTCGTCGACGGTGGCGGCGAAATCGCGGCCCCATGCCTCGCCGTGGATGACGCACCACTGCATCCCGTTCGGCAGATCCGCCCACCGCCCGCGCAATTCGGCGAGATGGTCGTGCAGCCAGCGGCGGTCCTCGCCGGTGAACAGATCGGTGGTTCCGATCATTTCGGCGATTCCGCGAAACGGCTGCAGCTGGCCGAGCGCGAACGTCGTCGGCGGCGCCAAGCTGTGCAATCGGAGCAGCGCCGCGGCCATATCGTCCACGGCGCCGTGGTGGTACAGCGGCGGAACCTGCCAGAAGGTCACCGTCCGGCCCTGAATCTCGAGCGGTTGCCGCACATTGGGCAGGGTGTGCAGGGTGGCGACGCCGGATCTGGTGAGCCAGTGTGCGGCCTCGATCTCCCGGCGCGCCTCGGGGCGATGATCCGGGTGGCTGATGCGCACCACGACCCCGCTGGGCAACCGGTAATCGGTGCCCGCGCCGAACCGCATTTCCTGGGCGCCCCCCGCTTCCATGCCGGCACTCAAACATGCGGCGCGCAGAACCGACAGATTCCCGTTTCCAGCCAGCTGTGCGGTCATGCGCATACCCGAGTTCCTGCCGAATCCCTCATCCTTGCTCTCATTGTGATCGATCGGCGGATCGCCCGACGCGGTTTCGGGCAACCTCCTGGTTACCGATTGCTGAGGTCGAGATCACGTTCGCCCGGTCGGAGGCTGCCTCACATCCCTGTTAGTGTTCTAACCGGAGATTCACTCCGCTTCCGTCTCGTGGGGAGGAACCACCCGTGGCGCGCGTCAAATCCCGCCCGCACTACAACGTCGTCTTCGCGGTGCTGTTGCTCGGCATCTCGGCGTACGCATTGCTGCAGTCGATGGTCGTTCCGGTGCTGGCCTTGCTGATTCCGGCCCTGCACACCACACAGAGCACCGCGACCTGGCTGATGACTGGATATCTGCTCTCGGCCTCGGTGGCGACGCCGATTCTCGGGCGGATCGGCGACAAGGTCGGCAAGGAACGCATGCTCGTCGTCACCCTGGTCGCGCTGACGATCGGCTCACTGATCGCGGCGCTGACCGAATCGGTCGGCGTGATGATCGTGGCGCGGGTGATCCAGGGCCTGGGCGGCGGCGTGATTCCGTTGGCGTTCGGCATCATTCGCGACGAATTCCCGGCGAAGAAGCTGCACGGCGCGGTGGGTATAGCCTCCTCGCTCATCGCCGTCGGATCCGGTCTGGGCCTGGTGCTCGCGGGCCCGATCGTCGAGCATCTGAACTACCACTGGTTGTTCTGGGTGCCGATGATCATCACCGCGATCGCCGCGGTGGCCGCGATCGTATTCGTGCCGGAGTCGCCGGTGCGCAGTCCGGGCAATATCAATTGGGGCGCGGCGATTCTGCTGTCGGCCTGGCTGGTGGCGCTGCTGCTGGCGGTGAGCAAGGGCCCGTCGTGGGGCTGGGGCTCGGCGCTGACCCTGGGCTTGTTCGCGCTGGCCGTGGTGGCGGCGGCCGCCTGGATCGTGGTCGAGCTGAAATCGACCACCCCGCTGATCGATATGCGCACGATGCGGATTCCGGCGGTGTGGACGACGAATCTGGTTGCCGTGCTGACCGGCGCCGGAATGTACGCGATGATGACCTTCCTGCCGCAACTGCTGCAGACACCCGAATCGGTGGCGGGATACGGGCTGAGCGCCAGCATCACCCAATCCGGGCTGTACATGTTGCCGCTGTCGGTGGCGATGTTCGTGATCGGCCTGTCGATCGGGCCGCTGGCGGCGCGCATCGGGCCCAAGGCGATCGTGCTGATCGGCAGCGTCATCACCGTTCCGGCGTTCGTGATGCTCGCGGTCGGACACGACCACGGCTGGGAGATCTACCTGGCCGGTGCGCTGCTGGGTATCGGTATCGGACTGGCCTTCTCGTCGATGCCGGCCATCATCGTCGCGGCGGTGCCGCCCGCCCAGACCGGGGCGGCCACCGGGATGAACGCCAACGTCCGCACCGTCGGTGGTGCGATCGGCAGTGCGATCTCGGCGGTGCTGCTGACCTCGGGCGCCGCCACCGCGCACGGTCTGCCCGCGGATTCCGGGTATTCCCGGGTCTTCTGGTTCCTGGCCGGTGTGTCCGTGCTCGCCGCGCTGGCGGCCCTGATCATTCCGTCGGTGCGCGCGCACGCGCCGCAGGCCGCCGCGGGGGAATCGGGCCGTGCGGAGCAGCCGGAGCTCTCGGAGCCGGAACTCGTTGCCGCGCACGACGGTAATGCGGTGGTCGCCGGAATCGCCGGTGTGTCGGCGCCGCAGGCGGTGGATATGGCGGGCGACGACCGGGCGCTCGGCGGCAGCATCCGGCGGGAGAACGGCGGGCCGGTGCCGGACGTGGCGTTGACGTTGATCGACCAACGCGGACACCAGGTTTCGCGCGCCACGGGTGGATCCGACGGTAGCTACCGCCTCCCCGCCCCGGCGCCCGGCAGTTATGTGCTGATCGCTTCCGCCGCCGCGCATCGCCCGGTCGCCGTCACCGTCGTCGTCGGCGCGGTGGCCCAGACGGTGGATCTGACGCTGCCGAGTTCCGGCGAGCTCACCGGCACCGTCCGCCGCGCCGGCGACGGGAAACCCGTTGCGGGGGCGACGGTTACCCTGACCGATCCGCGCGGGGAGGTGATCGGGGCGGCGGTCACCGGCGGCGACGGCGGCTTCCGCTGCGGTGGTGTCGCGTCGGGCACCCACACCCTCGTCGTGGTCGCCGACCGGATGCGTCCCACCGCTGTCACCCTCACCATCCCCGACAGCGGACTGCTGCACCACGACGTCGACCTGGAACCGATGGCAACCCTGGCCGGAGCCGTGGAGGCGCACGGCAAGGCGGTCGCCAACGCGGAGGTGACCGTCCTGGACGCGAGCGGCGACCGGATCTCCACCGCCCGCACCGACGGCAACGGCCGCTATGTGGTCTCGGACCTGCCGGCCGGTCACTACACGGTGGTAGCGCGTGGATATCCCTCGGTGAGCAGCACCGTCACGGTCGGCGCGGGCCGGATCACCCACGATGTGGAACTCGGGTACGACGAGTCGGCAGCCGTGGGCTGCCGCTGATCAGGCCTCGATCTGCGGGTGCAGCCGGTTCACCGACCACACTCGTTGTCTGCGGACGACGAGTGTGGTCGCACCCAGGAAGAGGACGAGGAATCCGGCCAGCACGATCAGGTCGCGGACGAGATTGCCGGTGAGCCCGCCGGAGATGCCGACGCGCAGACCACCAACGACAATGCCTCACCGATCGCGCCCAGCGCGACGCGCAGGAAGTGATCGATCGCCACGAATGCCGCCGCGGCCAGGATCAGCAGTCCGCCCACCCAGACCGGATGCAGCGGATCGAGTCCGAGCCCCAGTTGTACGACGAGGTAGAGCAGCAGCCCACCGGCCGCGGCGATGACGGCGACCGGCAGCCATCCGGCCGCGGCGACCGTGAGCGCGCCGACGCGCCCGGCCAGTGCGCGCAGGTTGAGCGGGCGGATGAACAGGTAGGCGAGCAGGCCGACCACCCACAGCGCGATCGCGAAGAAGAACGGTGCGAAACCGCGCCCGTACACACCGGCGGGATGCAGGTTGTCCATGGTGATGCCGACGGGTGAACCGAGGACGTCGGCGGCCTTGGCGGTCTGCTCGGGGCTGGTGTCGGGAATCTTGGTGACGGCGCCGTCGACCACCCGGGTGATGTCGGCGGCGCCGGAATTGAGCTGATCCGCACCCGTCTGCAGCGTCCTGCTGCCCGCCTCGAGCGCGCCGAGCCCGGCGCCGATCTGCGCCGCCCCGCCGCCGATGGTGCGCGAGGCCGCCGTGAGTGCCTGCAGAGGTGCGGCGGCCCCGGCGACGGCCTGGCCGACCGTCCCTGCGCTGCTCTGTAATTCGCTCGCCTGCTGGGCGGCTTGCTGCGCGGAGGTCTGAGCCTGGTCGGCGGTGGTGTTCGCGGCGGTGGCGGTCTGGGCGAGGGTCTGCGTGTTGCGGCGAGCGGTGCCCAGCAGGGGATCGAGCGCGAATTCCGGGTGGGCGGCGGCGAATTGGTCCAGTGCGGTCGAGCCCTGGGTGGCGGTGCGGCTGACGATGCCGGTGGCGTCGCGGACCAGACTCAGACTCTGCGCGGCGGCCGAGCTGGCGTTGGCGACCGTGCCCGTCGCGGCGGGCAATGCGGCGACACCCGCATTCGTGATCGCGGTGATCGCCTGGTCGGCGCGGGTACCGGCGTCGGCGAGTTGCCCGACGCCCTCGGTGATCGATCCGGCGCCGGCCTGGGCGGCGGTGATGCCCTGGGTGAGCGCGGCGCTGCCCTGTTGCGCGAGCACTGTCCCGTCGAGCAGTTGTGCGCGCCGACGGAGGCGATCTGCAATTGCTGTTTCACCTGGGACAGATCGCCGTAGATGGCGGTGGCGTAGGCGGCGTGCGCGGCGGTGTCGATCTGGCTCTGCAGTTCGGTTTTCGCGGTTTGCGCGACGATGCCCACGATGTAGTTGTTCGCGTCGTTGAGCGTGATACCCATGGTGGCGCGTTCGGGGATCGGGTTCTGCGCGGTGGCCAGTTTGTGGCTGAAGTCCGGCGGCACGGTGATCGTGAAGTAGTAGCGGCCGTGCCGCAGACCGTCCAGCGCCTCGTCGGCGTCGACGAAATTCCAGGCGAAGGCTCCCGACGCCTGCAGCTGCTGAGTGAATTGCTTTCCGGCGTCGATCATCTGGCCGTTGGCGACCGCGGGCCGGTCCTGGTCGACCACGGCGACCGGAATGCGGTCGGTGCGCCCGTAGGGATCCCAGTTCGACCACAGATACAGCGACCCGTACAGCAGCGGAATCATCGCCAGCCCGACCGGGACCAGTCGGCGCATCGGTGCCCGGAAGCGGAGAAATTCCAACAGGGCCAGGCGAACCGCGGTCATCGCTCACTCCTCCGGAAGGGGGATCTGATCTCGCTCGGTCGGGTGCGGCAGGTCGATCACCGCGACGGAATCGTCGAGCGACGGCGGCGGAATCGTCGTCGTCGCGATGACGGTGCAGCCCAGTCCGGTGAGCATGCGCAATGCCTCCCACAGCCGTTCGGCATCCGTCTCGCCACAGCCGCGTTCGACATCGTCGACGGCGATCGCGGTCGGCTGTTCGGCGGCCGCCAATGCCACCGCGAGCAAGGTCCGCTCGCGCGGCGGCAGTTCGGCCACCGTCGCCGTCGTGGGCGCGTCGACATCGAGCATGGTCAGCGCGTCGCGGATGGCGGCCCTTCCGCGGGCCGCCGATCATCGTCCGCTCGGTGACGATATCGCCCACGCGCAGTTCGTCATCGAGGCCGACCGCCGGCTCCGCCCGCGCCACCGCGACGAGTTCCCGCACCCGCGCGCCGTCGCCGGGCAGGCGATAACCGCCCACCGCGACACTGCCCGCCACCAACCGCATCCGTCCGGCCAGCGCCAGCAGCAGCGAGGTGCGCCCGGATCCCGAGGGCCCGGCTACCACACCCAGTTGACCGGCCGCGACAACCCCCGACACTCCCGCGAACGCGCACCCCCGTGCTCCGCGAGCCGTGATGCCGCGCGCGATGATCTCTACACCGTGGAAAGCCATCGGGGCGTGCGCCCCGGTCCCCGTCCGCAGCGACATCCCGCCGTTCAGCCCAGCACCACGAACAGCACCACGATGACGATCAGCACGATGACCATGGTGACCACCAGCAGGATCGGGCTCTTGCGGTTGGTCACCGGCGAGTCGCTCAGCGAGACGTCCTCGCGCTCGGGATTCGCGGGCCGGCTCTGGTCGTCGAACCGGTCGGACATCGAGCACCTCCGGGTCTGCTGGCGGTTGCTGCGTAATACCCGGGCCGCCGGTCGGCAAACGCGCCGCTAGTCCGGGGTCTTCGCTCGCGGGATGCGGGTGTGCACGGTGAGTAACAGATGGTCGAAAGCGGTGATGTGTTCCGGCGGAGGCGGCGCGACCAGGGGAAGTTCCTCGATGATCTGCGCGGCCAGGTCGCGCAGTTTGGTGTTGGTTTCCTGGGACCGCCACGCCAGCACCTTGAAGGCCTGTTCGGCGTTGATGCGGTACATGCGCATCAGGACACCCTTGGCCTGTTCGATCACCGCGCGATTCTCGATCACGTCGGGTAGGGCGGCCGAGAGAATTTCGCGTTCGTTCTCGGCGAGGGTGTCGGTGAGGTCGATGTAGAAGCCCGCGGTGGCGGCGACCTGCCCGGCGTCGTCGTAGATGCGATCGGCGACGACCATCACGTTGTGCACGTTGCCCGCGGTATCGACGAACCGGTGCCGGCTGGAGAACGATTCGCCCAGTTCGATCGCGCGGGCGATGGTTTTGGCGACTTCCTCGCGGTCGTCCGGATGTTTGTGCGCGAGCAGCAGTTCCGTGGTCGGGACGACGCCGCCGGGGGTGTAGCCGTGCATGCGGTACACCTCCTCCGACCATTCCCAGCGACGGGTGGCGAACCAGAACCGGAACGACCCCACGCGGGGGATATCGCGGACGGTGTCCGAGATGGTCTCGGGTGTCGCGTGGTTGCGAAGCGGGTCGGTTCTATGCACGAGCATCATTATGTTCGGCCGCCCGGCATCCTGCCGTTGTTCGAACGCACAGTGGACTGAACCGTTCGTTTTCCGTCCTGAGGCTGCCCTATCGCGGGAAAAACGCCGGTCCAGCGGTCAGCCGGCGAGCGCCATGGCGGGCGAGCGCCCGTAGTGGCGACGGTAGAGCGCGGCGAAGCGACCGGGGTGGCCGAAACCCCACGCGGCGGCGATCGTGGCGACGCTGTCGCCGTCGTCGGCACTGCCCGCGATCAGATCTTCGTGGGCGCCGCGCAGCCGCATGCGCTTCAGGTACGCGGTCGGGGTCGTATCCAGGTGCCGGCGGAAGGCGATCTGCAGCGCCCGCACGGTGACATACGCCGCCGCGGCGATGTCGGTCACCGCGATGTCCTCGTGGATGTGGGATTCCATATAGGCCACCGCGCGGCGCACGGTCAGCGGATGCGCGTCCCGGCGATCGACCGGGGTCGGCTCGAGGCCGGCCGTGTTCGGAAACGCGTGCAGTACGGTCGCGGCCAGATATTGCGACGCCGTGGCCGCCACCAGCGGCGGCACGTCACCGTCGTAGGAGGCGGCGAGTTGCTGCATATGTGAGATGACCGCGGTGAGCCGATCGCCCGCCTCCGGGGTCACGGTGCGATGGCCCGAGAGGGCCACCTCTCCGCTATCGGGCCGATTCGCCGAGGCGACTCTGCCGAGTAGGGATGGATCGAACATCGTGATGGTGAAGTCGGCCTGGTGGACGACACCGGAGTACGGCAGATCCGGCGGGGTCAGAATTCCGATCTCGCCCGGCCCGAACGTGTCGTTGCCCGCGTCGACGTACTCTTCCTCGACCCATCCGGCCTCCACTCCGATCAGGCAGATCTTGTTGAGCGGATCGGCGTCGTAGCTCATATCGAATCCGAGTTCGAGCCGGTCGAGACTGACCGGGCCCAGCATGTCGCGCGCGATCCGGCTGCGGACCGGCACTTCCGTGGCGTTGCCGATCTCCATGGTCGTGTAGTTCCGATTCAGGAACTGCTCGGTGGCAGCCAAGCTGTCGCTGTCGAACTCTACTGTCATCGGTCGGTGATCCTCCGCTGTACCACTGCCACTGCCACTGCCATGCCACCGCCCCGGTCACGTTCGCCTGCGACGGGTGCGTCGTACGGACATGGAAGCCTACTTGTCCACAGTGTTTCCCCGGCGTGCGTTGTGTCACCCGATGGTGACGTGATTCTCGAGGCAGTAACGAACGCGCGCCGGAAACGATCAGAGCAGCGACGAGAGTGGGCTGCGGTGCAGGTCACGGCGCAGGTGCGCGACGTCGTCGCAGACGAATGCCGCGCCGTCGGCCTCCAGCTCACCGCGGGAGATACCGCCGCTCAGGACACCGATCGCCGCCACGCCGAGCGTGGTGCAGGCGCGCATGTCCCAGACCGTATCGCCGACGAACACCGCTCGCTGCGCCGTGACACCGGCCCGGTCCAGGGCCACCTGGACGATGGTCGGATCGGGTTTGGCCGTCTCCACGTCTTCGGCACCGGTCACCGCGTACAACACCGACTCGCTGTCGAGCAGGTCGCGCAGCCGGGCCAATTCGTCCGGCGGTGCGGATGTGGCGAGGACGACGCGCAGGCCCGCCTCGTGCAGATGGCGCAGGATCTCGCGGGCGCCGGGCAGCAGGGTCAGTTCGCCGGCGCGCTCGAGGTAGTAGCGGCTGTGCAGATCGCCGGCGGTATCGGCGGTCTCGCTGTCGAGATCGGGGGCGAGGGTGCGCAGCAGTTCGTCGCCGTCCATGCCGATACTGCGGTGGATCCGCCAGGTCGGCACATCGGCGTCGACGTCGCGGAAGGCTCGATGCCAGGTCACGGCATGCAGATAGTTGGAGTCGACGAGCGTGCCGTCGATGTCGAAGAGGACGGCTGCGGGTTCGGGCACGGCATCTCCTTCTCTCCTGTACCAGCCTGCGTGACGAGCCATTCGAGAGCAGATGCCACTGTACCCAGCGTGATGCCGCGGCGGCGGCGGACATCCCCGCCGCAGCCGTCGGACGGTCACGGGACTACTTTCGCCCTCACCGGTTGCTCATCACCGGCGCGGGCTCGGAAGGCGCGCGGTCCGGATCATCGAAAAGATCTGCCGCGGTGCGGGTTTCGTTGCTCTCGGTCGCGCCCGCCGGGTCGCGACGCAACCAGCGCGGTGCCCACCAGCAGGCATCGCCGAGCAGGCGCATCGTCGCCGGAACCAGCAGCACCCGCAGAATCGTCGCGTCGATGAGCAGGGCGGCGACCATGCCGAACGCGATGTACTGCATCATCACCAGATCCGACAGCGCGAAGGCGCCGGTGACGACCAGCAGGATCAGCGCCGCGGCGGTGATGATGCGCCCGGTGTGGGCGACCCCGGCGCGAATCGCCTCGCGGGTGGACGCGCCCGCGGCCCGCGCCTCGACCATGCGCGAAAGCAGGAATATCTCGTAGTCGGTGGACAGCCCGTAGATCACCGACACGATCACCACCAGCACCAGCGACATGATCGGCTGCGGGGTGAAGCCGAGCGGCCCGGCGCCGTGCCCGTCGATGAAGATCCAGGTGAGGATGCCGACCGTGGACCCGAGCCCGAGCAGATTCAACGCGCCCGCCTTCAACGGCAGCACCAGTGAGCGGAAACTCCATGCCATCAGGGCGGTGGTGGCGAGGAAAACGAGGGCGACCACCAGCGGTATCCGGTCCACGAGTGCGTCGATACTGTCCTTCTCGATGGCGGGCTGACCGCCGACGAGCAGGGTGGCGCCCTTCGGCAGGGGCATCGAGCGCAGGTAGTCGATCGCCGCATCCTTGTCGGCCGTGGATGCGAGCACGGTTTGCGTGGTGAACACGCTCGACTGCGCGGGCCGTTGCAGCCAGGCGGGGAAGGGCGCCGCGAGTCCCGGGGCGTGGCCGGCCTCTGCCAGCACGGTCTCCCTGGCGGCGGGATCGTAGGTGATCAGCACCAGATCGATCGGGTTGATGCGGCGCAGCGGGAAGATCTCGTCGAAGTGCTGCTGCGCCAGTCGCGTCGGATGATCCGGTGGCAGGAAGCGCTCGTTGATGGCGCCGAAGGCCAGGTCCCGGATCGGCGCGATCAGCACCAGCAGTCCGATGACCACCGAAACCGCGACGAACAGCGGCCTTTTCATGACGCGGTCGGCGATCCGCCCCCAGAGATTGTCGGGAACCCGGCCCGGCGGTGTGGTCCGGCGGAACCAGGACACGCCGAAGCGGTCCACCCGGTGGCCGAGCACCGCCAGCATCGCGGGCAGCAGTGTGATCGAGGTGAACGCGGCCAGCGAGATGGTGATGATGGCGCCGTAGGCGAACGAACGCAGAAAACCCTGCGGGAACACCAGGATTCCGGCGGCGGCCACGGCCACGATGGTGGCCGAGAACACCACCGTGTGGCCCGCGGTCGCCACGGAACGGCGTACCGCGTCGTCGACGTCACGACCGTCGGCGAGTTCGTCGCGGAACCGGCTCAGCACGAACAGCCCGTAATCGATCGCCAACCCCAGCCCGACCATCGAAACCACCGGCGAGACGAAGGAATTGACCTCTGTGACGGTGGTGAGCAGCCGGATGAGGCCCCAGGCGCCGAGCACGGTGAGCCCGCCGACGATCAATGGCAGCGCCGCGGCCACCACCCCGCCGAAGAGGAAGAACAGCAGCACCGCCACCGCGGGAATCGCGAACAGCTCCATGCGCTGCTGATCGTGGGCCATGGTGTCGTTCAGCGCGCCGGCCACCGCCTGCCCGCCGGCCACCTCCATATTCACGCCGGGAACGTCGAAGGCATGCGCGACGGCTCGGAAGTTGCGCATCTGCGCGGTGGGGTTGTCGCCGTGGATGGCGATGGAGGCGAAGGCGTGCTCACGATTCGCGGAGCCGAACATATCCGGAAGCGCCACACCCGTTGCGGTGGGCCAATATGCGGCGTTCACCCGATCGATCTGCTGCGGGAACCGCTTCGGCAGACTGTCCAGGCTCGCCACGATCGGCGCGGCGAACGCCGGATCGTCGATCGTCGTGCCGGGCGGGGCGTGATAGAGCACGACCACATCGGCACTGTGGTCGCGTCCGAAGACCTCCTCGTGCACGTGCGCGGCTCGCACCGATTCCGAGGACGGATCGTCCCAGCCGCTGGAGCTCAGATGTTCGCCGAGGCCGAGCCCGTACCAGCCGAGGGCGAGCAGTCCGGCCACCAGCACACCGATCACCGTGAACCGCCGGCGCAGCACGAGATCGGCCCAGTGATTCGATTCGGCGGACAAATGCCGGCTCCCAACTGTTTGCGCGGATCGGTTCGGCTGTCGTTTCGCGACGCTCGTCGCGAGACCGGGCCTGCGGTTTCGGCGGAATTTCCGGAAATTAACCGCCGCGTTGTCGTAGGGACGGCAGGCAGCTGCCTCGAGAAAATGAGCGTTCGGGGAAAGATAGGATGCTCTACGCGCGAATTCGGCCGGCGCACAGCAATTTTCCGACGGATCATAATCGCGGCGCGACAGTCTTGTGAGCGGTGAGCAAAGCCAGGCGCCGCACCGGGCGGCAGCACCGTGGACTGTATCGAATATCGTTGCGTCCTAACGATTTCAGAGACCGATCGGTCGGCGTGGAACATATCGCCGCGGCGGCTGGGCGGGTTCACAAAACCGTCGCGCGCGGTTGGTTGGAGGGTCCAAAAGTGGGGTGAATCTCTTCCATCTCCGATCACGGTCAATAGCGTGGGCGCCATCGGTCACATGCCCAGGACCGCAGAGAGACGAGTGAGTCGCCGAGAGCAGCCGGTGGCCTCTGAACGCGAGACCGGAGGATATTCGTGTCGGATATTGCAATTGTGGGTATCGGCTGTCGATTCGCGGGCGGAATCGACTCGCCCGAGACATTCTGGGACTTCGTGGTCGACAAGCGCGACGGCGTGGTCGAGATGCCGGCGGATCGATGGGACTACCGCAGGTACTACGACCCCGAGCCCCGCACCCCGGGCCGCAGCTACACCAAGCGCGGCGCCTTCATGACCGCCGACCCGTGGCAGTTCGACCCCGACTTCTTCGGGATCTCCCCGCGCGAGGCGACGGTGCTCGACCCGCAGCAACGCCTCATGCTGGAGGTGACGTGGGAGGCGCTCGACGACGCCGGGATGGCCGGGCGCGCGGCCGGTTCCTCGGTCGGTGTGTACGTCGGCGGATTCGTCGTCGACCAGTCCGTGATCGGCGTGGTCGGGCCGGCGCTGTTCCACACCGATATGCACACCCCGGCGAGCGCGTCCTACACGATGCTGTCGAATCGAATCGCGTACGCGCTCAATCTGGTCGGACCCGCGCTCACCGTGGACACCGCGTGTTCGTCGTCGCTGGTCGCGTTCCATCTGGCCTGCCAGGCCCTGGACAACGACGACTGCCGGGTGGCCCTGGCCGGCGGCGTGAACGTGATGCTGCAGCCGGAAACCTTCGTGCTGATGTGCAAGGGCGGTTTTCTCGCCGCCGACGGCCGCTGCAAATCCTTCGACGCCTCCGCCGACGGATACGGCCGTGGCGAGGGCGCCGGCATGGTGGTGCTGAAGAAGCTCGACGACGCCGTGCGTGACGGCGACCGCATCTACGCGGTGGTCAAGGCCACCGGCTCGAATCAGGACGGGCGCACCACCGCCATCACGGTGCCGAATGTCGATTCCCAGGAGGCGCTGGCCCGCACCGTCTGCGAACGTTCGGGCCTGCCGCCGCAGTCGATCACCTACCTGGAGGCGCACGGTACCGGAACCCTCGTCGGCGACCCGGTCGAATTGCGCGCGCTCGGAAAGGTTTTCGGTGCCCCCACCGGACGCACCGAATCGGTCGGCGTCGGGTCGGTGAAGGCGACGATCGGCCACACCGAGGCCGCCGCCGGAGTCGCCAGCGTGATCAAGGCCGCGCTCGCCATCAAACACCGCACCCTGCCCCCGCAGGGCTGGCTGGACAAGCAGAATCCCGACATCCCCTTCGAGGAACTGGGCCTGCACGTGCAGACCGAGGCGCAACCGCTGCCCGCCGACGCCGGCCCGATGTCGGTGGCGGTCAACGGTTTCGGCTACGGCGGAACCAACGCGCACGCGATTCTGCAGGAGTACGTCGGTCCCGCACCGGCGTCCGCCGGACCGCACCGGCATCTCGGCATCCTGCCCATCTCGGCGCGCAGCACCGCCGCGGCCCGCGCGCTGGCCGGGCGATTCGCCGATCTGATCACCGAGGGCGCCGACCCCGATCATCTCGCCGAGGCGGCCTGGACGCGGATGGCGCACCACGCGTTCCGCACCGGCGTGCTGATCGGTGACTCCACCGAGGAGTTGGTGCGGGAGCTGCGCGGCTACGCGGCGGGCGAGGGGCGCGATGCCTCGCGCACCATCGTCTCGCGTGCGCCCGAACCGGTGTTCGTGTTCTCCGGAATGGGCCCCCAGCACTGGCGGATGGGGCGGGAACTGCTCGCGGCCGGTGGGGTGTTCGCCGACACCGCGGCCCAGATCGATGCCGAGTTCCAGGCCCTGGCGGGCTGGTCGATCGTCGAGGAACTGCGCAAGCCGGAGGACGAATCCCGGGTCACCCGTACCGAAGTCGCGCAACCGGCCAACTTCCTCGTCCAGGTCGGCCTCGTGCGCGAGCTGGAGCAGTACGGCATCACCCCGGCCGCCATCGTGGGACACAGCGTGGGCGAGGTGTCGGCGGCGTATGTGAGCGGCATGTTGTCGCTGCGCGACGCCGTGCGGGTGGCCTACCACCGCGCCCGCCTGCAGGCGACCACCGCCGGCACCGGCGGCATGCTCGCGGTGGGACTGCCGAAGGACAAGGCCCTCGAACTGATCGGCGACGATCCGGGTATCGATATCGCCGCGGTCAACAGTCCCAGCGCCGTCACCCTCTCCGGCGATGTCGAACGGCTGGACCTGCTGGCCGAAAAGCTCACCGAGGAGGGCGTTTTCGCTCGCCGCCTGCGCGTCGAGGTGCCCTACCACAGCCGCCTGATGGAACCGATCGAAGCCGAATTGCGTTCGGTGCTAAACGATCTCGCGCCGCGGAATCCGACCGTGCCGCTGTATTCGACGGTGACCGGTATGCGGGTCTCCGAGGCCGATTGGGACGCGTCCTACTGGTGGTCGAATGTGCGGCAGCCGGTCCGGTTCTTCGATGCCGTCGGCGCCCTGATCGGCGCGGGTCACCGGATCTTCCTCGAGATCGGCCCGCATCCGGTGCTCTCGGGCAATATTCGCGAAGCCCTGCTCGGCGCCGATGTGCAGGGGACGACCGTGCCGACACTGGACCGCGAACAATCCGACGCCGACAGTCTGCGCCGCACCCTGATCGGCCTGCACGCCGCGGGCGTGCTCGACCGCGATCTGCTGTTCCCGCCCGATCGCCCGGCCACCCCGCACCTGCCGCTGCCGCGCTACCCGTGGCAGCGCACCCGCCTGCACTCCGCGCTGCCGCTGTTCGAACAGGCCCGGCTCGGCACGCCCGGCGGCTACGCCATGCTCGGCGATCCCGATGTCGAAGGCCGGCCGGAATGGCTGCTGCAGGTCGGCACCGAATTGCTGCCGTGGCTGTCGGATCATGTGGTCAACGGCATCAAGATCATGCCCGGCGCCGCGTATCTGGACGCGGCGCTGAGTGCCACCAAGTCGCGCATCGGCTCGGAACAGGTTGCGCTGGAAGGGGTTCGGTTCGTCGCGCCGCTGATCATGGGCGCCCCTGACGTGCCGCTGGTCGCGCTGAGTATCGAGGAGGCCAGCGGCCGGTTCCTGATCAGGTCCCGCAGTGCCACCGGCACCGCGTGGACGGTGCACGCCTCCGGGCGCACCCTCACCGGCAGCCACGAGCAGACCACGGTCGCCGTTCCGGAGATCGAGGTCGGCATCGACGTCGACCCCGCGATGTTCTACACCGGCCTGGCCGCGGCCGGACTGCAGTACGGGCCGTCGTTCCGGCGGGTCACCTCGGTGCGCGTCGGCCGGGATGTGGTGGTGGCGACCGTCGACGGCGCGATCGCCGCGGATTCCGGTCATCTGGCCCATCCGGCGGTCGTGGACGCCGCCATGCAGTGTGCGGCCATGCTGTTCGCCGACGAACGCATCGACGAGGGCGTGATGGTTCCGGTCGGCGTCGGCGCGGTGCGGTTGCTCGCGACGCTGCCCGAGACGGTGACGGTGGTCGCCCGGCGCGATCCGAACGCGCGGCTGCGCGCCGATGTGGATCTGCTCGACGCCGACCACAAATTGGTCGTCCGCCTGTCCGGCCTGCAGATCGGCGCGCTGCGGCCCGGCGACGATCCGCTGCACCGGATGGCCGACTTCTATTACGCCGAGACGTTCGAGGAACGCGATCCGATCGACCCGGCCGCGCTGGCAGAGGCCGGCTCGGTGAGTACCGTGGTGGTCCGCCTGGGCGAGACCGACCGGGCCGACCGGTTGGTGGCCGCGCTGGCGGATTCCCGTCTGCACGTGGTGGATTCGACCGGACCGGAACTGGAGTCCGAGCTCGTCGAGCAGTTGCGCGCGGCCCGCGACGAGCCGGCTCGGCGGTTGCACATCTGCGTGGTGGCCGGTGCGGTCGCCGACGACGTGGCCGACTTGTGGACGCTCAAGCGCATCGCGGTGGCGATCGCCGACTTCGTCGAACCGTCCAGTGAAAATGGCACGCCGCAAACGATTTTCGGCGACGGCCTCGTGCACTGCACCCTGGTCACCGAATCGGCCTTCGCCCTGCCCGGCAGTCCCGTCGCTCCCGATACCGGACAGGCCGCGCTGGCGGGCGCCCGGCGCGTGCTGCTCAACGAGCAGACCGCCCTGCGGTGGCGGCTCGTCGACGTCGAACCCGCCACCCCGATCGCCGATCTCGTGGCGGAGCTGGCGGTGCCCGGCGCCTTCTCCCTCGACAACAGCGACGAGGTGCTGCTGCGCGACGGTAAACGCTGGGCGACGGTGATCACCAAACCGCTGCCCGAGCGCCTGGAAGCCTTGGAAACCTCGGCGCCGCTGACCGATCCGGAGGCCAATTTCGAACTCGACATGCCACGTACCCGGCTGCTGTCGGCATTGGCGTGGCGGGAATGTCCGCGGGTGGCACCGGGCCCCGGTGAGATCGAGATCCGCATGCAGGTCATCGGATTGAACTACAAGGATCCGCTGAAGGTCATCGGGCTGCTCGGCGAACGCGAGCTCGCACCGACGTATTTCGGCACCGTGCCCGGCATGGAGGGTGTCGGCACCGTGGTGCGGATCGGACCGGGAGTCGAGGGCGTCAAGGAGGGCGATCTGGTCGGTGTGGCCGCCAAGGGCATGATGCGCCGCTTCGCGGTCGTGGACCGGCAACTCGCGGTCGTCCTGCCCGAGGGCACCGATCCCGGGCACTGCACCAGCATCATCGCCTTCGGCACCGCCGAATACGCCCTGCTGGATCTGGCCCGGCTGGAACCGGGGGAGACGGTGCTCGTGCACGGCGCGGCCGGTGGTGTCGGGACCGCCGCCATCCAGGTCGCCAAGGCTCGCGGCGCCACCATCATCGGCACGGCCAGCACCCCGGAACGGCGCGCGCACGTGCTGGCGATGGGCGCGGACTACGCGGTGAATTCACGCTCGCTGAACTTCGTCGACGAGGTCGCCGCGATCACCGGCGGCGCGGGCGCGGATGTGATCGTCAGCAGCGCACCCGGTGAGATCCTGCGCCAGAACTTCAATGCCGCAGCCGAATTCGGCCGCATCGTCGAGGTCGGCAAGGCCGACATCTACACCGGCGGCCTGCTGGAACTGGCCAACTTCGACAAGAACCTGTCGTACTTCTCGATGGATCTGGACCGCCTCGTCAAGGTGAAGCCACAACGGCTCGCGGCGCTGCTGCAGCGAGTGTTCGAGAAGGTCACCGAGGGCACCTACCGCCCCCTGCCGTACCACATGTTCGACACCGCCGAGGTGAGCAAGGCGTTCGAGGAGACGCTGCGCTCGTCGCGGCCGGCGCGTATCGCGCTGCGCATGGACGCACCCGAACCGCCGGTGCGCCCGTATCTGCCCGATGTCGAAATCAGCGACACCGCAACGTATCTGATCACCGGCGGGTTCGGTGGTTTCGGTCTGGCGATCGGCCGGTGGCTGACCTTGCGCGGTGCGCGGCGGCTGGTGCTGGCCGGGCGGCGGGGTGCGACCACGGAGGAGGCGCGCCGTCAGCTCGAGGCGTGGCGCGCGATCGGGATCGAGATCGTCGAGGAACTGCTCGACGTGACCGACCCCGGCGCGGTCGCCGAGGCCGTCGCCCGCATCCACACCGCGGACCATCCGCTGCGCGGGGTGTTCCACGCCGCGGGCGCGGTCGCGGACAACAACCTCGCCAAGATGGAACTCGGCCAGCTCGAACAGGTCTATCTGCCGAAGGTGCTGGGCGCGCAGATCGTGCACCGGGCCGTCGCCGAGGCGGGCATCGACCTCGACATGTTCGTACTGTGCTCCTCGGGCGGCTCGATGTACGGCATCTACGGCCAATACAGTTACTGCGCGGCCAATGTCGCGGTCGAATCGCTGGCGCTGCGCTGGGCGGCCGCGGGGGAGCGGGCGTTGTGCGTCGGCTGGGGTCACCTCTCCGGTGCCGGCGGTATGGCGGCGAACGAGACCTCCGAGAAATATCTCGACCTGGTCGGATTCGGCCCGATCGATATGGGCGACGCCACCGCCTACCTGGAGCAGACCCTGCGCCTGGGCGCGACGCGGGTCGCGGTCATCCCGACCGACTGGGCCAAGCTCACCGGAACCTTCCCGCAGCTGGCTCGCACCGGCCGCACCGCCGCACTGGCCCGGGCCTCGGCGAAGGACACCTCCGAGCTGGCCCGGCTGCGCGAGGAGCTGGCCGCGATGGAGGAATCCAAGCGCGGACCGCATATCGCGCGGCTGATGGCCGGCGAACTGGCCGTCGTCATGGGCGTGGACGTCGACACCATCGATATGACGATCCCGGTGCCGGAACTGGGCCTGGATTCGCTGATGGCGGTCGAACTCGGCGCCCGGGTCACCAAGACGCTCGGCATCGACCTGATGTCGCTGCAGATGGGCCGCTCGTTCAGCCTCGAACAGGCCGGGCCGAAGGTCGCCGAACTGATCCTGGCGCACGAACCCGGTGGCGCCCAACCGGATCCGGCGGCCCTGGCCGCGGCGGTGGACGGTGCCGTGGCGAACGGTTCTCAGCCCGCGGCCGAGTCGAACGGTCACGACGCGCCGGCCGGCGCGGTCGCGGAGATGGCGGGGGTCAGCTGATGGCCCACCTTTTCGCTACCTGCCGGTGGAAGTGAGTAGTGTAACCGTGGTCGACTTCGGACTCATCGACGAATGGTCACCGCCGCCGGGGCGGATGGTCACCTGGGTCGCGTCACCGGAAGCGGTGGCGCGGGCCCGGGCCGCCCCGGTCCATCCGGCGCCACCGTCGCTGCAACAGGAACAGTATCTGCGCCAAGCGGATCGGCACGCCGCCGCCGACTTCCGGTTCTCCGGACTGTGCCTGGCCACCGCGCGGATCCCGACCGGTGGCCTGGACCGGGAGGCGATGACGCGGATCGTCAACACGTTCCTGTTGCGTCACGACACCTTCCGGACCTGGTTCGACATCGGCACCGACGGCGCCGTGCGGCGGCATCTGGTGCCCGAGGACGTGGTGGACTTCATTCCGGTCGACTACGGGTGGATCGATGATCCGGCCGCGATCCGGCAGCACGTCGAGAAGACGACTCCCGATCCGTTCCAGTGGGATTGCTTCACCTTCGGCGCGATCGAACACGGTGATGCGACCACGGTCTACCTCGCCGTCGACCACCTGCACACCGACGGTCTCGGGCAGTATCTGTCCGCGTCCGATTTCGCACAGCTGTATCTGTCCGAACTGAGCGGCGAGGCCGAACCGCTGCCACCGGCGGCCAGCTATCTGGACTACTGCGTCACCGAGCGTGCCTACAGCGATCTGCTGACGCTGTCGTCGCCGGGCGTGCAGAAGTGGTTACAGTTGTTGCGCGGCAACGACAATCGGCTCCCGTCGTTTCCGCTGGATCTCGGCAAACGCTCCGACGGCTACAACCGCAGCGCCCACCGCACGGTCACCCTCCTCGATGAACATCAGGCATCGGTCTTCGAGGAGATCTGCCGGGCCAACGACGCGGAATTCGTGGGCGGAGTCTTCGCGGCCGCGGCCCTGGCCGAACGCGATCTCACCGATTCCGACTACTACTTCGGAATGACGCCGGTGAGTACCAGAACCTCTGCGGCGGAGGGTAATTCGGTCGGCTGGTACGTGACACTGGTGCCGGTGGCCTTCCCACTCGGCCCCGGCACCCCCGTGACCCGCACCCTGAAACTGGCCCAGCGAGCCTACGAGAACGGGCTCCGCCTGGCGCCCACCTCGTTCCATCGGGTGCTGGAACTGCTGCCCGCCGACTCCGAGATCAAGGCCGAACCCGGCTGGGTCACACCGATGATCTCGTTCATCGACGCCCGCGACTTCCTCGGCCACGAATTCTTCGACGAGGTGACGGCCGGCGTCTACGCCAACCGCGCGGCGTCGGAGGAGGCGCTGATCTGGGTCAACCGGCTGCCGTCGGGGACGACGCTGAGTGTCATCTACCCCGACACCGCGGTCGCCCACGACTCGGTCGAGCGCTACATCGCGGCGATGCGCACGGTTTTCGCGTCGATCATCGATCGCGGCGCGGAAACGAACTGAACTACAGGAGGTTTCGTGGTGTCGGAAGGCCCCGTGCCCATGCTCTTTCGCGACCCCGGCATACCCGACGGTGAAAAATGCCGGTACACGGTCGGAATCGAGGGCCGCAGTTCGGGTTTCGAGCTGACCAGCGTCGTCACCCACGAGAACGGCGGCTACCGGACGCTGCTCGAGGCATCGAGCGGCGACGGCGAACTGGAACTGACCATCGATCAGCGCTTCGGCCGGGTCGACGGATTCCTGCGCGCCGAGGACTACCGCGCCGAAACCCGTTCCCGCGGTGTGGTCGTCTCCCGCGAGGAAGCGCATTTCATCGACACCGTCCACCTCCCGATCGGCGGCGCGCCCGCCCCGTTCCCGACCGACATCATGCCGATCGTCGGTGGAATGACCCTGCTGCGCGGGCTCGACCTCACCGAGGGGGCGGCGCAGTCGATCGATACGTGGCTGGCGTTCTCCGTTCATTGGCCCCTGCTCGCCCGCGTGGACAAACGCACGGTTGTGGTGGCCGGCGCGGGTGAGATCGAATGCCGCCAGGTGCGCCTGCGGCCGAGCTTCGGGCAGGTGAACATGTTGCTGGACAAGATGATCGGCGGATTGCTGCCCCCGTTCGTGGCCCATATCGAGGTGCGACCACCACATCGGCTGGTGCGCTTGAGTTTCCCGACCGAACTGGCGTTGTCGGCGCCGCGCAGCGTGATCGAGTTGGCCGGATGACGAGTGGAACCGGGAGCGGACAGGCCGTGCGCGGCGATGGGGCAGTGGTCGAGGGGCACGTGGTTGTCGGCGAGTCGTCCCCCTCCGAATTGGCGGCATGGCTGGCCTTCGCCGGCTGTTTGATCGCGGTGTTCATGCAGATGATCGATGTGACGATCGTGAACACGGCCCTGCCGAGAATGACCTCCGACCTCGGCGCTTCCCGTTCGGCGGAACTGCTGGTGATTTCGGGCTATTCCCTCGCCTTCGCCTGCACGCTGCTCAGTGCCGCCCGCCTCGGCGCCGTCGTCGGTCGTCGCGCCATGTTCCTCACGTCGGTGGTCGCGTTCACCGCCGCATCGGTGTGGTGCGGATTGTGCACGGGTGCAACCGAATTGGTAGTGGCCCGGGTGGTTCAGGGCGCGGCGGGCGCGGGCATGGCAGCCCAAACCATCGCCATTCTGATCGCCAGCTTCCCTCGTGAACGCCACTCCCTGGTCTTCGCCATGTACGGCGGCGTAGCCGGTTTCGCCGGCATGCTCGGCCCCATCCTCGGCGGCGCCCTGCTGACCCTCGACATCGGCGGCTGGGGTTGGCGCACGGTCTTTTTGATCAACCTTCCCATCGGCATGGTCGCCTTCGCACTCGCCTGGCGATACCTGCGCATAGGCCGCCCGCCGTCGCCCGACCGCCTCGACCTGGGCGGCGCGGCGCTGTCCGGAGTCGGCCTACTCCTGGTCGTCTATGCCCTGGCCCTGGTCCAGCAACACGGCTGGCAAGCCCAGCCGATCGCCCTCGGCCTGGCCGGAGTGGTGGTGTGCGTCCTGTTCGTGGTCCATCAGATCAGGCGTTCGTCCCGCGGAGCCAGCCCTTTGATGCGGCTGGATCTGTTCTCCGACAGAGGCTTCCGCATCGGCTCCATCCTGGTCTGCCTCTTCTTCGGCCTGTTCACCGCGTTCGTCTTCGCTGCCTCCATCACCATGCAGGACGTCCTCGGTTACACGCCGTGGCACACCGCGATCGTCATGACGCTGTTCGCTCTGGGCGCCGGTGCCGGAGCGATCGCCTCGCTGTTCCTGGTCCGCCAGTGGGGAATCCTGATCCTGGCCGCAGGCGTCACCCTCTACGGCGGCTGCATGGGCGGCGGTGCCATCTACCTCCACCTGACCAGCGGCATCGCCAATCCCCTCATCGCCGCCCCCGCCGTCTGCGCAGCCGGCTTCGGAGTAGGGATCTTCGCAGTCCAAATCCAGCCGATCATGCTGTCGGGCCTGAACGCCGACCACATGTCGGAGACGTCCGGTGTGGTCCCGACCATCGAACAGATCGGCAACGCACTGGGTTTGGCGGTCCTGACCACCCTGTTCTTCCGCTCCCACACCCTCGACGGCGCGCTCACCATGATGGTGGCTCTGGCCGTGGTGTCGTTCGGACTGGGGGCGCTGACGTTGGCTTTGCCGCGAGCACAGCACAACTGAGGTTTTCGGCGTGCGTGCCGGCTGCCATTCGGTATCCGGCGGCACACCGTGATGCCGGCTCGAGCGGAGTCTTGCGGTAGTTGCCTTTTGTTGGCACGCTTGTTCGCGCATGCCGAACTCCGAAACCGCATATGACAGCCTCGTGGGCTTGTCCGTGGGCGATGCGCTGGGTGCGCAGTTCTTCGTTCCCGGGCACTCCGTCTCCGATCTTCACGCCGGGCGACCGCCCGCGCCTCCGTGGCAGTGGACCGACGACACCGAGATGGCCTGTTCGGTGTACATGGAGGTCCTCGACCGCGGCCGTATCGACCGCGATGCGCTCGCGGCCGTGTTCGCCCAACGATGTGAGCCCTACCGTGGCTACGGCCCGGGCACAGTCGTTGTGCTGCACGAGATTCGCGACGGCAGGCCCTGGGCCGACGCGGCGGGTGCGGTTTTCGGCGGGAGCGGGTCGTGGGGGAACGGTGCCGCGATGCGGGTCGCTCCGCTCGGGGCCTATTTCGCCGGAGATCCGGACCGGGCGGCGGCGCAGGCAGCGTTGTCCGCCGAGGTCACCCATCGTCATCCGGAAGCGATCGTCGGCGCCATGGCGGTCGCCGTCGCGGCCGGCCACGCCGCTGTGGTTCGTGGAAAGGCCTGTGCGCCCGGCGAATTGCTGGATGCGGTGGAGCCGTACCTGGTCGACGGGCGCACCGCGGACGGTATCCGTCGCGCCCGGAAGTTGATCGGCAGATCCGTGGCCGAAGCGGCCTACGAACTCGGCAACGGCGCCCGGGTCAGCGCGCAGGATACGGTGCCGTTCACCCTGTGGGCGGCCGCGAGCTTCCTCGGCGACTATCCGGCCGCGGTCACCGCCTGCATCGAGGCGGGCGGGGACGCGGACACCACAGCTGCGATCGTCGGCGGAATCGTGGCCGCGTACACGGGCGTCGGCTCCCGGGGTTCGATACGCGGGATCCCTGAGGAGTGGCTGTCGGCCCGCGAGCCGCTACCCGCGTGGGCGCTGGAGCGACGTGGTGTCGGCGAACTTCCGTCGGGCGGGTTCGTGCGCTAGGGCTCCGCGCCTGAAATCCGTTGCAGAGCGGTTCCGTCGGTGTCGCGTGGCGCCGTCGTCCTGGTCTGCCGCCAGGGCAGCAGGGCCGAGCCGGCGAAAAGGACGGCGGCCGCGCACCCGATCGCCACCCGTGGGCTCGTCGCGCCTGCTATCAGACCGCCCAGGGCGATGAACGCGGGCTGGACGCTCTTCGAACTGATCGACCACGCGGTACGGACGCGACTCATGTGATCGTCGGCGGTGCAGTTCATTCGGTAGGTGGCGAACACCGGGTTGAACACTCCGGCGCAGCAACAGGAGAGTTTCGGCGGTCAGGATGACGAGGAGGCCCAGTGCGCTGGGGCCTGCGATCAGGAGCAGTCCCATCCAGCAGGTGCGCAACGTACCGGAGCCGAGGAGAACTGCGCGCTGACCGAATCGCGCCACAAGTCTTGGGCTGCACAAGGATCCGAGAAGGCCACCGAAGCAGGGCAGCCCCAGGGCGAGTCCGTACTGCCACGGTGCGAAGTGCAGTTCGCGCAGCATGAGCAGGGCGAGCAACGGGGTGGTGAGGGTGACCGCTCCGCCGAAGAGCATGCCGTTCCAGAACAGTCGGCGC
The DNA here is from genome assembly GCF_963869435.1 of Nocardia violaceofusca NBRC 14427. NCBI lineage: Bacteria > Bacillati > Actinomycetota > Actinomycetes > Mycobacteriales > Nocardiaceae > Nocardia > Nocardia violaceofusca. The sequence continues at coordinate 177,344 of NZ_CAWMPM010000013.1, forward strand.
AGTACGGGGTGATCGAAGATGTAAGTCCATCCGCTGTGGATCTCACGGCGCCACTGGTGGTCGGTGGGCGCGTGCGCCGGTATCGGTTCGATGATTGCGATACTCCGGATCCCGAACGCGGACAGCAGATAACTGACCGCGTCGAGCGCCACGGTGATCGTTGCGCCGAATACCGTGAGGAGAATGCCGCCGATCGGAGCGCCGATGGTGGCTGCGGTCCAGAAGGTCGATTCGAACCGGCTGTTGGCTCGCACGCGGTGCGGCTCGGCGACGATGGCCTTGACATAGGCCCCACTGGCGGCGTTGAACACCATGTCGCAGAGGGTTTGCAGCGTGAGTACGACGCAGAGTTGCCCGTAGGTCAATGCACCGAAGCACGCGGCCAGAGGAACACTGGCTAGGGCCGCGAACGAGACGAGGTCGGCGTGCATCATGATGGGTCGTTTGCGATGGAACTCGATAAACGATCCCATCGGCAAGGCGATTGCCGCACTGGCCAATCCGGCGATCGCCGCCATCAGCGAGACCTGTAGGGCGGAGGCGTGCACGACGAGGATGGCGATCAGTGGGAGAGCACCCGCGCCCAAGGCGCTGCCCAGCTGACTGACGGTCGAGGCCTGCCACAGGCGATAGAAGTCGGGTGAGAGTCGGCCGGTTTCGGTAGCGCCGCAGGTCACCAGGAGGACTCCGATCGATCGATGGTAGGGCCCAGCTTTGCCGAAGCTGTCTGCCTACCGTGATCGGGTGCCGATGCGGTGAGATCGGTGGCCTCGCTGCAGCCATGGTTCCGGCGACCGACTCTCACCACAACAGTCTCGGCCTCCGGTTGATCGTGCGGGCTCCAGTCGTATCAACTCGCGATTCGCCGGGCACGAACCGACGTCGCTACTTCTCGAACACCGGCATCGGCGGAATGCCGCGGGAGGCGGTTCCGGCGGCGAGGTTGCCGCAGCAGAGGCTGGTGCCGGGTACACGCCGCTCGAGACACGAGGTGGTGTGCGGTCGCAGATCCCCCGAAGTCTGCTGGACCAGGAGTATCTTTCGGAAGTCGGTGCGGTGTCGGCCGCTGCCGACGTGCGCCCCTGTGTGCCGGATTTGCCGGGACTGTTCCACTTCTGCACGACCTTCGGTTCGAGTACAACTCTGACAGGGCGGGTGTGTTGTCGTGAAATGTCTGCGGAGCGTCGCGGTTGCGTCGGCGATCGGGTGCGCAGTGGCGTTGGGGCCGGTCGCCGCGCTCGCCGACCCGCCGTCGCCTACCCCGGCACCGTCCACTACCGGCCCGGCAGCTCCGCCGGCATCGAGCCCGGGCGAGCCGTCCACCCCTGAGCGGGCTGTTCCCTCAGCGCCCGGTCCAGCCGAGCCGCCCGCCCCCGATAGTGCCGCGCCTTCCGCGTCGGACCCGGCCGCGCCGCCAACCTCCGACCGGCCCGCGCAGTCCGCGACGAGTCCTGCTGCGCCGTCGGCCGCTGATTCTGCTGCGCCGTCCGGGGCCGTGCCGCCCGCGCCGCCAACCTCCGATGGGCCTGCACAGTCCGGGTCGAGCGCTGCTGCGCCGTCGGCGGCTGATCGTGCCGTGCCGTCCGGGGCCGTCCCGGCCGCGCCGCCAGCTATCGATCGGTCTGTGCAGTCCGGGGCCGGTCCTGCGTCGGCGTCGTCTGCTGATCCCGCTCTTCCATCCGGAGCCGTTCCGGCCGCGCCGCCAACGGCCCCCGGGCCCGTGCAGCCCGGGTCGAGTCCTGCTTCGCAGTCGGCCGCTGATTCTCCTGCGCCGTCCGGAGCCGGTCCGGCTGCGCCGTCGACCTCCGATCGACCTGCGCCGTCGGCGTCCAGCCCCGCTGCGCCGTCGGCGGCTGATCCGGGCGCTACGGCCTCCGAGCCGAATCCTCCAGCCGCCCACAAGGATCCGGGGCCTTCGGCGTTTCAGAAATGGCTCGACGACACCATTCCCGCGCCGACGTCGGTACTGCCCGGGATCGGGTCTGCTGCTGCCGATCCCGGCGGGGCGTCTGATCCGCAGGCGCTGTGGAAGGCGATTCAATCCAGTCCGACCGGGGATCCGTTCTTCGACGAGGCCCCGGCGGATCTCGCGCATTACGCACCCGGAGATGTCATCGAATCGCGGGATGTCAGCTGGCCGGGGGTGCCGATGGTCTTCCTGACGGTGCTCACGCCGGTTCAGCGGGCGGTACAGGTGAAATTCCGGACCACGAACTCCGCCGGTGCGCCCTCCTACGGGACCGCGACGCTGCTGTTGCCCTTCGGCCGGTGGACCGGACCGGGGAGCCGACCGGTGCTGCTGAACGCGCCGCCGATCAACGCGCTCAACCGGCGCTGCACTCCGGGCTACGTGTTCTCCCACGGATTCGACATCACGACCGGCGGCACCGGCAACGATTTCGTCCCGTCACCGACGATGTGGGCGGCGAGCCGGAACTACGCGGTGGTGATCCCGGACCACGAGGGCCCCTTGATGGCCTATGCCGAGCCGACCGTGGCCGGCCACATCATGCTCGACACCGTGCGTGCGGTACGCCACCTGATGCCGGACGACTTCGGCGAGAGCCGTTTCGCGATGACCGGCTATTCCGGCGGTGCCATCGCCAGTTACGCCGCCGCGATGCTCGCACACGAATACGCCCCGGAACTGACACCCCACCTGGCCGGGGCCGCGATGGGCGGCCTGCCCATCGACTACGAATCCTTCGCGAAGACCTTCGACGGCACCTACGCCTCGGGACTGATGCTGACCGTGACGCTCGCGCTGGCCCGCGAACATCCCGAAATCCTGAGCCGCATGAATCATCTGGCGCAGTGGGCGGCCATTTCCCCGCTCAAGGATGTGTGCAGTTCGACCATGGCGGACATCGGAGTGTTCGTACCCTATGCGGCCGTGGCGAATATGGCCGACCCGCTGCACACCGAATTCGCCGACATGATGTTCCGGCGATTGAGCCTGAAGGGCAGGAAGGCCGGCATGCCGATCTATGTCTACAACGGCGTGCACGATCCCTGGATGCCTGTCGCGAAGGCCGAGACGTTCTATGCCGAACAGTGCGCTCAGGGAGTTCCGGCCACGAAGAGCATCGTGGGCGGGGAACATATCCTCGGCTACTTCGACGGCTTTCTCGGATCGACGCAGTGGCTGGGCGAACGGTTGTCCGGTGTCCCGGCGCCGAACGCCTGCGAAGTGGCGCCACGCGCGGATGCCGCATCGGGGCCGAGCACCTCGAACGGTGCGTCCAGCGACGTCGCCGGGGCCGAGGAACCCTCCGCAGCACCCGTGCGGCGAGTGACCGCGCCGCCGAGTCGATCCTCCGGTCCCAAGCAGGATCGCTGATAGTCGGGTGAATGCGACGTGATCCACCTCACGCGCTGTCACAGCCGCGGGGGATGCGGCGTCTTATGCCCGACCCCCTCAGCAAACGGAGGAAGACGATGAAGAACAACGAAGTCCTCGTGATCGGTGGCGGATACGCCGGGGTGATGGCGGCCAACCGCCTGACGCAGCGTGACGATGTGCGGGTGACGGTGATCAACCCCCGCCAGGTCTTCGTTCCGCGGCTGCGGCTGCACCAACTGGTGGGCGCGACGCACGAGGCGGTCGTCGACTACCCGGATGTCCTGGCCGAGAAGGTGCGGCTGGTCGTCGACAGCGTGACGCGGATCGACGCGGCGGGGCGCACGGTGCAACTGGCCGGCGGTGACAGCATCGGCTACGACTATCTGATCTACGCGGTGGGGAGCGGCATCCCCGCACCGCAGGTACCCGGGGCGGCCGAATTCGCCTATCCGATAGCGACTTTGGAGGCGGCGCAGCGACTGCGTTCGGTCCTCTTCGATAGGCCCTCGTCGGCCGCGGTGACGGTGATCGGAGGCGGGCCGACCGGGATCGAGACCGCCGCCGAGCTGGCCGGACAAGGGCGCGCGGTCACCCTGGTGTGCGGCAGCGTTCTCGGGCCGTACCTGCATCCCAAGGCGCGGCGCACGGCGCACAAGTACCTCGCGAAACTCGGAGTGCAGGTCGTCGAAGGTTCCGATGCGACCGTCACCGCGATCGGGCGAGACGCTGTGGTACTCGGCGACGGCCGGACCCTGGCCAGTGCCGTGACGATCTGGGCGGCGGGCTTCGGCGTACCGGACCTGGCCGGTCGCAGCGGATTGAGCGTCGATGCCGCCGGGCGGCTGCTCACCGACGAGACACTGACCAGCGTCGACGACGAACGCATTGTCGCGGCGGGTGATTCGTCGGCACCCTCGGATCTGCCGTTCCGCATGAGCGCCTACACGGCGTACTGCCTGGGCGCGCACGCCGCTGACACGGTCCTGCACCGCATCGCAGGGGAACAGCCCTCGGCGATCGACCTCGCTTTCCCCGCCATGTGCCTCAGCTTCGGCCGGGACGCCGGGATCTATCAGCTCGGTCACAAGGACGAAACCGCCATGCGGCTGTACTTCGCCGGGTTCGCGGGCAAGAAGCTCAAGGAATTCGCGTGCGAGGCGGGGGTCAAGCATCTGGCGACCGAGGCCCGCAAACCCGGCTCGCACCACTGGTTCTCCGACGGCAAGTACCGGCCGGCGCAACTGCGGGCCCGGCACGACGACACTGTTCCGGTTGCCTAGAGGACCGGTGTGACGCGGCTGTGCGCGGCACGGTGCCCACGACCGCACACGGCCGGTGGCTGAAAGTGGTCGGTAGTCGCGGCCGGTGAGTGGCGAGTTGGCCGGCGGGGAGGCTGTACTTTTCGTGCAAACCTGGCCGTTCTTTGCGGTTTTCGCGCAATCTCGCGGAGGTTTGCACGAAAAGTTCACCCGTCCCCGACTGCGCCCCCACGCTCGTAACCGGCTACCGGCTGCGCACATCATCATCCCCCGCCCGTCGCCGACCCCACACTCGAATTGTGTTCGGGCTGAGCGGAAGCCTGTGCGCGGGCCGAGGCATCCGCTTACATCGAAACCATGGCAATATCGGCACCGTCGCCCACCGACGCGGACACTTTCACCACCGAGTGGCAGGAATGGCATCGGCGGCAGGAGGCGCACCTGTCCGACCGGCACGGCTTTCTCGCCATCACGAGTCTGCACTGGCTCACCGAGAACCCGCAGCGCTTCGACGATGCCCCCGGCGCCTGGTCGACCGGGGCCGACGGCGTGGTGGTCGTGCTCGACGAGGACGAAGAGTTGGTCGTCGACGGCGAGCCGGTGCGCGGCCGCTACGGATTCGGCGTCATCCCCGAACGCGGTGGCGTGAACGCGGTCTGGGGAGACGCGGTGATCGAGGTCGCCAAGCGAGGCGGCCGCGACATCGTGCGCCCTCGGCACCCGAACACCCCGCTGCGCACCGCTTTTCGCGGCACTCCGGCGTTCGTGCCGGACCCGAAGTGGGCGGTCACAGGACGCTATGTGGCCTTCGAGGAGCCACGACCGACGACGGTCGGCGCTGCGGTGGAAGGACTCGAGCACGTCTACGACGCGCCGGGGCAGATCGAATTCGAGGTCGACGGTAAACCGTTGCGCCTCACCGCTTTTCCCGGAAAGAGTGCCGGAGATCTGTCGGTGTTGTTCACCGACGCGACGTCCGGAGTCACCACCTACGCGGCGAATCGGGTGCTGCAGGTGCCGGCGCCGGAGGCCGACGGAACGGTGGTGCTCGACTTCAACCGTGCGGTGAACCTGCCGTGCGCGTACACCGATCTGGCGACCTGCCCGCTGCCACCGGCGGAGAACCGGCTGCCGATCGCGGTCGAGGCGGGGGAGAAGACCCCCTACGAGCGTCAGGAATGAGCTCGCCGCGGATCAGTTCGCTGGCGTTTCTCACCCCGGGCAACTACCTCGACGACGATCCGTACACCGGCCTCGAGGACACGCTGCAACTGTTCGAATACGGCGAGCGACTCGGGTTCGACGGCGCGTGGATCCGGCAGCGGCATCTCGAGCACGGAGTCGGTTCGGCAGCGGTCTTCCTGGCCGCGGCTGCCCAGCGGACGAGCCGAGTGGAGCTGGGCGCGGCGGTGATTCCGATCGGGTACGAGAGCCCGTTCCGGCTGGCCGAGGACTTGTCGCTGGCCGACGTGCTGTCCGAGGGGCGTTTGCAGCCGGGGTTCAGCGCGGGGACGCCACCGCACGCCGACCTGATCGGTGATCTGGTCTTCGACGGCGACTGGCGCAGCTTCGACCTGTCCTACGGCCGGGTGGCCCGGCTGATGGACAACCTGCGCGGCCACTACCTGGGCGACGCCGACACCGTCATCCACTCGCCGGGCAACACCCAGCGCCCACGGCTCCAGCCGCACAGCCCCGGCCTGGCCGACCGCGTCTGGTACGGAGGTGGGAGTACCCGCTCGGTGCGCTGGGCGGCGGAGAACGGGCTGAATCTGCTCAGCGGAAATATCGTATTCGGCGACCGCAGTGACGATTTCGTGACCGCTCAGCTGGGGCTCATCGACGACTATCGCGAACGCGTCGATCCGTCGCGCCCGGCGCGCGTCGCGATCGGCCGGGTGATCGTCCCGTTCGACAGCGCCGACCGCGCGACCCGGGAGCGGTACCGGACCTATGCCGCCGGCCGCCACGAACGCACCCTCGGCCCGCAGGGTGAGCGGCGGGTCCTGTTCGCCCCGGATGTCGTCGGCACGGCCGAGCAGATTCTCGAACAGCTGCGCGCCGATCCGGTCCTCGCGCAGACCGCCGAACTGCGTCTGGAGCTGCCCTACGAGTTCCATCGCGCCGACTACGAGCAGATCCTGCACGACACGGTGGAGTTGATCGCTCCCGAGCTGGGGTGGAAACCCGCGCTCGCCTAGGCCGACGCGAGAGGACCCCGCCCGGCGAACCGGCCGGGCTCCACACCCGGACACCGCGCCCAGGCGTGAGCCGTAGGGGTCGGCGATGATCGGACCGTCGATTCCCCACACGGTCCGAGCGCGCCTCTGCCGAACGCGGCGTCGCGCACCGCGACGATCAGTCCGCGAGTTTGAACCTGCGCTTCCGGGTACTCACACCATTGCTCGATAACGGTGTCGGCGCGTCTACCGACCCGCGATACGACACCCGGCGTTCCACCGTATTCGGTATCACCGTTCGTACTACGAGCCAGGAGGACGAGATCGATGATGACCGGCCGGAACTACCGAAGCTCAGCACTTTTCGTCACCGCCCTGGCAGGGATGGGGCTGGCCGCCGTGTCGACGGCCGCTCCAGCGCTCGCCGCCAACACCATCGACATCAAAGGGGTGGGGCCGGCCAATGTCGGGGTCGACTACACCTGTGATGCCAATTCCGGCACGTCCGCGGTCAAGGTCATGGTGGGCGATCCCAACGCCGACGCACCGTCCGCGATGGGTACGCAACCGCAGGTCACCTGCAATGGGCAGCCGCAGAGCACTGTTGTCGAGCTGACCGGCCCCGACGGGTCGCCCGCACAGTTGCAGCAGGGCCAGACCGTGCAGGTCCGGGTGGCGTTGGTGGATCCTCAGGACACCGTGGTCTCCGGAAAGGCCAATGTGTTCAAGCTGGGGTAGCGGCGACCTCTGCCCGCCATCGCCGGCGGGTGGCCGCGGCGCGTGCGGTCCAGCCCGCCACGATGCCGAGATAGACACCCGGCAGCCCCCAGTGCAGCACCGCGGCTGCGATCCACACCGCGGGCAGGGTGACGCAGACGACCGAGAACACGGACGCGGACATGACCGCTTTCGTGTTCCCGGCCGCGCGCAGCTGGGCCGCGTAGACCATGCCGATCGACATGACCGGCGCCAGCACCGGCAACGACCACACCAGCCCGCGCCCGGTCGCGCCCACCGCGGCATCACCGGTGACGAGCCGGAACAACACCGGTGACAGCGCGGTGAGCAGCACCGCGACCGCACCCGAGGTGCCGATCATCAGCACCGCGCCGGCCCGCACGACAGCGCGCCGCCCGCGATCGTCGCCGGCGCCGAGGCACTGGCCCGCCAGAACCGCCACCGCCACACCGATTCCGAACACGAGCATCCACACCAGCGATACCGCCAGGCTCATCACCCGGTGCGCGGCCAGGCTCACCGTCCCCGCTCGCGCCACCACTGCCGTGATCACGGCGTCGCTCCCGTAGCCGACGACTCCGAATACGACATCCGGCATCGCGAGCACTGTCACCGCGTGCCACACCGTGCGATCCGCGCGAGCCCGGACGGTTGCCGGCCCGATGGCCCGGCGAACACGTGGAATCAGCGCCACCGTGCCGGCCGCGACGGCGGCGGTCGAACCGATCGCCGACCCCGCCGGCCCCCACCCCGCACCGAAGATCAGGATCCACGACACCATCACGTTCAGCACGGCCACCGCCACCGCGACCCGGGCTCCGGATCTCGTATCACCGATGCCGGCGAGTACACCACGCAGATGGGCCGTGACGGCCGTGAACGGCAACCCGCACAACAGAATCCACAACATGACCGTCGCCTCACGCCGATCCGCGCCCACCGGCGCGGTCACCGCCACGATCACGGGTGCGGCCGCCGCCGCGACCACCGCGACCGTCACGCCGACCGCGGCGGCGCCCGAAAGCCCCGTCGATACCACCGCCCGGACCGCGTCGATATCCCCGCCGCCGTGCCGGCGCGCGACGAGTATCTGGGTGGCCGATCCCCACGGCACCACCAGCGCGGTACAGCAGATCCATACCGGCACAACCAGTGCGGCGACGCCGAGCGCTTCGATCGAGTGGTGACCCAGCAACGCGGTATCGGTCACGCCCAGCACCAGCGTCGTCGCGGAAGTCAGAACGACGGGCGCCGCCAGTCCGCTCACCTGACGAAGTCGCGCGATCCGCGCTTGCCTCCCCATGCGGGGACTCTAATAGCGTTCCCGCGCAAGCCTCTTCCGGTGGTGCGGAAACCCGACCTACCCGCGCCGGAGCTCGTGTAAGTCCCGTGTCAGCGCTGCGTCAGTCCGGTGCCAGCGGCGTGGAAGACAGTTCTCCCATGAACAGCGGAGCACTCGCCACGGTCGGAGCCCGGAATGCCGTGTGGGACACGACGTTCGTCAGTCGTTTCGATTCGGCTCTCGGAATCGGACTCCCGCCGATGCTGCGCTCACAGTGGCTCGACCGCGGTCGGCGGTATGTGCGCAGTGATCACGCCTTCGCCCAGTTGATCCGTTTCGCGCTGGTCGGCGGCGCAAGCAATATCGCCTACGCCCTGCTGTTCGTGGTCATGAGTGGGGTCGGACCGCTCGTCGCGAATATCGCGGGTTCGCTGGTCAGTACGGCGATCGCGAACGAACTGCACCGCCGCCTCACCTTCCGAGCGGCCGGCCGCATCGGCTGGTTCACCGCGCAATGGGAAGGCGGCGGCCTCGCGCTCCTCGGTGTGGTGATCAGTACGGCCGCGCTGGCCGGCCTCCGTTTCTGGGCGCCCGGCCTCGGCGACCTCGTACAGGCGAGCGCCGTCCTTGCCGTCACGGGCACGGTCGGCGGTCTGCGGTTCCTGGCTCTGCGTGGCTTCGTCTTCTGAGAGGCCGCCCGAATGGGCACGGGTCGTTCGGATCGGATGACGGCGGTGTTCGTCGGCCGTCAGTCGGGTTCCGTCGCTTCGCGCAGGATGCGGAATTCGGCGGCCAGGGCGTCGAGGGTGTAGTGGGCGTTGAGGCCGCTCGGGTTGGGCAGCACCCAGATTTCGGTGGTGCCGAGGGTTTCGGCCTGGCGTCCGACGGTGGTTTTCGGTCGGCCGAAGGCGGTGCGGTAGGCGCCCAGACCGAGGACGGCCAGGGCCCGGGGCCGGTAGTGCCGGACTCGCTCGGCGAGCGCCCGGCCGCCGTCGCGCAATTCCACCGCGGTCAGCTCGTCGGCCTTCGCCGTCGTTCGCGCGGCGACGTTGGTGATGCCGATCCCGAGGGCGAGCAGTTCCTGCTGCTCATCGGGACGGAACAGCCGGGGCGTGAAGCCGGACCGGAACAGCGCGGGCCAGAAGCGGTTTCCGGGCCGCGCGAAATGGTGGCCGGTCGCGCCCGACCACAGGCCCGGATTGATACCGCAGAACAGCACCCGCAGATCGGGTGCCACCAGATCGGGAATGGTCCGGTCCTTCGCGGCGGCCAGATCCGCCGGGGTGGGGTGGTACGCGGCGGAATGTGCCATCCGCCCAGTCTGCCGGACGGGGCGCCGCGCCCGCCCACGGCGGTGATCGCCGGCGGCGCGGAGTGCCCGCAGGTTCACCGGTGTGTGCCGGCACAGCGGGAATGTGCCGCGAGAAGTCGCCGTCACCCTGGGTGTTCAACCAATGGTTGTGCGTACCGGCGTATCCGGTTGTTTGATACAGGTCACCGCACCTGGTTGCATCCGAGTGAACAACGTGGGGTTGTCCGGCGCTGACGTGCCGAGCGCAGTCGCCATTTCGGTGCCGCAGGGCATGCGGCGTAATCAGGAGGATCATGGAAATCGGGCTGAATCGGCTGATCGACGCAGCACACGATGCGCACGTCGAGGAGACCCGGCGATTCGATGCCGCCTCGAAACCCGTTGCGGGTCCCCGTGATTTCGAGGAATTGCGGCGGGTCCGGGCGAGGCAGGACGCGTCCCGGCCGCCGTCGGGTTCCCGGGCCGCCCAGCAGACAGCCGAAGTCGGCGGTCGTCGAGTTCCGGTGCGGGTCACCGTTCCCCGGGAGACCGCAATACGGGGTGTCTATCTCGATATCCACGCGGGTGGCTTCTATATCGGCTCGGCAGCCGGCGGTGATGCGCGCAACGCGGTGCTGGCCGACACTCTCGCAGTGGCGGTGGTGAGCGTCGACTATCGACTGGCGCCCGAACATCCCTGGCCCGCCGCGCCCGACGATTGCGAAACCGCGGCGCTGTGGCTGGTGGAGCGTGCGAAATCGTTGTTCGGCACATCGGCATTCGTGGTGGGTGGGGCATCGGCGGGAGCCACCCTGGCCGTGACCACCCTGCTGCGTCTGCGAGATCGAGGACTGGCCGATCGGTTCGCCGGTGCCGTCCTGCAGTACGGCGCCTACGACCTGAGCGGGCGTTCTCCCGGCGGCCGGCTGTACGCCGACGACTACTTCATCGAGGCCTACGCCGGTCACGTCGCGGACCGCACCGATCCCGACATATCTCCCCTCTACGGCAACCTCGGCGACCTACCGCCGGCACTGCTGGTGGTGGGGCAACGCGACATCCTCCTCGAAGACAATCTGGCGCTGGCCGCCCGGCTCGCCGCCGCGGGGAACGATGTCGACGTCCGCGTCTATCCCGAATCCGCCCACGCCTTCACCTTCCGCCCGACCGGTATGGCCGCCGCCGCTCTCCGCGAGATCGACGCGTGGGTCGCGAAGAGGCTGCACGAGAAAACGATCTGACCAGCGCGGAGCCGGGCGGCTGTGCGTCGCCCGGTGCGCTGCGCCGCGCAAGAGGCTGCGATGCTCGCGGATCGCTGGTGGCGCGCCGGATCCCATTGCGACGGTGACGTAGTGGTGACCGATCACCAGCGCGGACCGGGTCCATTCGTTACCCTGGCTTGATGCGATCCCGGTTTCTGCGCAATGTCTCGGCCGTGTTCGTCGCTGTTGCGTCGGTGTTGCTGAGCGGCACTCCGGCCCTGGCCGGCCCACCGATGCGGGCGGCAGCGCTCGCATCGCTGGACTCCGGATTTCTCTGGGGTGTGGCGAGTTCGGGCTTCCAGTCCGAAGGCCGTTCGCCCGACAGCAATTGGACTCGTTACATCGCGCGCAACCCCGGGTACGAACCACTGCAGAATTCGGTCGACTTCGCCGATCGCTACGACTCCGACATCCGGCTGGCCGCCGATATGGGAATGCGGGTGTTCCGGGTCGGGATCGAGTGGGCGCGGCTGCAACCCGAGCCCGGGAAGTGGGACGACAACGCGTTCCGCTTCTACGATTCGGTGGTCGACAGCATCGTGCGCGCCGGGATGCGGCCGATGATCACCCTCGACCACTGGGTGTATCCGGGCTGGGAGGCCGACCGGGGCGGCTGGCGCAATCCGGGCATGGTGGGCGACTGGCTGGCAAACATGCGTGCCGTTGTGGATCGTTATTCCTCGCGGAACCCGTTGTGGGTCACCGTGAACGAACCTGTCGCCTACATCCAGAACGAGGTTCGCGAGGCGGGCGCCGATGCCAACGCCATGCTGACCGGGGTGGTCGACGTGCACAACGCCAGCTACGACTACATCCATCAGAAGCAGCCCGGAGCTCAGGTCACCGCCAACGTCGGATACGTCGCGGGTGCGGAGGATCAGGTCAACGGTGAGTTGGTGGACCGGATCGGCGCCCGGCTCGACTACGTGGGCGTCGACTACTACTTCGGATTCGACCCGGCGCAGTCGCTGTACAGTGCGATCGGACGGGCCACCGGTTCGTCGCTGCCGAATCTGCCCGGCCCGCGCATCTGGGACATGCCGCTGCGCACCGAGGGCATCTACTATGCGCTGCAGCACTATTCGCGCCGGTTCCCTGGTAAGCCGCTGTATATCGTCGAGAACGGCATGCCCACCGAGAACGGCCTGCCCCGCGGTGACGGCTACACCCGCAGCGACCACCTCCGCGACACCGTCTACTGGCTGCAACGCGCCAAGGCCGACGGGATGAACGTGATGGGCTACAACTACTGGAGCCTCACGGACAACTACGAATGGGGTAGTTACACACCGCGTTTCGGCCTGTACACCGTCGACGTCCGCACCGATCCGTCGCTCACCCGCCGGCCCACCGACGCCGTCGGCACCTACGCGCAGATCGTCGCCGCCGGTGGCGTCCCCGGCGACTACCGCCCCACCCGCGCCCCGGCCCTCTGCATCTTCGTCGACCCGCCCGCCAGCTGCCTGAGCCCGGTCGCGGGGCCGTAGGCGTTCTCCTGACCAGAAAAATAGTTTTGCGGTGATGTCGATTCCGGGGGTGCCTCGTTCGAGGGGTAGGTGAGGGGCTGAGAGGCAGCCCACCCCTGGAAGGACACAACCATGCGCACACTGGTGGCTTTCGAGCACATGACCCTGGACGGTTATGCCTCGTCCGGCGAAAATCTGGGATTCGAGTTCACGTTCCGCGCCTACGACGACGAATTGCAGGCCTACGCCGAGCACATCCAGGCCGACTTCGACACCGCGATCTACGGCCGCGAAACCTACCTGGGGATGTTCGGGTACTGGTCGCAGCAGCCGAACGCCGAGAGTTCCCCGGGCGAGCGCCGGCACGCCGAATGGGTCAACGCCGTGGACAAGATCGTCTGCTCCACCACGCTGGAGTCGGCCGAGTGGAACAACACCCGGCTGATCAGCAGCGACGTCGCCGCGCAGATCGAGGCGCTGAAGCGCCAGGACGGCGGCGTGCTCGCGATCTACGCCAGTCCGAAGCTGGTGCATTCGTTCATCGATATGGGGCTGGTCGACGAGTTCCGCATCGTCGTCCATCCGGTCACGCTCGGTTCGGGCACCCCGGTGTTCCACGACAAGGCGAAACTGGATCTCGACCTGCTGGAGTCGAAGGCATTCGGTTCGGGCGCGGTGTATCTCCGCTACCAGGTGCGATGAGGAAGGATGCCGATATGCGTTATCTGATGCTGATCCGGCTCGACCCCGCGGCCGCGCCGGTGCACGGGCCCGATCCCGCCATGGCCGAGGATATGGGCAAGCTGCTCGAGGAGATGACCAAGGCCGGCGTGCTGCTCGACACCGCCGGCCTGCGACCGGTCGACGAAGGCGTCCGAGTTCGCCAGACCGGCGGGAAGCAGACCGTGCTCGACGGCCCGTTCAGCGAGTCCAAGGAGGTCATCGGCGGATACTGCCTGCTGCAGACCCGCTCGCAGGACGAGGCCATGGAATGGGGTTCGCGGTTTCTGCGGGTGCACGGGCCGGAATGGGATGTGGAACTGGAGATTCGCCAGCTCGACGACCAGGCTTGACGCTATGTCGTTACCCGAGGTGAGTGGCCGTCCGCACGCAGGTGCCGACGGCCGCTCACCGGCGGCTCGCGCCGTGGAGGCGGCGTGGCGCATCGAATGGCCGAAACTGGTGGCCGGACTCACCCGGCTGGTCGGTGATATCGCCACCGCCGAGGAGTTCGCACAGGACGCGCACCTGGCCGCCCTGGAACAGTGGCCGCGCGACGGGATTCCGCCGAATCCGGGTGGCTGGCTGATGCTCACCGCGAAACACCGTGCCATCGACCGGATCCGGCGTGACGCCACCTTCGCCCGGAAACTGCCGATGCTCGGGCACGACCTGCTCACCGAACACACCGGCGCGCAACCGGATACGGACGATATCGAGGACGACCTGCTGCGCATGGTGTTCACCGCCTGCCATCCGGTGCTGTCGCAGCCCGCTCGGGTGGCATTGACGTTGCGCATGGTCGGCGGACTCACGACCGACGAGATCGCCCGCGCCTATCTCGTGCCGGAAACCACGGTGGCCCAACGGATCGTGCGCGCCAAACGGACCATCGCCGAGAAGAATCTGCCCTACGAGGTTCCGTCGGGTCCGCAGCTGGCCGAGCGACTGGAGTCCGTGCTGGAGGTCGTCTATCTGATCTTCAACGAGGGGTATGCGGCCACCTCCGGCGAGAACTGGGTGCGCGCCGAACTGTGCGACGACGCATTGCGGTTGGCGCGGATCCTCACCGGGCTGATGCCGCTGGAACCGGAAGCGTTCGGCCTCGCGGCCCTGCTGGAATTGCAGGGCTCCCGCACCGGCGCGCGCAGTGACGCGACGAAACAGCTCGTGCTGCTTCCCGATCAGGACCGGAGCCGCTGGGATCAGCTGTCCATCCGCCGCGGCTTCGCCGCCCTCGGCCGGGCGCACAATCTGGCCGTGCGTCGCGGTGTCCCACCCGGTCGCTACGCCCTGCAGGGGGCCATCGCCGCCGCGCATGCCATGGCCGCCACCTCGGACGATACCGATTGGCGACGCATCGCCGGCCTGTATGCCGTTCTCGCCGAACGCTTTCCGTCGCCGGTCGTCGAGGTGAATCGCGCCGTCGCGGTGGCGATGGTGCACGGCCCCGCCGCGGGACTGGACCTCGCCGACGCGGTGGCCGCGACCGGCACGCTCGATTCCTATCACCTGCTGCACGCCGTCCGCGCCCACTTTCTCGCGCAGCTGGACCGCCCGGCCGACGCTCGCGCCGCCTATCTGCGCGCCGCCGATCTCACCGCCAATGCCGCCGAACAAGCGTTGTTGCGCGACCGTGCGGCCCGGCTGGATTAGGCCGAGTGTGGCCAGGGCACTTCGGCTTTCGGTGGCGCGGTCGTCCCCGCCGATACGTGTTGTTAGGGTGATGGGGTGAGTTCTCCGGAGGCATCCGAACGGTAGCCGCTCGGCCTGTGGGCCGGGCGGCGTTGTGAGTGGATTCCCGCCGATCGCTGAGCGACCGGTGCGGTTGGCGTATCTCGCAGCGCCGGATGATGCCGGTTTCGTTCCCTGGGCGCCGTAGGCGGCGCCCTGTCTCCTGGAGTACTTTCTCATGCCCCTTGTGGTTGTCGTGCTGGCTGTCGCGGTTTTCGCGCAGGGCACATCGGAGTTCATGGTGTCGGGACTGCTGCGGCAGATCGCCGACGATCTCGGCGTCTCGCTCGGCGCCGCCGGTTTGCTGACCTCGCTGTTCGCGGCCGGAATGGTGGTGGGAGCCCCGACGATGGCGATGGCGGCGGGCCGTGTGCCGGTCCGGTATTCGGCCACGGCGTTTCTCGGGTTGTTCTGTGTCGCACACGTGATCGGCGCTACCGCAACCGGTTTCGGGCCGTTGCTGGCGACGCGGGGTGTCGCGGCGATCGCCGATGCCGGGTTTCTCGCGGTGGCGCTGGCCGCGCTTCCGCGGCTGGTCGGTCCGGCGATGATCGGCCGCGCGACCGCCGTCGTGGTCTCCGGGGTGACGGTGGCCTGCATCGCCGGGGTGCCCGCGGGTACGGTGCTGGGACAGCTCTGGGGCTGGCGTTCGGCGTTCTGGGCTGTCGCTGTCCTCGGCGCGGTGGCGCTCGTGCCGGTGTGGGTGATGCTCGGCCGCCAGGTACGGGAGGGCGATGTGCCGAGTGGGCCCGCTCCGTCGATGCGGCGCGAATGGTCGGTGCTGAAGCAGTGGCCGGTCCGGATCGCCGTCGTGGCCGCAATCCTGGTCAACGCCGCGACCTTCGCCGCATTCACCTATCTGGGCACCATCACCGCCGCCGTCGCCGGAAATGGGTGGGTTCCCGTGGTGCTGGCCCTCTTCGGTGCCGGCTCGTTTCTCGGCGTGACGGTCATCGGTCGCTACAGCGACCGCCATCCGCGGCGGATCGTCCTCGTCGGAACGGCTCTGCTCGGGGGAGTCTGGCTGGTCGCCGCGGTGGCCGCGCACGCGCTGATCGGGGTGGTGGTCATGTCGGTGGTGGCGGGTGCGGTCGCGTTCGGCGTCGGTTCGACGCTGATCGCGACGATCGTGCGGACCGCGACACCGGCTGCTCCCCGCATCGCCGGCGCGTTGGCGACCACCGCGTTGAATATCGGCGCCGTGTTCGGCCCGGTCGCCGCCGGTCCGGTGGTCGACCTCAGCGGTCACCCGGCCACCGCGTTGTGGTGCAGCGCCGCCTTCACCGCCGCCGCGGTGGGTGTCGTCGTGCTGGATCGGCATCGGTCCGCCACGAGCCGGTCGAGCAGCGGAATCGCCGATCGCCCGGCAGTGCGGCGCGGCCGGTGAGGACGCGGCCGGCGGGGACCGGAGTTTGCCCGCAACCTGTTCCAACTACCCGAACAGCGATAATGGGCGCGGAAGTGTTCGGAACCGAGATGGTGGGAGAGACGACTGTGAAGCTGATCGGTGTGATCGGTGGCGGAACCATGGGTGCGGGAATCGCCGAGGTATGCGCGAAGGCCGGGAGCGAGGTTCTCGTACTGGAGACGACGCCGGAGTTCGCCGAGGCGGCGCACAAGCGGATCGAATCGTCGATCTCGCGGGGCGTGACGAAGGGCAAGATCACCCAGGACGAGGCCGACGCCGTGCTCGCCCGGGTGCGGGTGACCCTCGACATCGAGGAGTTCGCCGACCGCGACCTGGTCATCGAGGCCGCGCCGGAAATCGAATCGCTGAAGTATGAGATCTTCGGCAAGCTGGACAAGATCGTGAAGCCGACCGGCATCCTCGCCACCAACACCTCCTCGATCCCGGTGATCAAGGTGGCCGGTGCCACGCAGCGCCCCGAGCAGGTCGTCGGCCTGCACTTCTTCAACCCGGTGCCGGTAATGCCCCTGGTGGAGGTGATCTCGACGCTGGTCACCTCTCCGGAGACCGCCGCCGCCGTGACCGACTACGCGAAGAACACCCTGCACAAGACGACCGTGCAGGCCGGTGACCGCTCCGGATTCATCGTCAACGCGCTGCTGATCCCGTATCTGTGCCAGGCGGTGCGGATGCTGGAGTCGGGCTACGCCAGCGCCGAGGACATCGACGCCGCGATGAAGGGCGGCTGCGGTTACCCGATGGGCCCGCTCACCCTGCTCGACACCGTCGGCCTCGACGTCGCTCTCGCCGCCGCCGAATCGCTGTACGGCGAATTCGCCGAGCCGCACTACGCGCCCCCGGCGCTGCTGCGTCGCATGGTCGACGCGGGCCGCCTGGGCCGCAAGACCGGTCGTGGATTCTACGAGTACAGCTGATCGCGGCGCCCCGCGTTCCCGGACGGATATCGCCGTTCGCGCATCACCGGGAATGCGGGGCGGACCCGTCCTTCGGCGACCGCTCGCCGCGCCGGCGCACCGTCGAAACGGCTGACCATCACCGGGTTTCGCGCCGGCACCGGTCAGGTGTCGGGGTCTTCTTTCTGGTCGCGGGCGGGCCCGGGTCCGGCGAGTTTGCCGGAGGTCTCCGGTGGCGCGTCGACTGTGCGCTTGCCCTGGGTTTCCTGGTCGTCCTGTTCGGCGTCCGTGTGCGCGTCGGTGTGCTCGGGGTGGTTCATGCCGTGCGCGTACCCGTTCGGCGGCTGTCGAATCGCCGGCACGCCTGCTCGGTGGTGGTCCCGGCGGAAACCGGCACGTGCGTCGGACGGACCGTCAAGTTACTAACAGTTCTTACCCGCCGTCACATGTCGCGCAGGGTGTGCCCACGAACTGCGCATAGGCCAGGGCGGCGGTCTATGCCGCCATCGGCGATTCACCTCCAATTCCACTGTCGTGGAGACCTTTCCAGTTTCGGATGTTCGGATCTCGATGCCGGCCAATTCGCGCCAATCCGGCGACACCCGGCCAGCGAGAGTGATAAGTTATCTATCATTCTCTCAACTACGACACCGCTCGCGCGGATGTCGCGGCAAAGCTGCCGAGTGATTCGGAGGTGTCACCGTGTCTCCGTATACACGCTGGAAATCCCTCGCGGCCGCCGGTCTGGTGGCGGTGACGTACGGCCTGGCGCAGCTCGGCGGGAGCCCGCCCGCGCATGCGATGCCCGCCTGTCCCGGCCTGTATGTGCTCGCCGTACCCGGCACCTGGGAAACCTCCGACGACGACCCGCGCACAGGGATGCTCGCGGCGAGTGTGGACGCACTCCCGGGCGACGTCGGTGTCGGCTATGTCGCCTACACCGCGACGGCGTTCCCGTGGGAGGGCGAGGTGTACGGCCGCTCCAAGCGCGAAGCCGTCGACAAGGCCCGCGCCGCGGTCGCCGCGGTGGCACAGTCGTGCGCCACGACCCGCATCGCGATCCTCGGCTACAGCCAGGGCGCCGACGCCGCGGGTGACCTCGCGGCCGAGATCGGCACCGGCCACGGTGTAGTGGCGCCCGACCGAATCGCGTTGGTGGGCTTGGTATCCGATCCCCGCCGCGCACCCACCGACACGCTGATCGGCCCGCCGGTCGCCGGTGCCGGCGCGGGCGGACCGCGCCCCGGCGGGTTCGGCCTGCTCGCTGCGCGCACCTACACGTTCTGTGCCGCCGGAGACCTGTACTGCGCGATGCCCGACGGAGACTTCGCGGGCCGCATCGCGGGATTCTTCGTGGAGATCTCGAACCCCGATCCGGCGCTGTTCGACCGGTACTCCCGGGACGCGACCGAGCTTCTCGATTCGGCGCTGGCCGCGGGAGGTCTCGGGTTGCTGGCCGGTCAGCTCGACGCGAGCGCCGTGGACGAGCGCAAGGCCCAGATCGCGGAGTTCGTGAATTCCGGTGTCCACCAGAGCTATCCGTTCTACATCATCGGGCCGGGCGGTGAGACGGCCCTGTCCTGGCTGCGCCGGCAACTGGTGGATCTGATAGGCAAGTGAGGTGGGTATGCGGGAAACGGCCGATCGTGGCGCGGTGGCGATCGTCGGTGCGGACGGGCCGCTCGGAAGTGTGATCGACCGCGTCTGTGAGCAGCAATCGGTGGCGGTGGTCGGCCGGGTGACCCGCAGAGGCTGGGTGATCGACGGGCCGCCCACCGTGGTCATCGATGTCGGCTCGGCCGAAAACCTCTGGGACAGTGCCGAATTCTGTCAGCGATGGGGCAGCGCCCTGCTGTACTGCGCGGCGAACCGGGATCCCGACGGCTTCACCCGGTTGCGCGAGTTGAGTACCGCCGTGCCGGTGGGGCTGGTCACGACCCTCTCCCGGCCGCAGCCGCGGCTCGAGTTGGTGGCCGCGCAATTGCTCGGTGTCGCCGGGGAACTCGCGTCGGCGGCCCCCGGCTGGTATCCGATGGCGGATCGGTTCCGCGACGCGAACTAGTCTGCGGGCGCGACGCGTTCGGTTTCCAGCTGCCGCCGCAGCAACTTCCCGGTCGCGTTGCGCGGCAGTTCGTCGACGAAGACGACATCGCGCGGAACCTTGTGGCGAGCGAGATTCGCTTTGACGTAGTCGCGGATCTCCTCGGCGTCGACAGCAGCCCCAGCGGTGCGAACCACGAAGGCGCGCAGCCGCTTTCCGAAATCGCGGTCGTCCACCCCGACCACCGCGGCCTCCGCGACGTCGGCCCGGTTCACCAGGAGGTTCTCGACCTCCAGCGGGTAGACGTTCTCACCGCCGGAGACGATCATGTCGTCGTCGCGGCCGTCGACGAACAACCGGCCGTCGGCGTCGAAATGCCCGACGTCGCCGCTACACAACAACCCGTCCACGATCTCCTTGTGCTGCCCGTCGGTGTATCCGGTGAAGCTGAGGCCACTGGAGACGAAGATCGTGCCCACCACGCCGGGGCTGGTCACCGGATTGCGGTCGGAGTCGTAGATCGCGACCCGGCATCCGACCGGGGGACGGCCGACCGTACCCGGCGCCTCGCGCATGTCCTGCGGAGTCGCCACCGCCGCCACCGCGACCTCGGTGGAGGCGTACAGGTTGTAGAGCACCTCGCCGAAAACGTCCGCGGTGCGGCGGCTCAGATCCGGTGAGATGGACGAGCCGGCGGCGAAGATCACCTCCAGCGACGACGTGTCGTACTGCCGCAACACCGATTCGTCGAGATCGACGATGCGCTGCAACATCGTCGGCACCAGCACGAGGGTCGCGGCGCGGTATCGCGCCACCGCGGCGAGCGTGCGAGCCGGATCGAATTTGCGCTGCCGGAAGACGATTCGATTGCCCAGCGCCCAGCCCAGCGTGCACTGGGACAGTCCGGTGCCGTGGAAGATCGGGGCGGCCATCACCATCGTCTTCTCGCGCGGCAGCGGGATCCGGTCGAGGAACTGCGCCGACTGCAGTGGGGAAACCTTGTCTCGCGGAGCGCCTTTCGGAGTTCCGGTGGTGCCGCTGGTGAGAATCACGAGTCCGCCGGGGCGCGGGGGCGGCGCCACGGGGTCGGTGGAGTGCGGCTCGGCCTGCGCGTAGATGGTGGTGATGCCGGCGGTGCCCTCGTCGTCCCAGGTGAGCAGCCGGGGGATGTCGGCGGGGACGGCGCGGGCACGGTCGGCGAATTCGCTGTCCAGCAGCAGCGCGTCGACCTTCTCGCGAGCGGCGACCTCGGCGAGCTGCGGGCCGGCGGATCCGGTATTGAGCAGCACCACGCGGGCACCCAGCTTGCCCGCGGCCAGCAGGCTCAGAACCATGCCGCGGTGATCGCGGCACAACACGGCGAGGACGGATCCCGGCCCGAAACCATGGGCGGCGAGCCCGCGGGTGAGTGCGTTGGATTCGCGGTCGAGCTCGTCGAAGGTGAGGGTGCCGCGTTCGTCGACCAGCGCCGGCGCGGTCGGAGTGCGGCGCGCGGCGTGGGCGAGCACCGTGACGAACGGGCCGTAGACTCCCGCGTCGCGCGCGGTCCGGACGATATCGAGCGGATGCCACGGGTCGAACATGCCGCGCCGACGCAACACCGATGCCGCGGCGAACGCGTCACCGACGGACCGGACCAGCTCGCCCGCAGAACTCGACAGCACCACACAGACCTCGATCCACCTCGGCCGGCGAGCCCTTCGGTATCGCTTCGCCGGATCACTGTCAGAATACATATTCACATATTTGGTGGTGTGCCGTTCGGTGAAGCATTGCTGCCGACACCCAAGTGGTGAGAAGATGATACATCGAACACCTCATTGACCCTCGGAGTGATACCCATGAATCGAGCCGCCCGAACCGTTGCCGCGGCCCCCGCGCCGGACGCCGGACTCGCCCGCCGGCGGCAGTACATGGCCGGCCCCGCGGCATTGCTGGGCGGCCCGGCGAATGTCGTGATGCAGCTCGGTCTGCCGCCCGTCGGTCGCGGAGTCGTCGAAAGTACCGTGGAAAGCGGTCAATACGCACGGCATCCGCGTAAGCGTGGCCGCACGACGCTGACCTATCTGGCGGTGGCGATGCTCGGGACCGAGGAGGACCGCGTCGCCTACCGTGCCGCCGTCGATACCTCGCATCGGCAGGTGCGGTCGCGCCCCGGCAGCCCGGTCCGCTACAACGCCTTCGATCCGCAACTTCAACTCTGGGTGGCCGCCTGTATCTATCGCGGCGTGGATGATTCGACCAGGCTCTTCTATGGCAGAATTGACGATAACTTAGCTGACGAGTTCTATCGTGAGTCCGCGCGTTTCGGCACGACTTTGCAGATGCCGGAGCGGCTGTGGCCGGCGGATCGGGCAGCATTCGACGAGTACTGGAACGCCAAGTTGGGCGAGATCTCGTTCGACGACGAGGTTCGCCGCTATCTGCTGGACCAGGTCATCGGCCTGGGGCCGTACAGCCGCGCCCAGCGAATCGCCTTCGCCCGGGTCAATCGCTTCTTCACCACCGGATTCCTCCCCCAGCAGTTCCGCGACGCACTGGGCCTCGGATGGGGCCCGCGCCGGCAGCGCACCTTCGAGATCGTGATGCGAACGATCGGAACGGTGCTGAAGCGCCTGCCCGAACACTGGCGCAGCTACCCGTTCGACGGGTATATCGACGATATGCGGCGGCGACAGGCACTCGGAAAGTCGTTGGTGTAAACGGCGGTCAGCTCGCTTTCCGCTCCTCGCCGACGAGGGATACCGTGGATGTCATGCCTTTCCGCGTATACACGACAGCGAGTGGGCCGGACCATGAACAGTCTTTCCCCGACCCGGAGGACAATTTCAAGTTCCTCGAGGGGGGAGTGCTGGCGGTGTACACCGCGACGAAGTACACGTATTACGCCCCCGGCTTCTGGACCCACCTCGAGGAACACAAACCCTGATCGTTTCCGGTCGACGACTCGGGGGTCGGCCTCAGCGTCCAGGGGCGCCGCGACGCTACGAGGTCAGCGCGGTGCGCAGTTTGGTGAGGAATCGGCTCATGTGCGGGTCGGATTCGGGGAGGGCGTCGGAATCGATCTCCCACCAGCGGCCGGCGGCGAATTCTCGTGGGTCGAGGGTGAAGGGGTGGTCGCGGTGGCCGCGGATCACGTACCAGAGGGAGACGTCGCGGTGGGGGTGAGTTCCGACGGTTCGGGTGCTGGTGAGGAACAGGGGGCTTTCGCCGACGACGGTGAAATCGGCATCCGCTCCGAGCTCTTCGGCGGCTTCTCGTCGGGCGGTGTGCAGAGGGTCTTCCCCCGGGTCGACGTGACCGCCCATGGGCAGGTGTAGTCCGGACTTGCGGTGGGCGCCCAGCAGTACGACGCGGGCATCCGGATCGACGACCACCACATACGACACCAGGTGCTGTGGCGGCGTGGCCGGAGGTTCCCGGCGGAAGATGTCGTCGGTGCCGGCGAGCCAGGACAATGTCTCCCGGATGTGCTCCTGCTCGAGGGTGTCCAGCGGGGTGATCGCTGCGACGATGTCCGCGACGACCGCGGTGGCGGGGTGCATGGGCCGACGATAGCGCCGGGTACCGACAATCGATCCGGACTACCACGGGGCTATTGCGGGTGGGTGAGGCGCAGTTGCGCGATCAGCGCCTTGTGATCGGCGCCGGGCAGGCGGACCGTGTAGACGGTGTCCGCGTGGCCGTCGGCGACCAGGATGTGGTCGATGCCGACCAGCGGTGGCCAGCGCTTGTCGGTGGGATAGGTGACGAGGTGGCCGGCGCCCTCCTGTTCGGCCGCGTCGTGGAACCGGCCCGAGAGCATCGCGCGGAATTGGGCATGGTCGAAGGTCGCGTTGAAATCGCCACCTACGATCACCGGCCGATCCGCGGGCGAACGGTCGAGAATGGCTCGTAGCCGGGATAATTCGTCGGCCCACAGGTGTGTTCCGGAGATCGGGGGCACCGGGTGGAAGGCATAGACGCCGACCGGTCCGACCCCCGGGACGGTGGCGGTCGCGCAGAGCTGGTTCAGGACGAATCCGTCGTATTCGACAGTGTCCGAGAGGGGATAGGCGCTCCAGATTCCGGTACCGGTGGCGGTGCGCCCGGGCGACAGATATCGATGCGGCAGCAACCGGTCCAGGCCCACGTCCTCGAGGGCGTGCACCGCGGCCGGAGTCAGTTCCTCGACGGTCAGAATGCCGACCTTGCGTTCGCGCACCTGCTCGATCAGCGCGTGCGGATCGGCGCCGTCGAAGAGCAGATTGGCCTGCATCACCGTCACCGGTGTGCCGTGATCGCCGGGGGAGCGGCCGACATACAGCGGCGCCTGCGTCCAGATCGCCACGCCCACAACGGCAATGGCCACCGCGACCCCGGCCCACCGCTTCGCGGCGGCGAACAGCGCCACCCCGACAACGGCGGCACACATCAGATACGGCGCGCCCGCCGTTGCCAGAACCAGCCACCGTGACTCGGTCCGATTGAAGTGCAGCGCCACACCGCCGGCGCCCACCAGGGTCGCGGCCACGGCGAGCGATTCGAGCGTGATCCGCCCCCACGCCGCCTTCACGCGCCCCACCTCCGCATCCCGAATCCGGCGATCGTCAGCCGCACGGCTTCGCAGGGGGAACGGCACAGGACTCCCATCGGTCGATCGGCTCGCGGACGTGGTGAGTGTATGCACGCGGCACCATCGCCCGACCGCCCACCCAGCGGGAGTATTCGCCGGATTCGTCCGGAGAGTGGTCACACTCTTGCCATTCTGAGCGGATATCTCGCCGGAGTGGAGGTGGGCGAATGGACGAGCCGGGTGCCGAGGCGCCGCGACTGCGCGAACTCGGTGCGGACCCGGACGCCGTGTTGCGGCTGATCCGATATTTCGACGGTTTCGACGAATCCGACACCAACGCGGATACGGTGGTCCGCGCCGCGGCGTTGCTGGCCGAATGCCCGGTGGCCGCGAGCTGGCCGTCCGGCACGGTGATCCGCTACGACGCGGCGGGTCGTCCGTTGCCGACGGTGATGCCGCCGGCGGAGACGACCGGCGAGCCGGCCGTATGGCTGGAGCGGACCGGCGCCGCGCATGCCCTCGATGGCGTCCTGGTGGATCGGCTGCGGCACTGTCTGCGGGTGGTGGCGGTGCGCGGTTCGGCGGCGGGGCCGACGGGTCTGGACGACCCCGCGCTGCTCGAGGTCGTGCTGTCGGAGAAGCAACGCCGCGAGGATCGGGTGCGGGCCATGCGCCTGCTCGGGATC
This sequence comes from Nocardia violaceofusca NBRC 14427, assembly GCF_963869435.1. Taxonomy (NCBI): domain Bacteria; kingdom Bacillati; phylum Actinomycetota; class Actinomycetes; order Mycobacteriales; family Nocardiaceae; genus Nocardia; species Nocardia violaceofusca. The sequence continues at coordinate 202,223 of NZ_CAWMPM010000013.1, forward strand.
GATCCGGCGCAGCCGATGCGGGTGCTCGCCGTGTCGGGACCCGGTGCGGCGGGAGCGGTCCGGATCATCGCGGCCCGGGGCCGAGTGGTGCGTTCGGCCGTGATCGGCGCGACCACCGCCGTGCTGATCCAGGACCGGGAAACCTGCCGGGAGCTGTCGGATGTGCTGAATTCCGCTGTGGTACAGGAATTTCCGGCATCGCGCCGGGGTGCGGGCGGGCCATGGGTGGGGATGGGGGAGCGGCTGCCGGCCTACGCGGCCGCCACGTCGTGGGAGCAGGCGCTGCGGGCGTTGCGTTTCGCCTCCTCGACCTGGCACGGGCGCCGGGTGGTCGCCTACGAGCGACTCGGATCGCTGGCCTTGCTCGGCGAGCTGCCCGTGCAGCGACTGCTGCGCACCTCGGATGTGTTGCGGGTCAACGAATTCGCCGCCACGGAGGCCGGTGCGCTCGCCGTCGACACGCTCGAGGCGTTCTGCGTCTTCGGATCGCTGCGGCGCACCGCCGCGGAACTGCATCTGCATCACAGCACCGTGGCCGCGCGCATCGCGCAGGTCGAGGCGGTGATGGGCTGGGATGTCGACGAGGCGCTCGACCGCTTCATGGCCACGCTCGCACTGATGGTGCGGCGCATCGCGCTGTCCTCGGCCGAACTCGCCGCGGATCCGGGAGCAGCCGGGCGCGCCGATCCGACGGGTGTCGGATGAATCCGGCCCTTCCGGCGACACGCGGCGGGTGATCCGGATCACTCGACTCGGTCATGATCGGCAGCGACAGAAGGAGTTTCGACATGGCAGTCATCGATCCGAACCGCACCTGGGCCCCGCTGGAAGAGCGGCTCGCCATCACCACGAACGCACGGCACCGGCAGGTGCTCGAGATCGTCATCGAACATATGAAGGCCGAGGCGAAGCCGGATCTGGACGGCCTCATGCGGACGCTGGTGCCCGAACCGGCCTACCACTTCTGGAACGGCGGACAGGATGTCGGCCGAAGGGATGGGACGGCGTGCACACCTACTATTCGGATTTCGTCGCGAGCCGCAGCAATATCCTCGAATACGCCCTCGACCGATTGGTCGTCGACGATCACTGTGTGGTGACCGAGGGCTTCCTGAAACAGATCTATCCGGGCGCATATGCCGCACAGATCGGCATTCCCGTCGACGACACCGCGGCCGACTATCTGGTCGTATTCCGGCAATTGCTGTTGTGGCCCGTCGACGCGGAGGGCCGGATCGTCGGTGAGGACTCCTATCACTCCGGACCGGTGGAGATCCGCAAATTGAGTGTCGACGAATTGCCCGGCGAATACGTCGAACTCGTGCACTCGAAGGCGTGAGAACGGCCAGACTCGGCTGATGGAAGGCGATACGGAAATGACCGAACTATCCCCTGCGACCGCGGATGTGCGCCGGGCGGATGTCGCGACCCTGCTGCTCGACCGGCTCGGTGACGAGCGGCTCGGACTGCGCGCCCGTGATCGGGATTGGACCTGGGACGCGGTGGTCCGGGAATCGGCCGCCCGTGCGGATCTGGCGCACTCGCTGCGCCGCGAGGGGCCCTTCCATATCGGGGTCCTGCTGGACAATGTTCCCGACTTCGTCTTCTGGCTGGGGGCGGCGGCCTTGGCGGGTGCCACGGTCGCCGGCCTGAATCCCACTCGCGGTGACGCTCAGCTGGCGGCGGACATCCGATATGTCGACTGCCAGCTGATCGTCACCGACGCGGCCGGGATGGCGCGCCTGCGCGACCTGGATCTCGACCTTCCCGACGACCGGTACCTGCTGGTCGACGCCCCCGGCTATGCCGCGCTCGTCGAATCCCATCGGGTCGAACCGGCGGCCGCCGGCGGCGGCCCGGACGCGCTGATGCTGTTGCTGTTCACCTCCGGCACCACCGGAACCTCGAAAGCGGTGAAATGCAGTCAGCGCCGCCTGGCGATGGTCGCGTACGCGGCGCGGGACAAATACGGTCATGTGCGCGACGATGTCGACTACTGCTGTATGCCGCTGTTCCACGGCAATGCCATCATGGCGTTGTGGGCGCCGGCACTGACGGTCGGCGCGACGGTTTGCCTGACACCGAAATTCTCTGCCTCCCAATTTCTTCCGGACATCCGCTATTTCGGCGCGACCTTCTTCACCTATGTCGGCAAGGCGCTGGGATATCTGCTCGCCACACCCGAAACACCGCGCGACGGTGACAACGACCTGGTGCGCGGTTTCGGCACCGAGGCTTCGGTGGCCGATCAGGCGGAATTCCGGCGTCGCTTCGGCGCCGAATTGTTCGAGGGTTACGGTTCCAGCGAGGGCGCGACCCTGGCGGCGCTGGATCCGAACGCCCCACCCGCGGCCCTCGGCCGTCCCGCGCACGCCGGCGTCACGGTGGTGAATCCGGATACCCTGCGCGAATGTGCGCGCGCCGAACTCGACGAGTTCGGCCGCGTCCGCAATTCCGACGAGGCGATCGGCGAGATGATCGACAAGGCCGGCGCGCTGGCCTTCGAGGGCTACTACAAGAACGACGCCGCCGATGCCGAACGCATTCGCAACGGCTGGTACTGGACCGGAGACCTCGGCTACATCGATACCGAAGGTTTCCTGTATTTCGCAGGGCGCAAGGGAGATTGGATTCGCGTCGACGGGGAGAACACCTCCGCCCTGATGATCGAACAGGTCCTGCGCCGCCACCATGCGGTCATCGCCGCGGCCGCGTTCGGCGTCCCCGACCCGCGATCCGGTGACCAGGTGATGGCCGCCGTGGAGGTCGCCGACCCGGACTCGTTCGATGTGCGCGAATTCGCCGAATTCCTCACCGCGCAGCGGGATCTCGGTACGAAGGGTACGCCGCGACTGCTTCGGGTGTCGGCGAATCTGCCGGTCACCGGCTCCAACAAGGTGCTCAAACGCCAACTCCAGGAGCAGGCGTGGCGCACCGAGGAGGCCGTCTATCGCTGGATCGGACGCGGCGAACCCGAATACGAACCCATGACTGCGGCGGACAAGCAGGCATGGGAGGCCGAATTCGCGACCTACGGCCGGGAGCGCCTGTTGTAACCGCACGCCACGGTGCGCCGGGTCGTGTTCACCCGGGCGGATCCACCGCGGCGGTGCGGGACGGGATATTCGGCGGTCGGATGAGCCGTAGGGGATGACGCCCGGGAATCGCCCGATACGGGTGAGGAAACTTCGGCGCACATTCCCTACTCTCCCGGGTAGCTGCGCGATTACTGTGGCAGGTGCGGCACCCTCGGAAATGCGGTTCACGGTCGAAAGGGGTTCTGATGAACGGCATTGTGGTTGCGCTCATCGGGGCTCTGCTCTGCTTCTACGGAATCAGATCGGTCCACCTGGGCATCCTGGCGATCGGTTTCGGCATCGGGTGGCTGATCGCGGATCTGTTCAACCCGTCGTTCCTGTGGTTGCTCCTGGCCGGATTGATCGGCGCGCTCTCCGCGTGGGTAGTGACGTCGCTGATCTTCCGTTTCGCGTCGTATGTCATCGGCGGGCTGACCGGCGCGATGGTCGGCGCCAAGCTGGCATCGGTGCTGCAACCGGGAGACAAGAACTGGGCGCTCAGCATGATCGTGATCCTGGCGGTCGCAGTCGCCGGCGGCTTCCTCGCCGACCGCTTCCGGGCCCGGGCACTGCTCTGGCTGACTTCGATCGGCGGCGCGAGCATGGTGCTGAGCGGCGTCGGTCGTATGAACGATCACCTGTCGTTCCTGCGGGCGCCGGATTCCACGTGGGAGCAGATCTTCTCGGCGCTGGCCTGGATCGCGCTCTCGGCGGCGGGCTGGATCGTGCAACGCCATCTGTTCGCCGAGAAACTCGGTATCGACCATCTCGCCGGACGGGACAAGCACGGCGGCGGCGGCGCCGTCGCCACCGGGCACTGATACCGGCATGGCGGTCACCTCATCCGATTCGGGTGAGGTGGGCCGGCCTCACCTGCGGCAGAGTCGTCGGGAACCCCCGCTCGGAAGGAGTCGGAGATGACAACCTCGTCGCAGCACCGCGCGCCGGCCAACAGCCACCCCGTGCGGCAGGGTTTCGCCGCCGGGACCTCGATCGGCGCCGCGGTCCTGCTCGTCACGGTCGGCATTCTGTCTATCCTGCAAGGGATTTCGGCCGTGGCCGACGACACCCTGTTCGTGGCCGGGCCCGATTACGTCTACAAGGTCGACCTGACCACGTGGGGCTGGGTCCACATCGGACTCGGGATCGTGCTCGTGCTGTGCGCGCTGGGTCTGATGGCCGGAACCGCGTGGGGTCGCGGTGCGGCGATCGGCATCGCGGCGCTGTCGATCATCGCGAATTTCCTCTGGTTGCCGTGGTATCCCTGGTGGTCGCTGATCGTGATCGCCCTCGACGTCGTGGTCATCTGGGCCGTCGCCACCTGGCGCCCGCAGATGTGATGCGGACATGGGTGCTGTCCTCGGTGATCTGCTGCCCCTGGCGGTCGGTGTCGCGATCTCACCGATACCGATCGTGGCCGCCATCCTGATCATTCTCTCGGCGAACGCCGCCCACGCGGGAACCGGCTTCGCGATCGGCTGGGTGCTCGGAATCGTCGGCGTCACAACGATTTTCGTGGTGCTGTCCGGAACGCTGTCGGATTCGCAGGACAAGCATTCGTCGACGGTGACCGCGTGGGTGAAGATCGTGCTGGGCGTCGTGCTGCTGGGATTGGCCGCGATGCAGTGGCGGTCGCGCTCCGACACCGGTGTACCCGGGTGGATGCGCGCGATCGACACGTTGAGCGCGGTGGGCGCGGTTGGCCTGGGGGCGCTGCTCTCGGCAGTGAATCCGAAGAATCTGCTGCTGTGCGTCTCGGCCGGGGTGGCCATCGGCACCAGTGGGATCGGTGGCGGGCAGGAGGTGATCGCCGTGCTGGTGTTCACGGTGATCGCGGCCGCCAGTGTGCTGGTGGTGGTGATCGGATATCTGGTGGCCGCCGAACGGCTGCGGGAACCGCTCGATCGCGCCCGGCGGTGGTTGCAGGCGAACAATCACGTCGTGATGGCGATCGTGCTGCTGGTGATGGGCGCCGTCGTCCTGGGAAAGGGAATCGGCGGACTGTGACCGGTCAGCGCCGGCCGCGGTGGGTGAACAGGCCCACGATCCAGCCGACGACGAACATGATCAACAGCACCAGCCACAGTGGCGAACTGATGGTCACGGTGAGGATGTTGATGTCGACGCGATGATGATTCTGCGCGACGAAGATGACGGCCAGAATCGCCAGCACGATCGCCACCCACTGCCGCGGCGAGATGCGCGACAGCAGGGAAGGTTTAGCGGCCCGATCCATGGTCTCCTCCTGTGGCTCGCTCGTCGGTGACACGGGCATCGCCGACCGGCAGCGCCGAATGCCGTCCAACCGATGATCCGTCGGGCGAGCCGTGCCCACTTCACCCGTCTCGGGTGAGGTCGTCACCCCACCGAGCTGGGAATGTCGCGGGCGAGTCGACACAACCAGCCTTCGTGCAGATTGGGGTGCGTGCTATGACCGGCCAGGGCGACGTTTCCGGGAGCGTGCGGACACAGAACGAGGAGGCGACCCGGGCCCTGCCCTTCGGGGACGATCAGGATTTCGCGGACGCGCGACGTGGATTCATCGCGGCGCTGGAACCCGGCGTGGTCGAGAATGCGGCCGGCGATGTGGTGTGGGACAGCGACGGTTACGCCTTCCTCGACGGGGAATGCCCGCCCACCGTGCATCCCAGCCTGTGGCGGCAGTCGAAATTGTGTGCCATCCAAGGGTTGTTCGAGGTGACCGAGGGGATTTATCAGATTCGCGGGCTCGATCTGTCGAATATGACCGTGGTCGAGGGCGATACCGGCGTGATCGTGATCGATCCGCTGATCTCCCGGGAAACCGCCGCGGCGGGACTCGCGCTGTATCGCACCCACCGCGGTGACCGGCCGGTGACCGGGGTGATCTATTCGCATTCACATATCGACCATTTCGGCGGCGTGAAAGGTGTGACCACGCCGGAGGATGTCGCGGCGGGCCGCTGCCCGATTCTCGCGCCCGCCGGATTCGTCGAACATGCCGTCGAGGAGAACGTCTACGCCGGCACCGCCATGGCCCGCCGCGCCGCCTACATGTACGGCGCCGCCCTGGGGCGGGGGCCGCAGGGCGCGGTCGGCGCCGGATTGGGGCCGACGACCTCGACCGGAACCCCGACCCTCATCACGTCCACGACCGACATCACCCACACCGGGCAGACGGAGATCGTCGACGGTGTGCGCATCGAATTCCAGATGACTCCGGGCACCGAGGCGCCGTCGGAGATGAATTTCTATTTTCCCGACCGGCGCGCACTGTGTATGGCGGAGAACGCGACGCACACCCTGCACAATCTGCTGACACTTCGCGGCGCCCTGGTGCGCGACCCGCATGTGTGGTCGAAATATCTGACCGAATCGATCAATCGTTATGCCGCACAGGCGGATGTGCTGTTCGCCTCGCACCACTGGCCCACCTGGGGAACCGAGAATCTCACGGAATTCCTCGCGCTGCAACGCGATCTGTACGGGTATCTGCACGACCAGACGGTGCGCGCGCTGAACAAGGGCGCCGTCGGCATCGAAATCGCCGAGACCATCGAACTGCCACCGGCCCTCGCCGCGGCCTGGCACACGCACGGCTATTACGGTTCGGTCAGCCACAATGTGAAGGCGATCTATCAGCGCTACATGGGCTGGTTCGAAGGGAACCCGGCCACCCTGTGGGAGCATCCGCCCACCGAATCGGCGAAGCGGCACGTCGACTTCATGGGCGGCGCCGAGCAGGTGCTGAAGAAGGCGCGCGACTCGTTCGCCGCCGGCGATTTCCGGTGGGTGGCACAGGTTCTCAACTACGTGATATTCGCCGACCCCGGCAGTCGCGAGGCGCGGGCGCTGCAGGCCGACACCTTCGAACAACTCGGCTACGGTTCGGAGAACGGCACCTGGCGCAACTTCTTCCTGATGGGCGCCTACGAGTTGCGCAACGGATCCGTCGGCACGCCGACCGCCACGGACGCACCCGATATCGCCGCGGCGCTCACGGTGGAACAGCTCTTCGACGCCATCGCGCTCCGGATCGACGGTCCCAAGGCCTGGTCGGCCGATATCACCATCGACTGGACGATTTCCGACCTGGATCTCGTGCATCGCACCCAGCTGCGCAACGGCGTCCTCGTCCACTACGACGTGAGCGCCGGTATGCCCGCTCCGGACGTCACGTTCACCCTGTCCGACGGCGATCTGCACGCGGCGCTGCTCGGCGCGAAGGATATGCAGCAGCTGATCGCCGACGGCGCGGTCACCGTCGACGGCGATGTGTCGAAGCTGATCGAACTGGTCGGCTACCTGGACGCGCCCGACCCCGACTTCGCGATCGTGACGCCTTAGCGGGCGTCGGAGACTGCCGCCGTCACCGGCCGGTCACAGCTGTTCCAGATCGCGAGTCGCCGGCCCCTCCAACAGTTTTCCGTCGTGGGTGAAGCGCGAGCCGTGCAGCGGGCAATCCCACGAACGCTCGGCGTCGTTCCAGTTCAGGATGCCGTACAGGTGTGGGCAGATCGGCGAGACGGTCGAGGTGGTGCCGTCGACGGTGCAGACCCCGACGGGGCGGATGCCGCGACGCTCCACCCGGCCCTCGCCCTCGGCGGGGGTGCCACCGCCACCGAACGCCGCGCTCAGCCAGCCGGTCGTCAGATGCCGTGCGACTTGGATATTCATCGACGCGGCCTTCGCCAGACCGGTCACTTCGCTGCCGCGCCAGGTGCGATACGCCTGCGCCCACGGCTGATGGCCGCCCAGTGCGATGCCGGCCAGCGCGAGACCCGCCGCCACCGCGTTGGTCATCCCCCATTTCGCGTAGCCGGTGGCGACGAGAATGTGATCGCTGCCCGGAAGCAGCGGCCCGACGTAGGGCAGTTGGTCGATGGCCGAATAGTCCTGGGCCGACCAGCGATGGGTCAGCTCGGCATCGGGGAAGTGCGTGCGCGTCCAGTTGTACATGTCCGCGACGTGGGCCATCGCCGATCGGGTTCGGCCCACCACATGCCCGCTGCCGCCGACGAGCAGCAGATCCTCGCCGCCGTGCGGGGCGTAGCGCAGTGACCGGGTGGGCTGGTCGGCGGACAGATACATGTCGCGCGGGAATTCGCCGGGCACCCGGAACGCGGCCGCGTAGGAGCGGTGGGGCTCGAGCCGCGCGAAGTATCCGCCGCGGTCGAGAATCGGTGTGCCGGTGGCCAATACGACGGTCTTCGCGCGGATATCGCCGCGGTCGGTCGACACCGTATCGCCGTGGACGGCGTGGACGCGGGTGCGTTCGAAGATCGTCGCACCGTGGCGGCAGGCCTGCAGGGTCAACCCCTCGAGGACGTCCATCGGGTCGAACTGCGCCTGCTCCGCCAGGCGCACGGCGCCGTGGGTGTGGAACGGCAGCGCGGTCTCCTCGGACCACGCGACGTCGAGTCCGGCCTGTTCGCAGGCACGAAATTCCTTGCGCACCAAGTCGGTTGCGTCCTCGGTGCCGGCGTAGGTGACCGCGTCCGCGTGCTGGGTGGCGATGTCGTTCTCGGCGCAGAACCGCAGGAGCCATTGCTGGCCCTCCAGGTTCGCGTCGACGTATTTGCGCACCGTGCTCGCCGAATGCTTCGCGGTGATCGCCGAGAGGTGCGTGCCCTGCAGCATGCTGAGCTTGCCGGTGGTGTTGCCGGTCGTGACCGCGCCGATCGTGCGGCCCTCGAGCACAGCGACCGTGCGCCCGGCGCGGGCGAAGAGCAGGGCGGTCACCAGGCCGGTGAGCCCGGCGCCGACGACGACGCAGTCGTACTCCCCGTCGGGTTCCGGGGTCACCGGGACCGAGACGGGCGCTCGATCGAGCCACAGAGATGTCACCGAACCAGCCTCCTGTCGTTGCGCGTGTTCCGCCTCGTCACCGCAGGTTGCCCTCTTTGTCCGGCGGTTCCGTCCGGCCCGACCGGTGATTGTGGATCGTGCGGTACAGCAGCACCGCGGCGACCAGGACGACCAAGCCGACGATCACCAGTAGCTCCATATCGAGCCCTTACCCTGGATGGTCGCCTTCAACCCCGTGTCCTCGGATCCGCCGCAGCGACAGCGCCAGGCGCGGGCACAGGCTCACCGCATCCCGGGCGGCGGCGGCCGACTCGCCGTCGAGGACCGGGTCCCGGTGGTTGCGGGTGAGCGGAAAGCCCCAGTCGTCGCGAGCGATGGCATGGGGGAGCAATTCGCTGCACAGGCCGCGGCCGTCGCAGCGAGTCCAGTCGATGTGCAGGCGCCACGCGGGGCGGTCGGGTGCGGTCACCGGGCGGCTCCCTGGGAACGGGCACGGCAGGAACCGTGCCGGTGTCGGTCGATTTCCCCGGCGAAGACGGTCAGGGCGGAACGCGCCAGCCGCGCGGTCCCGTCGGGGTGGTGGCAGGCGCCGCGGCCGTCGACCAGATCGGCGATGCGGGCGATGTCCTGCGGCCGGGCGGGCCCGCCCGCCGCAAGATCGCCGACGGTGCGGGCCAGCTGCGGTAAGCCGTTGCGGCACGGACCGCACTGCCCGGCGCTCTGGGCGGCGAGGTAAGCGGTGAAATCGGCGGTGACCCGCAGCCCGCACTCGTCGTGGCGGAGGACACGCACGACGCCGGCGCCGGGTGTCGCGTGCCAGTGCCGCAACGCTGTCCGGGACAACGCCGCGCCGGTAAGGGCGGCGCCGGGCAGCCAGGCGCCGTGGTATCCGCCGACCAGAACCGCTTGGACCTCGGCCGGATCGGTGCGTCCGAACCGCTGGATCACCTCGGTGAGAGCGGTGCCGAGTGGAATCTCGACGACACCGGCGGCGGTGGTTCCGGACAGGGTGACCAGCATGGTGCCGGGTTCGTCGGGGGTTCCGGCGGCACGGAACCACGACGGCCCGAATCGGGCCAGCAGCGCCAGATGGGCGAGGGTCTCCACGTTCTGCACCAGTGCCGGGCGGCCGTTCAGCCCGGAGCGGGAGGTGCTGACCGGCTTGTCTCGCGGGATCGGCGCGCGACCGGCCAGTCGCTCGAGGACCGCGCTCTTCTCCCCGGCCAGGAAGGTGTCGGCGGCGGGCGTGAGATCCACCCGCCTCGTGTCGTAGCCCGTGGACTGCCGCTCGGCGAGGGCGTGACGAATCGGGTCGAGCAGCCGTTGCGGGGCGTACAGGTGGCAGCGCTGCGCCCCCACGGCGGCGGCCGCCACGGACAGGCCGTCGAGTACGAGATGCGGTGCGCGCCAAAGCAATACGGCATCCTTGTCGCTGTCGGGTTCACCTTCGGCGCCGTTGGCGACCACGATCGCGCGTCGTCCACCAGCCACGGCGGCGAGCTTGCGCGCCACCGGGAAGCCCGCGCCTCCGCGACCGGTGAGACCCGCGGCCGACACCACGTCGATGAACTCGCGTCCGACGGCGCGTGCGGGGCCGTATCGCGCCACGTGCGCGGAGAGCTCGGGTCCGGTGGCCGCCAGCAGCCGGTCGGTGCCCGTCGGGGCGGGTGGAGTCGTGGGGGTTCCGGTCAGTGTCGTCGTCATCGCCGGCTCCTCTCGGGGGCTGTGCTGAATTCGGTGAAGCCGCGGCTGAACCGCCAGACGCCGGCGGTGGCGACGGCGAGGATGCACCCGCCGACGAGGGTGAGCAGCCAGACCCGGTCGACGTCACTTCCCGCCCCGAGCGTGTGGATCAGAGCCACCGGCCACAGGGCGTAGACCGACCAGTGCACCAGGCGAAAGAGGCGGGGGCCCAGGCGATGTCGCAACAGGGCGGTGGTCACGACCACCGCCAGCAGGTCGACGGCCAGGGTGCCGAAACCCACCCACAGCGGCCGATAGCCGCCGGTGAACGGCACCACGACGGTCAGCAGCCGCAACTGGGCGTACGGATCGAAGAACAGGGTCAGCACATGCAGGGCGACGAACGCCGTCGCCGCCAGTGCCGCGCCGCGGTGGAATTCGGCCAGCCCCGCGCGGGGGAGGACTATGGCCCGCCCCGAGCGGGCGGCGATTCCGGCGACGGCCGCGACGGTCAGCAAGATCAGTGCCGTGATGCCGCTGCCCCGGCCGAACGCCCACAGTGCCTGGTCGAACGCGGAGTTGCTCATCATCGAATTCCTTCCGGCTCGTCGGGCCAGCCGCCGAGGGTGAGCACCCGCCCGTCCCGGTCGACCAGCCGGGCCGGGAGCCCGGCGGACCGCAGCCACGGCAGTGCCGCGCGGCCACGCACCACGGCGGCGGTGGCCGCGGCATTGGCCGCGAGGCAGGATTCAGCGGCCACCGACACCGTGCGCCAGACGGGGTCCGCGGCGCATCCGGTGCGGGGGTCGAGAATGTGATGCAGCGAGCCTCCCCCGCGAATCCAGCGGCGCCGCACCGTACTCGAGGTGGCGATCGCCGCGCCCGCGGGCAAGCGGACGAGGGCGGCCGGCTGGGTCGCACCGTCCTGGACGAGTACCTGCCAGTGCTTGCCGGGTGCGGGTCCGGCGGTGGCGATGTCGCCGCCCAGGCTCACCAGGGCACCGCAGCCGAGCTCGTCGGCGACCGTGCGCGCACAGCGGTCGGCGGCCAGGGCCTTCGCCGTCGCACCGAAGTCGAGGCGCATGCCGGCGGGCAGCGTCACCGCACGCGGGGATCGGATCACCTGCGACCAGTCGGGGCGCGGGGTGACGCGCAGCGCGACGACCGCCGGTCCGGTGGTGATCTGCGTGAAATCGCGGTCGTAGCCGAGGTTTTCGAGGTCGGCGCCGATCGTCGGATCGACGTCGCCGTCGGTGTCGCGGGCGACGGTCAGGGCCGCGTCGAGATATTCGTCGAACAAAGCGCTGACCCTGACCGGGCGGCCGGGTGCCAGCGTGCTGATTTCGGAATCGGCGCGAAACCGGTTGCAGGCGTGGTCGACCCGATCCAGGTGGGCGTCGACGAGGCGGCGCGCGTCGGCCAGCGCGGCCGGGTCGGTGACGACGAGGCGGGCGGTGGTGCTCCACAGCTCCCATTCGGCCGCGGCCGTCTCCGCCGCGGGTACCGAGGTCATGAGCCGCTCGAGTGTGCGTGTGCGGTGCCCTGGCCGGGGCTCAGCTGGGGAACGCTGCCCGAGGTGCCGGACGACTGATCGGTGTTGCCGGTGCCGGTGTTGTTGCTGCCGGTGTTGTCGGTGACGGTGGTGCCGGTCGTCGCGGCGGGCTGGTTGTCGGCGTACGCGACGACCGCCGCCGTCGTGGTGCCGACGGCGCCGACGGCTACGAGTATCCCGGCCGCGGTCCGGCCCAGGCGGCGGTTCGGATGTGACGTTCCCATATCGGTCACCTGCTCGTTCGGTGCTGCGCCGACGCGTGTCGGCTCTCTCTGGAAGGCCAGCATGCGGACCGAGGCTGGGTGCCGGCTGTGCGCAGGCAATGAGTTGCCGAGGCGGCGACCGTGAGCTGAGGATCAGCTGAAATTCCGGCGATAGCTGTGCGGGCTGACGCCGGTGGTGCGTTTGAAACGCTCGCGGAAGGCGGTGGGCGATCCGAAGCCGACCTGGGCGCCGATGCGTTCGACGGAATGGGCGGTGGATTCCAGCAGGTGCTGGGCGCGGCGGATGCGGGCGCGATGCAGCCACTGCAGCGGCGTGGTGCCGGTGTGCTCGCGGAAGCGGCGGATGAGGGTGCGGGTACTGACGGCGGCGCGTGCGGCGATCTCGTCGAGGGACAGGTCGGCGGCCAGGTTGGTCTCCAGCCAGTTCAGCAGCGGCTCGAGGTCGGATCCACGGGGCGTGGGCGCGAAGCCGTGGACGATGAATTGTGCTTGTCCGCCTTCGCGTTCCAGCGGCATCACCGAGAGCCGGGCGGTGTCGGCGGCCACCGCGGAACCGTAGTCGCGGCGGACCATGTGCAGGCACAGGTCCAGCGCCGCGGCGGCACCGGCCGAGGTGAGGATCTGGCCGTTGTCGACATAGAGCACATCCGGGTCGACCTCGACGGCCGGATACGCGGCCGCCAGCTCGGCGGCGGCGATCCAGTGCGTGGTGGCGCGCAGCCCGTCGAGCAGTCCGGTGGCGGCCAGCGGGAAGGTGCCCGAGCAGATGGAGGCGATGCGTGTTCCGTTCGCCGCGGCGGTGCGCAGCGCGTCGCGGACGGCCGGTGAAATCGGCGCGGTCGGGTCGGCGGTGCCGGGCACGACGATCGTGTCGGCGTCCGAGAGTCCGGTCAGTCCCCAGGGCGCGCGCAGGGTGAATGCTCCGGCATCGACCTCCGGGTGTTCGGCGCAGACGCGGACCTGATAACCGGGGCGGCCGTCGGGCAGCCGCGTCCGGCTGAAGGCCTCGATCGGGGCGGCGAGGTCGAAGGAGACCACTCCTTCCAGGGCGAGAACGGCGACGGTGTGCATGGCTGGAACATACCCTGTCGCCTGCTGTGACATCCGCCATTCCGCCCCCGAAAGCGCTCTGTTCTAGCAGTTCAAAGCCGCTTTCCTCGGATATGTCACTTTCCCGTCGAAACCTGTCGAAAATGCCACTGGGATCCGCGGGAGTGCCCGCATACCGTCGGGCCGTGCCCGGGCCGGCCGGGCGGATGCGAAGGGATTCCCATGCATACTCAGATCGTCCTGTTCGACGGGTTCGATCCGCTCGACGTCATCGCCCCGTACGAGGTGCTCTATGCCGGCGGGACCGCATCCGAGGGCGCGGTGAGCGTCGAACTGGTTTCGGCGGAAGGGCCGCGAGAGGTGGTGAGCGGCACCGACGGGCTGGAGTTGCGCGCCACCGCGGCACTCGATCCGGCGCGACCCGGTGTGGTGCTGATCCCCGGCGCCTCGGGCCGGATCGGCGAGCTGGGGGAGGTGCCGGATCAGGATGCCGGGACCGCCGGCGAGTGGCGCCGCGACGAATTCATCCCGGTTCTCCTCGGCCGCACCCTGACCACCGGCCTGCCCGACCTGCTCCGCGCGGCGATGGCCAACCCGCGGATCACGGTCGCCGCCGTGTGCGGTGGGTCGCTGATTCTCGCCATGGCGGGACTGCTGGAGGGGCGCCCGGCGACCACTCATCACCTGGGACTGGATCTGCTCGATGCCACAGGCGTGCAGGCCGTGGACGCGCGCGTGGTCGACGACGGCGATCTCGTCACCGGCGCGGGCGTCACCTCCGGTCTCGACCTCGGTCTGTATCTGCTCGAACGCGAGATCGGGCCACGCATCGCCCATGCGGTCGAGCGGCTGTTCGCGCACGAACGCCGTGGCACCGTCTGGCGCCGTCAGGGGCCCGCTCCCGCCACCGTCTGACCCGGCTTGCTCGATCCACGACACATCACTCGATCCACGACATATGAGGAGTAATTGCGTCATGTCCGCCGAAGGCATGTGGGATCTGTCCATCTCCACCCCGATCGGCAGGATTGCCGTCGAACTCGAGCTCCATCGCGTGGACGGCACTCTCGTCGGCACGGCAAGCGGTGCGGGCGAACGGGTTTCGCTACGCGACGTCGTGCTCGACGGTGATCGGCTCACCTGGAATCAGGCCGTCACGTCACCGATGCGATTGAATCTCGCCTTCGCGGTCACGGTGGCGGGCGACACTCTCACCGGCACCGCCAAGGCAGGCCGCCTGCCCGCGTCGAAGGTCACCGGCGTGCGCCGTGGCGGAGCGGGGCGTGCCCGGTGACGAAAGTGCTGCTGTCGCTGCATGTTCTGGCTGCGGTGATCGCGATCGGCCCGGTCGCCGTCGCTGCGAGTATGTTTCCCCCGGCCCTGCGCCGCGCCGCCGGATCGGCGGCCGACACCGCGAATCTGCGCGTGCTGCACCGTATTTGCCGGGGCTACGCCGCCGTCGGCCTCGCGGTCCCGATCTTCGGGCTGGCCACCGGCGCCGCCCTGGGCGTACTCGGGACCGGATGGTTGATCACATCGATCGCCCTCACCGCCGTGGCCGCGGCGATCCTGGCCACGATGATCCTGCCCGACCAGCGCACCGCACTCACATCCCTCGCACCCGGTCGCGTCGATGCCACGGCCGCACGCCTGGCCATGTCGGCGGGCATCTTCAACCTGCTGTGGGCGACCGTCGCGGTGCTGATGGTGGTGCGCCCCGGATCGACCACCGGCGCCTGAACTCTCGGCGTGTCCGGTCGCGACACGACGAGGATTCCGGCGGGTCGGTGCATTGCGGCGCCGGCCGGAATACCGTGGACGTATGCGCGCTGTCGTCCATCTGGTGCTGTTCGCCTGTGGGGTCGTGATGGCGGTCGGAGCGTTCGGGCCGTTCGTCGGGGTCGTGCAGGCCCGCCACATCCGGCTCGTCGATATCCGCGACGGCTTCGCGACCCCAATTCCGCTGGACGGGGTGCAGGCCCAGTCGCCGCAGCTGCGCGCGTCCTACACGGTGGTGTTGTTGCTCGTCGCCCTGGTGATGCTGCTGGCCGGGCTGTTCGGCTCGCGGATTCTGGGATGGCTCGCGGTGCTGGCCGGCATCGCGGCGCTCGTGGTGCCGGCCTGGCGATTGAATCAGCGGTTCGACAGCCAGTTGCGCGACGACTATCAGCATCTGCTCACCGGTACCTGGGGGCTGTATCTGTTCGGCGGCGCGGTGGTGGTCGCCATCCTCGCGCTGCTCGTGCCGGGTGAGCGGCCCCGGCGCCGGGCTGCAGTAGGTGCGGGGGAGAAGCAGGCCCGCTAGGCGTTCATCGCAACCTCACTGCTCGCTCACAGGTAGCTGTGGAGCTGCACGGGCTGAATAGTCACCGTGACTACATCACTCCTCGAGAATTCGCCGGTGGTGCCGCCCGAGCCAGCGAAGTCCGGCGCCGCCCGCGCATTCGGCGGCGGCGCCGTCGAGCGGGCCGGTCTGGCGGCGCTCCTGATCGCGACGGCGGTGATGTACCTGTGGAACATCACCGTCAACGGGATGGGCAACCAGTTCTACGCCGGCGCGGCCTGGGCCGGATCGAAGAACTGGGAGGCGCTGCTGTTCGGCTCTCTGGATCCGGCCAACTTCATCACCGTCGACAAGCCGCCCGTATCTCAGTGGGTGATGGGGCTGTCCGGCCGCATCTTCGGCTTCTCGAGCGCGAGCATGCTCGTTCCGCAGGCATTGATGGCCGTGGCCGCGGTCGCGCTGCTCTACGGCGCGGTCCGGCGGATCACGGCGAATCACTGGATGGCGCTGCTGGCGGGTGCCGCGCTGGCGATGACGCCGGTGGCGGCGCTGATGTTCCGGTTCGACAATCCCGACGCGGTCATGGTGCTGCTCATGACGGCCGCCGCCTACGCCACCGTGCGGGCACTGGACCGCGCCTCCACGACCTGGCTGATGCTGGCCGGGGCGGCGCTGGGCTTCGCATTCCTGGCGAAGATGCTCGAGGGACTGATGGTGCTGCCCGCGCTCGGGGTGGCCTATTTGTTGGCCGCTCCGACTTCGCTGCGCAGACGCCTGCTGCAACTGGTCGGCGGACTCGTCGCGCTGCTGGTGTCCAGCGGCTGGTATGTGCTGCTCACGCTGTGGTGGCCGGCCTCGAGCCGCCCGTACCTGGCCGGGTCGACCGACGACAACTTCATGAATCTGGTGCTCGGATACAACGGTTTCGCCCGCGTGCTCGGCCGCAATCACGGTGGCGGGGCAGCCCCGGCCCACGATCCCGCGGCGACGGCCCAGGCGGCGGCGCATGCCGCCCCGCCCGCGGGCGCGCACAACGGATTCGGCGGATTCGGCGGGCAGGTGCACGGTGTGCAGCGGCTGTTCACCGGTGAATTCGGGTTCGAGATCGGCTGGCTGCTGCCGGCCGCCCTGCTGGCGATGGTGCTGGTGCTCGTCTCACGCGGTCGCGCGCCGCGCACCGACCGGATGCGTGCGGCCGCCATCGCCTTCGGTGGCTGGATCGTGATCGACGGCGGTGTGCTCAGCTACATGAACGGCATGGTGCATCCGTACTACTGCCTCTCGATCGCCCCCGCAATCGCCGGAATGTTCGCCATCGGTGTCGCCGAACTGTGGAACCGGCGCCACACCGCGTTCGGCCGATTCGGTACGGCCGCACTGCTCGTGGTGACGGGCGTGTGGAGTGCCGTTCTGCTGCACCGCAACAGCGGCTGGTATCCGGAGCTGCGCTGGACGATTCTGGTCGTGACGCTGATCGCCGCGGTGCTGCTGGCCGTGCCCTGGACCTATGAGGCGCATCGCCGCCTCGCGGCCGTCGTCCTGACGGCCGGCCTGATCGGTGGTCTGGCGGGCGGTGCGGCCTACTCGTTCGCGACCGTCGCGACCGCGCACTCCGGTGGTGGGCCGACGGTCGGCCCGGCGCAGGCGAACGCGCGCGGCGGCTTCGGTCAGAGCAGTCCGGATCCGCAGCTCTCGGCGATGTTGCGGGCGACGACTGCGACCTGGGCGGCGGCGACCAACGGTTCGTCCGCGGCCGCCGCACTCGAATTGGACAGCGACAGGCCGGTGATGGCGATCGGTGGGTTCTCCGGCAGCGACCCGGTGCCGACGCTGGCACAGTTCCAGACCGACGTGAAGGACGGCAAGATCGCCTACTACGTCGTACAGGCCGACGGCCGCAATCAGGGCCCGGCGGATGCGCGCGAGCAGGGCGTGACCGGAAACCGGAATCCGGGCACCACCACGGGCCGGGGTGCGGGCCGGGAGCAGGCGGTACCCGGAAACGCGCCGGGGCAGCCGCAGCCGGATACCACCGAGAATGCCGGCGGGCCGGGCGGTTTCGGCCGCAATCAGCACGCCGATATCACCACGTGGGTCACCGCCACCTTCCCCGCGCAGCACATCGGCAACGCCACGGTGTACAACCTGAGCGGCTACCGAGGCTAGGAATGAGTCGAAAGGGATTGGGGGGCAGCGTATCCCGTTGCCCGCCGAGACCCGTTCTCGTCGCGCACGCGCGTCACGGGCGGGTGACGGTCACCAGACTTATCAGTGACTGCTGGCGCCCCTCGGGACCCTCGGGTGTGTGGCCGAGGCTGCGGATGTAGTCCGGAAGGTAGATGCGTTCGCCGGTCCATTCGTGGTCGGTGAACCAGGCGGTGGTGTCGCTGCGCGGCTCGTTGTAGATCAGCTTCACCCATTCCGAGCCGGATTCTCCGTCGGCTGCCAGGGCTTCGGCCTCCTCGGTGGGCAGGGGATCCATCTGTTCGACGGCGGCTCGGCTGCCGGGGGCGCTGAGCGAGTGCACGGTGTCGAACAGCTGGTCCTGGGCCGCGGGTGTCAGATAGATCAGCAGCCCCTCGATCAGCCACGCGGTCGGCCGATCGGCATCGAAGCCGCTGTCGCGCAAGGCTTTCGCCCAGTCGCCCCGCAGATCGACCGCCACCTCCCGGCGATCCGCGATCGGTTCGCGCCCGGCTTGCGCGAGGGTCTCGCGCTTGTAGTCGAGGACCGGTGGCCGATCCAGTTCGTAGACGGTGCAGCCCGCCAACGACGGCAGTCGATAGGCCCGCGCGTCCAGGCCCGCCGCGAGCACGACCACCTGCCGGATTCCCGATGCGACGGCGGCATCCAGATAGTCGTCGAAATACCGGGTCCGGAACAGTTGGTGCTGCTGAAACGGGATGCCGAAATCCGTTGTCAGCAAAGGGTGTTCGGGCAGCCGCCCGGCCATCAGATCGGCCCATTCACCGCCGGCGGCCGAGACGAACAGCTCGGCGAGCGGGTCCCGAGCCGGGGCGTCGCCCGCGCGTCCGCCCAGTGCGCGAGCTGCCGCGACGAACAATGCCGTGGATCCGACACCGGTGTTGATATCCCAGGAATCCTCGTCGGTACGCATGATCGCCAACCTACCCACCGGGCCGGGCGCGGCCGGGACCCCGCGCCGCACCCGCGCGAATCCGCCACGAAACCCCTGTCACCACGTATTTCCCGCCATCCGACGGGGGTTCCGGGCGGAGAATGCTCTCGTACTTCGCGCGCTGAGGTGCTTACCGGCGGCGCATCGGTGCGGTCCGGCGGCGAGGCCCTCCGATCGGACATCGCGGTGAGCGTTACGCCCGTATCCGCTCCAGCAGCTCGGTGGTCGCCTCCCACAGGCGGCGCTCCCGGTCGCGATCGTGGGCGACGGGATGCACCTCGGTGAGCCGGGTCTTCACCACGAACGCGCCGTCGCGCAGGTGTGCCCATGTGTCGTCGAGAGCGACCGAGGCCAGCAG
Organism: Nocardia violaceofusca NBRC 14427; assembly: GCF_963869435.1. Classification (NCBI taxonomy): domain Bacteria; kingdom Bacillati; phylum Actinomycetota; class Actinomycetes; order Mycobacteriales; family Nocardiaceae; genus Nocardia; species Nocardia violaceofusca. The sequence continues at coordinate 221,377 of NZ_CAWMPM010000013.1, forward strand.
CGGTCCTGAGCGTTGCGGTGTCGATACGCCGGGCAGCCGGCCCAGAACGCGGCCGATCGCTCGCACGGGTGCGGGGGCGCCGCGGCCGAGCGCGGTACCGGGCATCCATCCCGGTTCGAAGACCGAGACGTTGATCCCGGGCCCGGCGTGGCGCTGTAGTTCGTGGGCGTAGTAGAGGATCGCCAGCTTGGCATTGGAATAGGCGACACCCGAGGCGGTCATGCCGGGGGCGTGGTCGCCGGTGGCAGGGCGAGCGAGGTCGAGTGGATCGGCCCAGTCGGCCTCGGCGACGTTGAGCATTCGGCGCCAGAAGTTGGCGTGATAGGTGTTCGATCCGAGCAGCACCACCCGTGCCGGGGCGGTGAAGGCGTCGAGAAGGTCGCCGATGAGCTGGGCGTGGGCCAGGTGGTTGACGGCGAAGGTCGTCTCGTAACCGTCGCGGGTGGCCTGCCGGGTGTCGGCGGACATGGTGCCGGCATTGGCGATCAGCGCCCGAAGCGGTCGCACGGCATCGGCGGTGAGGAGTTCGCGCACGGTGGTCGCGGCGGCGCGCACATCGGCCAGATCCGCCAGGTCGCAACCGATTTCGCGGACGCGAGCACCCCGCGCGCGGGCCTCCTCGGCTACCTCGGTGAGATCCCGCCCGGCGCGGCCGACCAGGAGGAGATCGGGGCGCTGCCCCTCGGGGCGGGCGGCCAGGGCGAGCGCGGTGGCGCGGCCCAGATTGCGGGTCGGGCCGGTGATGAGAACGGTTCCGGTTTCGGTCATGTCCCCAGCCTGCGAGCCGGGCCGGACCATAGGCAGTCGTCCGGTTGTCGTAGGACTGTCAGGGCCAGGACACACCGGCGGCGGTTCGCGCAGACTGGAGTGCGTGGAAACGTGGGAGTTCGGCCGGACGGTGCGCCGGTGGCGCGACCGGGTGGCGCCCGAGGCCGTCGGTGTGCCGGTGGGTCCCCGCCGCCGGGCCGCGGGATTGCGCCGGGAGGAGTTGGCCGCGCTCGCCGGCATCTCCGCCGATTACCTCACCCGACTCGAACAGGGGCGCGCGACCGCGCCGTCGGCGCAGGTGGTGGAGGCACTGGCCCGCGCCCTGCGCGTGTCGGACAGCGAACGCGATCTGCTCTACCGGCTGGCCGGGCACGCCGCCCCCGGCTCGGACGTGGTGCCCTCGCGCGTCACCGCGAGTGTGCACCGGGTGCTCGACCGGTTGTCGCACACGCCGGTCGTCGTCTACGACGCGAGCTGGACGCTCGTACTGGCCAACGCGCCCTACAACGCGCTGATGGGTGACACCACCTCCTGGCGCGGCCTGGAGCGCAATGCGGTGTGGCGCAACATCACTCGCATGCCGACCCGGGTCGTGCACTCCGAGCGGGAACAGGCCGAACACGAGGCCAGGCTGGTGGCCGATCTGCGCTTGACCGCCTCGCGCTATCCCGCCGACCGCGCGCTGCGACGCCTGATCGCCGACCTGGGCTCAGCGGGCGCACGCTTCACCGACCTCTGGAACGCCGAAACGCCACCGCCCGCACCGGACCCGTCGAGGCGCAAGACGATCGACCACCCGGCGGTCGGCCTGATCACCCTCGACTGCGACACCCTGCTCGTCACTCTCGACGATCTGCGGATTTCGGTCTACACCGCCGAACCCGGCAGCGAGGACGCCGCCCGGCTCGACCTGGCGGTCGTGCTGGGCACGCAATCGCTGACGCCATGAGTGCCACGGCCGCGGGCGGCAGGATTCACGACGTCGGCGGCAGGAGTTCGGCGATGAGATCCTCTATGCGAGAACGGATGTCGTCGCGGATCCGCCGCACGGCGTCGATGTCTCGCCCGGCCGGGTCGTCCAGTTGCCAGTCGCGGTAGTCGACGCCGGGGAAGTACGGGCAGGTGTCGCCGCAGCCCATGGTGATGACGACGTCGCTGACGCGGACGGCGCCGGGCGTCAGCACGGCCGGGGCGCCGGCGGTGATGTCGATGCCGGCTTCGCGCATGGCCTGCACGGCTACCGGGTTGATGCGGTCGGCGGGTTCGGTGCCGGCGGAGCGGACGTCGATGCGGTCACCGGCGAGGTGGGTGAGAAAGCCCTGGGCCATCTGCGATCGTCCGGCGTTGTGCACGCAGACGAACAGGACGCTGGGTTTCATTGGTGTGCAGAGCCTTTCGCCGGTGCCGGAACATCGGCGTCGGTCGGGACATCGGGGGTGGCCGGGAACCGGTTGCGCAGGGCGAGGGACACGTAGACCAGGCCCACGAGGACCGGCACTTCGATCAGCGGGCCGACGACGCCGGCGAGGGCCTGTCCGGAAGCGGCGCCGTAGGTGGCGATCGCGACCGCGATGGCGAGTTCGAAGTTGTTGCCCGCGGCGGTGAAGGCGAGGGTGGTGGTCCGTGCGTAGCCGAGGCGGGCCACCCACCCGTAGAGGTAGCCCCCGCCCCACATGATCGCGAAGTACGCCAGCAGTGGTACGGCGATGCGTGCGACATCCCAGGGGTGGGCGGTGATGTTGTTGCCCTGCAGGGCGAACAGGATCACGATCGTGAACAGCAACCCGTACAGCGCCCACGGTCCGATGCGCGGCAGCAACCGCCCCTCGTACCACTGCCGGCCGCGGGCCCGCTCGCACAGCTGCCGCGTGAGAAAGCCCGCGACCAGCGGAATGCCGAGGAAGATCAGCACCGATTTCGCGATCTGCCACGGTGAGGTGTCGATCGTGGTTCGTTCGAGTCCGAGCCATCCGGGCAGAACCGAGAGATAGAACCAGCCGAGTACGGCGAACATGACGACCTGGAAGATCGAATTCAACACCACCAGAACGGCGGCCGCTTCGCGGTCTCCGCAGGCCAGGTCGTTCCAGATGATCACCATCGCAATACATCTGGCGAGACCGACGATGATCAGGCCGGTCCGGTATTCGGGCAGATCCGGTAGAAGCAGCCACGCGAGGGCGAACATCAGCGCGGGCCCTGCGACCCAGTTCAGCACCAGCGAGGCGAGCAGCAGACGCCGGTCGCCGGTGACGGTGTCCAGCCGGTCGTAGCGGACCTTCGCCAGCACCGGGTACATCATGATCAGCAGGCCGAGGGCGATGGGCAGCGAGATGCCGTCGACCTGCACCGCCGACAGGGTGCCGCCCAGTCCGGGGACGAGTCGCCCGAGCAGCAGACCCGCGGCCATGGCCACGCCGATCCAGACCGGCAGGAAGCGGTCGAGAGTGGACAGTCTGCCGGCGACCGCGGTGTCGCCGGTGGTGCTCACGTGTGCACCCCGAGCCCGGCCTGTTCGGCGAGCAGATCCGAAAGACGTTGCAGTGCTTCGGGAATCACCCGGTAGTACACCCAGGAGGCGCGACGCTCACCGGTGACCAACCCGGCCTCGCGCAACACCTTCAGGTGATGGGAGATGGTCGGCTGAGTGACGTCGAGCCCGTCGGAGATGTCGCAGACACAGGCTTCGCCACCGGCGCGCGCCGCGATGGCCGACAGCACCCGCAACCGGACGGGATCGCCGAGGGCCTTGAACATCGCCGCGAGGTCCTGGGCCGCCTCGGCGCCCACGACCGGCCGCACCCGCGGCGTGGTCACACACCCTGCCGGTGCGGCCATGGCCGCCGAAGGCAACTCCTGTTTAGACATCCGTCGATATTGACAGGCATCGATATGAGTAGTCAAACGAAGTCCGGGTGAACAAGCGCGCCCGCGGGCTGGTGGTCAGCTGCAGCAGGTGGCTCCGCCACCGACGGCGTCGCGCTGTGCTTCGGCGGCGCAGCAGGCGCCTTCGGTGGCGGCGTCGGCGGCACTGCCGCAGCAGGGTTCCGCGGCCGAGGTATCGGTGTCCGACCCGCAGCACGCCTGCACGGCCTTGGTGTCGTCGGCGAATTCCGGTGCGTCGCCGAATGTCTCGGTGTCTGCCAGTACGGTGTAGACCTCCCATTTCTCACCGTGCGGTCCGGTGACCCACACCTTGTCCTGCCGGGCGAAACAGCAGGTCGTGCCGATCTGCTCCGCGGTGAACAATCCGGCTCGTGACAGGCGCGCGATCTCGTCGTGGACCTGTTCGGACGTCTCCACCTCGACGCCGAGGTGGTTGATCGTCCCACCGGCGCCGGTGTTCTCCAGCAGTACCAGCTTCAACGGCGGCTGCTCGACGGCGAAATTGGCGTAGCCGGGCTCGAGCTTGGCCGGTTCGGTGTCGAACAGGGTGGAGTAGAACGCGACCGCTCGATCGAGGTCGTCGACATTGAGGGCCAGCTGTATGCGGGACATGAGAACCTCCGTGGTCCGATATATGTCGAAAAGGTTGGCGGTTTCGAGTCTGCTCCACCTTTTCGACATATGTCAATCCCGCCGGTAGCATGGTTTCATGCCCAAAGCGCTTCCCGTGATCGATATGTCCGCTCCGGTGTGCTGCGCGCCGGTGGCGGCCGGGCCGGTCGACGATGTCGCGGCCCTGGAGGTGGCGTTGCGGCTCAAAGCGCTCGCCGACCCGGTGCGGGTGAAGCTGATGTCGCTGCTGCTGGCGAGTCCGGATTCCGGCGAGAACGGTGGTGACCTCGCCGCCGCGGTGGGGCTAGCGGAATCGACGGTCAGCCATCATCTCGGTCAGCTCCGCAAGGCCGGGCTGGTCGAATCCGAACGTGCCGGCATGAATGTCGTCCACCGCGCCAAACGTGATGCGCTGGCGGCGTTGTGCGTAGTGCTGGACCCCAACTGCTGCCGGTGAATACCTCCGTCCGGTGACCTCTCCGAGGTCTCCGCAAGGTCGCCGTCCGGCCCTATTCATATCCCGGGCGGAATATCGCTGGGCGCACCGAACCTAATACGTTTAGGATGATTCCTAAGTAGATTAGGTTAGGAGCCGTGGATGTCGCCCCGTGCCGGATTGTCCCGAGAGCGAATCGCCCGTGCCGCAGCGGAATTGGCCGATGAGGTCGGATTCGCCCATGTCACCCTGTCCGCGGTGGCCCGCCGGTTCGGGGTGAAGGATCCCAGTCTCTACACCCACGTGCGCAACCTGCGGGACCTGCAGGTGCAGGTGGGATTGCTGGCGGGGGCGGAGATGAACGAGCGGATCGGCGCGGCGGTGGCCGGTCGGTCCGGACGCGACGCGCTGTTCGCCTTCGCCGACGCGTATCGCTCCTACGCCCTCGACCATCCGGGCCGGTACGCGGCAACGCAGATCCGCATGAATCCCGACGAGGTCGCCGGAGAGCCGGCCCTGCTGCGTGGGATCGAGCTCACCGCGGCGCTGCTGCGCGGTTACGGGTTGAGTGAACCCGGCTCGACCGACGCAGGACGCCTGCTGCGCAGCACATTTCACGGTTTCGCCACCCTGGAGGCGGCCGGCGGATTCGCTCACTCCAGGCCGGTCGACGCCAGCTGGCACCACATTCTCGACGCCCTGCATCGCACCCTGACGCAGTGGCCGAGCCCCACCGAAGAGAAAGCAGCGCAATGAGATCCGACACTCTGGCCGTCCCCGGCGCCACCCTGTACTACGAAATGCGCGGCGACGGGCCACTACTGCTGTCAATTCCCGGTGGCGGCGGTGACGCGGGCGTCTTCGACGAGATGGCCGAGGTCCTGCAGCGCCACTTCACCGTCGTGGCGCTCGACCCGCGCGGATATTCGCGCAGCGTTCTCGACAACGGGCCCGAGCGGCAACATGTGGCGGTGCAGTCCGGCGACGTGGCCCGGCTGCTCGCGCATCTGACCGACGAGCCGGCCTTCGTCTTCGGCACGAGCAACGGCGCGATCGTCGGACTCGACCTGCTGGCGAGACACCCAGGCCGGGTGCGCGCACTGGTAGCCCACGAACCACCGTGCTTCGCGGTCCTACCGGACGCCGACCGGCACCTCGCGATGGTCGAGGAGGTGCATGCGCTGCTGCACACCGAGGGAGTCGCCGCGGCCGGGGCGAGATTCCTGGCGGGTATCGGTCCCGCGATGAAACCGGCGCCCGAGGTGTCGCAGCTGTCGGAGCGTGCCGCGCAGACGTGGGCTCGCCTCGCGGCCAACGGCCCGCTCATGATCGAACACGAGTTACGTGAATTCACCTCGTACACACCGGATTACAGTGCGCTGGACCCGGTGTCCGAGCGGCTGGTGCTCGCGGTCGGCCGGGAGACCCGAGGGTGCCTGCCCTATCGTCCGGCGGTCGAGATCGCGGCCCGGCTCGGACTCGCGGTGGTCGAGTTCCCCGGGGCGCACAACGGCATACGCACCGAGGCGAAGGAATTCGCGAACCAGCTGATGGAGGTTCTGTCGGCGGAGATTACGTCAACGTAGCGTCATCCGACGGATTCGTAGCGGCACCGGTGGCGGCCATGCTCGATGAGTGTCCGGCACCGCGAACCCGCGGGCCGGCGGCCCCACCGGTTTCGAGGAGTTCTCATGACCACAGTCCGTTTTCATCTCATCTCCGCGCTGACTCCCGCCGAGGTCGTGGGTGTCCTCACCGATTTCGGCCCGTCCCGAGCGGAGGTGTGGCCGACGATCGATGCCGAGCACTTCGTCGTGCACGAGCAGGGCGAGGGCTGGGCCGAGGTGACCGAGGGTACGGAGGCCGCCTGGGAGCGTGCCCGCTACGAGTGGGATCCGGCGGGTGACACGGTGACCGTCACCACCCGGGATTCCAAACTCTTCGGCGCCGGTGGTGGCTGGGTGTTCCGTGCCACGCCCGCACCGGAGGGCAGCCGCGTCGAGGTCGAACTGACTCGGACGCCGCGGGCCTTCAAGGGGAAGCTCCTCGCCGCGCTGCTTCCCCTGGTCGGCCCGTCGTCGCTGCGCAAATCCTTCCGAGTTCCGTTGCGGGCGGCCTGATTTCGGCCGCGCCACCCGGCTCAGCCCTCGACCTCCCACACGAATCCGTCGGGATCGGTGAAGGAACCGAGCGGGCTGGTGACGGCGATCCGATGCGACCCGGAGCCTTCGGCCGGGACGCCGGCGTCCTTCGCGGCGGCCTTGCGCCCGTAGAGCGCGAGCTTGACCGACCCGGCCGGCGACTCGAATTCGGCGTACTTGCCGCCGAAGCTCTTCGCCACGGTCAAGCCGCGTTCGACGTAGAACTGCTTGGTGGCCTTGACGCTGTCGACCCCGAGCAGCAGGACGAAATCGTCGACGTCGCGGGTGGCCGGTCCGGTGTCCTTCTTCGCGGAGGTCGCGATCTTCCAGACCGCGCCGTCGGGAGCCTGCACGACGCCGCCGTAGCCCCAGAAACTCTTCTTGGCCGGCTTCACCGTCGTCGCGCCCGCCGCGACCGCGGAACCGATGAAGCTGTCCACGGTGCTCGGCTGGGATACCACGAGGGAGAGGATGTATCCGCGGAAGCCGGTGGTCTCCGCGTCCGACTTACGGACCCGCAGCCGGTCGCCGAGACCGAACGCGGATTCGTAGAAGGCCGCGGCGGCAGCCGGGTCCGGGGTCTCGACGACGACCGATGCGATGGTGCTCTGAGCAGTGGTGATGTTCATGTCGAAGACGTTATCGGCGATCGCGGGTCGGTCGCTTCTCGATTCCTGATCACTCCGGGAGCTCTCGCGATCGCCCAGACCGCGACGCCGCCGACCGCGAAGGCGGCGCCGAGAATGCTCGACCCGGTCCATCCGGCGGCGGAGTACGCGGCGGTCGTGCCCGCCGCGCCGAGGGCCGAACCGACCGAATAGAAGAGCATGTAGTTGCCGATGATGCTGCTGGTCCGGTCGGGGTGGGCGGCGGTGAGCAGATGCTGATTGCCGACATGCACGGCCTGGACGGCGAAATCGAGGACGACCACGCCTGCGACGAGCAGCCACAGCGACCACGATCCTTGTGCCGTGGCCAGCCATGAGACGGCCAGCAGTACCAGTGCCGCCCCGGTGACCGGGTGCGCGAAACCGCGGTCGGCCCAGCGTCCGGCCCGGCCCGCACCCAGGGCGCCCGCCAGCCCCGCGAGCCCGAACAAGCCGATCCGCGCGGTGTCGAGCTGCCACGGCGAGGCCGCGAGCGGGAGTGCCAGGCCGCTCCAGAGTGTGCCGAAGGAGGCGAACAGGAAGAAGGCGATCAGGCCGCGCGAGAGGAGGAGTCGGTCACCGAACAGCGTGCGCGAGGTGTGCAGCACCTGCCGGTAGCGAGTGCGGCCGGTGCGGGTGTCGGCAGGTAGGAGCATGAGGACGAGGCATGTCAGCGCGACGAGGAGGACGGCCCAGGCGGCGTATACGCTGCGCCAGCCCCAGGCGGTGGCCAGAGCGCCCGCGACGATGCGCGCACCGAGAATGCCGACGACGACGCCGGAGGTCACCATGCCCAGGGTGCGTCCGCGCTGCTGCGGTGCCGACACGGCCGCCGCGTAGGCGACCGTCGTCTGCACCACGACCGCGAACAGGCCGGCCAGCGCCAGTCCGGTGAGCAGCACCCACGTGCGCGTGGCGGTCGCGGCGATAGCGACCCCCACCGCGGTGAGCGACAGATGTGCGGCGATGAGCTTGCGCCGGTCGATCGTGTCGCCCAGGGGAACGAGGAAGACCAATCCGGCCAGGTACCCGAGCTGCCCGACCGTGACGATCCAGCCCAGGTCGCCGGCCGGCACGCCCAGGTCGTCGCCGATCTGCGTGAGTATCGGCTGGGCGGAGTAGACGGTCGCGACCGACACCGCGCAGATCGCGGCGAACAGTAGGCGCCGCCCGAGAGGTAGGAACACCGAGACTCCAAATCAGTAGCGTTTTGCAACTGTTCGAACGGTACGTCACAATGGTTTCAATCAGCAACCGTTGAGGAGGGCGTGATGACGCAGCCGGTACTCGCCGACACCGAGTGGACCGATCCGGCGTGTCCGGTCGCGCGCACGCTCGACCTGGTCGGCGATCGGTGGAGCCTGCTGATCGTTCGCGACGCGATGGACGGCGCCCGGGCATTCCGAGATTTCCAGCAGGCCACCGGAATTGCGCGCAACATCCTCACCGACCGGCTCCGGAGACTGGTCGCGCGTGGCATCCTCGAACGCGCGCCGGGTCCGTCGGGCCGGCGGCACATCTACACCCTCACTCCGGCCGGCCGGGACCTGTTCACCGTCGTCGTCGCCTTGCGGCAGTGGGGTGAGCGGCACGCGTTCGGCCCGGCCGAGGAACACTCCGTGCTCGTCGACGAACGCGGTGTCCCGATTCCCGAGCTGCGGCCCGCGAGTTCGGGCGGCGGCGCCGTGGACTCGGAAACGACCTTCGTGCGCAAGGCGGGCTGAGCGCGTCGACTCCGTCACAGGTAATCGTCCGATTGAGCACCGCTGCGCTGGGTAGGCGTTGCATGTCAGGAAATTGCGACGGAAGGGGACTCCGTGTCCGACCACAACAGTGGCCCGCGTGAGGGCATCAAGGGCGTCGTCGAGGATGTGAAGGGTAAGGCCAAGGAGGCGGCCGGCATCGTCACCGGCAACAACGACCTCGAGTCGGAGGGCCGCGCGCAGCAGGACAAGGCCGAATCGCAACGCGAGGCGGCCGAGAAGGAGGCGCAGGCCGAAAGGGCCCGGGCCGAGGCCAAGGTGGACGAGGCGCGTCAGCAGTCCCACCAGCAGGGAAGCTAGTTTCCCGACCGCTCACCCGTTCCGTGCCGGAGGAGGTTCTCGTGGTTTCACACGACGTCATCGCCCAGCTTCGCCAGGACATCACCACTGCGTCCGATGCCGGAGACGAGGCCGAAGTGCAACGGCTGCAACGTGAACTCGACACCGCGCTGCAGGCGTACCGCGAAAACGGAGACGACGCGGAACGGGAAGCGGAATGAACGACACCGTGGCCGCCCGGGAGGCGGGGCGATGACCGAGGATGCCGCCGAGCGGATCGCCGAACTGGCCGCAGCGGCCGGTTCGACGATCGCGGTCGCGGAATCACTGACCTCGGGCAAGATCGCCGCCGCCCTCGGCGCGGCACCGGATGCGGGACAGTGGTTTCGCGGCGGGGTCGTCGCCTACAGTCCGGAGGTCAAACGCTCCGTCCTGGACATGCCCGATGTCCCCGTGGTGTCGCGGCCGGCCGCGGAGGCGTTGGCGGCGAATGTGCGGAAACTGCTCGGCGCGAGCTATTCGGTCGCGGTCACCGGTGTCGGTGGCCCCGAACCGAGTGACGGCGAAGCGCCCGGCACGGTGTGGTTCGCTACCGCCTCCGAGACCGCGGTCACCGCGTGCCGAGCCGAATTCGACGGTGAACCGGAAGAGGTCCTCGAGCAGACGGTGCGCTTCGCGCTGAGCTGTCTGCTGGACCGTCTGACCGCGGATCGATAAACGGTCCGAGGACGACGACACCGTCCGCAAGGTTCGCAACTTCGCCGGATCGCTTACGCAGAACTAGGCAGTTGCAACGTATTTCGACGGGTATCCGTCCTGAGTAGCGTCCGAATCATGCGATTCGACGATGTACTCGGGAGGTCCCGGCTGTGAAGAATCACCTCGTTCGCACGCACCGCTCGGCGGAGGTGTTTCCGCGGACGGAACATCTCGCGTGGCGGATCGCGGAGGTCGCCACGGATCCGGTCGCGGTGGCGCCGGACACCGAAGAGATGATCGTCAACCGGATCATCGACAACGCCGCGGTCGCCGCCGCGTCGATCACCCGGCGCCCGGTGGCGCACGCCCGGGCGCAGGCCTTGGCGCACCCGTATCGACCGGGCTCCTCGGTGTTCGGTGTGCCCGGCACGTATTCGCCGGAGTGGGCGGCCTGGGCCAACGGTGTCGCGGTGCGCGAACTGGATTTCCACGACACATTTCTCGCCGCCGAATACTCCCATCCGGGCGACAACATCCCGCCGATTCTGGCCGCCGCCCAACATGCCGGACGCAGCGGCCGCGACCTCGTTCGCGGTCTGGCCACCGGCTACGAGATCCAGATCGATCTGGTGCGGGCGATCTGCCTGCACGAACACAAGATCGACCACGTCGCCCATCTGGGCCCTTCGGCCGCCGCCGGCATCGGTACGGCGCTCGGCCTCGACACCGAAACCATCTATCAGGCCATCGGTCAGGCATTGCACACCACGACCGCGACCCGGCAGTCCCGCAAGGGGGAGATCTCCAGCTGGAAGGCCTATGCGCCGGCCTTCGCGGGAAAGATGGCCATCGAAGCCGTCGACCGGGCCATGCGCGGCGAGGGTGCGCCCGCCCCCATCTGGGAGGGCGAGGACGGGGTGATCGCCCGATTGCTGTCCGGCCCCGACGCCGAATATTCGGTGCCGCTGCCGGGTCCGGGCGAACCGAAGCGAGCGATCCTCGACTCCTACACCAAGGAGCATTCGGCCGAATATCAGAGCCAGGCGCCGATCGATCTGGCCCGGCGCATGCGCGCCCGCATCGGCGACCTCGAGGAAGTGGCCTCGATCGTGTTGCACACCAGTCACCACACTCACGTGGTGATCGGCACCGGCTCCGGCGATCCACAGAAATTCGACCCCGAGGCCTCGCGGGAAACGCTCGACCACTCGGTCATGTACATCTTCGCGGTCGCGCTGCAGGACGGGACCTGGCATCACGAGCGGTCCTACGCACCCGAGCGTGCCCGCCGGCCCGACACGGTCGCGCTGTGGCACAAGATCTCCACCGCCGAGGACCCGGAATGGACCCGGCGCTACCACTCCACCGATCCCGCCGAGAAGGCGTTCGGTGCGCGCGCGGAGGTGACGCTGACCAGCGGTGAGGTGATCGTCGACGAACTCGCGCTCGCCGATGCCCATCCGCTCGGCGCGCGGCCGTTCGCCCGCGAGCAGTACATCGCCAAATTCCGCACCCTCGCCGAAGGAGTCGTCGACGCGGCCGAGCAGGACCGCTTCCTCGACGCCGCGCAGCGGGCGAGCTCGCTCGCGCCGGGTGAACTGGCGCAGCTGACCTTCGCGGTGTCCGACGAGGTGCTCGCCCGCGCCCCGAAATCGCCGAAGGGATTGTTCCGATGACCGGATTGCTCGCCGCTACCACCTCCGCCGCCGACAAACGCGTCGCCTTCCGCGCCGGACTCGCCTCGGGGACGATCCAGCGGTTTCCCGGTGCCTTCAATCCGTTGGTGGCCACGCTGATTCAGGAAATCGGTTTCGAAGGCGTCTACGTCTCGGGTGCGGTGGTGTCGGCGGAACTGGGGCTGCCCGATATCGGGCTGACCACGCTGACCGAGGTCGCGGGCCGCGGTGGACAGGTCGCCCGGGTGACCGATCTGCCGGTGCTCATCGACGCCGACACCGGCTTCGGGGAGCCGATGAACGCGGCCCGCACCGTGGCGCTGCTCGAGGACGCCGGACTCGCGGGCTGCCACCTGGAGGATCAGGTGAATCCCAAGCGCTGCGGTCACCTCGACGGCAAGGCCGTCGTACCTGCCGACGAGATGGTGCGTCGCCTGCGCGCGGCCGTCTCTGCCCGGCGCGACCCGAATTTCGTGATCTGCGCCCGCACCGACGCCGCCGGAATCGAGGGCATCGACGCGGCGATCGACCGCGCCCGCGCCTACGCCGACGCGGGGGCCGACCTGATCTTCACCGAAGCACTCGGCGGCGCAGCCGATTTCGAGAAATTCCGGGCCGCGGTCTCGATTCCGCTGCTGGCCAATATGACCGAGTTCGGCAAATCCGACTTGTTGCCGGCGCGGACACTGGAATCCATCGGCTACAACGCGGTGATCTATCCGGTGTCCACCCTGCGCCTGGCGATGTGGGCGGCCGAGACCGGGCTGCGCGAAATCCACGAGACCGGAACCCAGGCGGGACTGCTGGATCGGATGCAACATCGCAGCCGCCTCTACGACCTGTTGCAGTACGAGCGCTACAACGAATTCGATTCCGACATCTTCACATTCACCCTGGGAAGGAACCAGTGATGACGATGGCCGCGACTCCGGCGATCAACAAGGGCCTGGCGGGCGTCGTCGTCGACACCACCGCGATTTCGAAGGTGGTGCCGGAAACGAATTCGCTGACCTACCGGGGCTATGCCGTCCAGGATCTGGCGGCGCACTGCACGTTCGAGCAGGTCGCCTACCTGCTGTGGTACGGCGAACTGCCGAACGACGCCCAGCTGGAACGGTTCTGCCAGCAGGAACGCGCGGCCCGGCGAGTCGATCGGTCGCTGCTGTCGCTGGTGGCGAAACTGCCCGACACCTGCCATCCGATGGATGTGGTCCGCACCGCGATCAGCTATCTCGGCGCCGAGGATCCGCTCGAGGAGGACAATTCGCCGAAAGCCAACCGCGCCAAGGCGTTACGCATGCTGGCGGTGCTGCCGACCATCGTGGCCGCCGACCATCGCCGCCGGCACGGGCTGGACCCGACCGCCCCGCATTCGCACCTGGGATACGCGCAGAACTTCCTGAACATGTGTTTCGGGACGGTGCCGGCGCCGGAACTGGTGCGGGCCTTCGAAGTCTCGCTGATTCTCTACGCGGAGCACAGTTTCAACGCCTCCACGTTCGCCGCGCGAGTGGTGACGTCGACGCAGTCGGATATCTACAGCGCGGTCACCGCCGCCATCGGCGCGCTGAAGGGACCGCTGCACGGTGGGGCGAACGAGGCGGTCATGCGTGACATGCTCGACATCGGCGAGCCCGAGCGAGCCGAGGAGTGGTTGCGGAAGAAACTGGCGGACAAGCAGAAAGTGATGGGCTTCGGCCACCGGGTCTACAAGAACGGCGATTCCCGGGTGCCGACGATGAAGCGGGCGTTGCTCGATATCGCCGCCGCCACCGACGGCGGCCGGTGGGTGCGGATGTACGAGATACTCGAACGCACGATGTCCGAGGCCACCGGGATCGCGCCGAATCTCGACTTCCCCACCGGCCCCGCGTATTACCTGCTCGGCTTCGACATCGAAACCTTCACCCCGATCTTCGTCATGAGCCGGATCACCGGCTGGGCCGCCCACATCATCGAACAGGGCGCCTCGAACGCGCTGATCCGCCCGCTCAGCGAATACGTCGGCGTCGAGCAGCGGTCGGTCCTGGCGTGACCGGCTCCAGGCCGGGCGGATCAGCCGTGCCGGATGCGAGGGGAGGCGAGGGCGGTCGGTGGGACGTAATCGCCGACCGCGTCGCGGTGCCACCACACGTGGTCGCGGCGGAGTTCTTCGCGGGTGCTGAATCGGTAGAGGTAGTGCCGGACTCGCACGTGGGCGGGCGGGGTGTCCGGAAAAGGGTTGTGCCGCAACAGATGCAGGGTGGCCGGGTCGTTGGTCAGCAGTCGCCGCAGGAACGGGCCCAGCCAGGAGCGGGCGTAGACCGGGGAGATGGCGGCGAACCACATCAGCCAGTCCAGGCGCAGATGGTAGGGCGCCCACTGGCGCGGCAGCCGGTGCGGATCACCGGGCTTGCCCTTGAAATCGTATTCCTCCCAGTGGGTTTGCTCGGTGATGTGCCGGTCGCGGGTGCCCTCCACCACCAGTTCCCAGCGCCGGCGCTCGATCCGCCCGAACGCGCCGTAGGTGTTCACCAGGTGGTACCGATTGAAGCTGGCGTTCATCTGCTGGTGCCCGGACAACAGGTTCCGGACCGGCCAATAGCTGAGCACGACCACCGCGGCGGTGAAGGCGAGGACCACCGCGACGAACCACGTGGGCGGGTCCGTGAACGCGGGCCGGTCGGGCAGCGGCAGGACGGTCGCGGCCGAGCGGGCGTCGATCGCGGTGCAGGCCAGCAGGATCGTCAACCAGTTGAGCCAGGCGAAATTGCCGGACAGGACCAGCCACAGCTGGGTGACGACGACGACCGCGGCGGCGATGCTCGCGACCGGCTGCGGAGTGAACAGCGCGAACGGCACGACCAGCTGCGCGATATGGTTCGCTGCTACCTCCACCCGGTGCAGCGGTCTGGGCAGGTGGTGGAACAGCCAGCTCAGCGGGCCGGGCATGGGCTGGGTTTCGTGGTGGTAGTACAGGCAGGTCAGATCGCGCCAGCAAGGGTCGCCGCGCAGTTTGATCAACCCCGCGCCGAACTCCACCCGGAACAGCAGCCAGCGCGCCAGCCACAGCACGAGAATCGGTGGCGCGATGTCGTCGTTGCCGAGAAAGATCGCCAGGAATCCCGTCTCCAGCAGCAGCGATTCCCAGCCGAACGAATACCAGGCCTGGCCCACGTTGACGATCGACAGATACAGCACCCACGCCGCGAACCACAGCAGCATCGCCGCCCACAGCGGCACTCGATCGTCGGCCCCGGCTGCCAGGGCCACCGCCAGCGCCGCCCCGGCCCAGGCGACACCGGCGAAGAACCGGTCCGAATAGTGCAGATGGAACAGGCTCGGCGAACCCCGGAACGAGGAGCGGGCCAGGAACGCGGGCACCGGCAGCATGCCGTCGGCGCCGATGAGCGCGCGGAACTGCCGCGCGGCGCCCACGAACGCGATCAGATAGACGACCGCGAGGCCGCGTTGGAACACCTCGCGCGCGAACCAGTAGCCGGGCGCCGTGAACCACTGCATGTTCGGGGCATACCCGCTGCGGCCGGTCGCGATGCCGGGTTCAGTCCTTGAAGTACACCAGTTGATGGGAGGTGGCCAGCGGCCTGCCGTCGGCGCCCCACAGCTGTGCGGACTGATCGAAGTAGCCGCCGCCGAAATGCTGGCCCCGGGCGGTGGCGAGCAGCGGACGGTCGCCCTGGGCGGCGAGCGCGGCGGCATCGGCGTGGAAGTAGACGGTGAGCGAGACGGTACCGGCGGCGACCATCCGGCCCTGCCGCACCATCACCCGCGGAATGAACACATCCGCCAGGGCCGTCAGCGCGGGAAAATCCAGCGGGCGAGCCGGGAGGTCCCGCACCCACAGCGTGGTCGTGGAGGTCGGCTGTTCCCGCGGCTCCGGAGTGATCGGCCCGCCGCCCTCGACGAACCGCATCTCGTAGTTGCGCATCCACACCGGGAATTCCGGCGGTTGTGCCACGGGCACCGACTCGGCGGGCGGTGCGGCGGGCGGTTCGATCTCGGTATCGGACCAGGTGGGCCGCCGGGCACCGCAGACGACGGTGGCGGTGGTGGTCACCGCGTCGTCCTGACTCAGCGTCAGCATCCAGTGCTGGGTGCTGCGATTGGTGCGCACCGGCCGGCTGTCGATCGTGAACGGGCCGTCGGCGATCGGGCCCGCGTAGTTGACGGTGATCGACACCGGTTCTGCCGCGCACCGCGGATCGTCGAGGACAGCGCGCACGGCGGTGGCCGCGGTGACGCCGCCGAAGGGGCCCACCATATTCGAATACGACGCCGCGGTACGGGCCAGGTAGCGGCCCGCGCCGGCGGGCTCCGGCGCGGTGGCGAGATCGAACGGGTGGGTGCCGAGATCGGTCCGATTCACGAGCGGGTACTCCTTGTCCGGGACGGTGGGGTCGTGGCGGGGGCCGGGATCGCGGCCTTCAGCAACGATTCGAGCTGGTCGCCGATGCGGTCCAGGGCGGTGGTGCTGCGTTCGGCCCGGCACATCGCCACGCTGCCCTCGAACGCAGCGATGATCAGGGTGGCGGTGCGTTCGGCCACCGCCTGCTCGGCGCCGTCGTCGCGCAGGGATTGCGCCAGCAGATCGGTCCATCGGGCGAAGGCGGCCGCCGCCGCCTCGCGGGGGTTGCCCTCGGCATCCGGCACGTCCTCCACCGATACCGCCAGCACGGGACATCCGGCGCGAAAATCGCTGTCCAGCAAATTTTTTCGCCAGCGACGCAGGAACGAGTGCAGGCCCTCGGCCGAGCCCTTGCGCAATTCGCGCGACAGCGTCGCCGCGGTCAGATCGCCGGCGAGGGCGACGGCTTCGGTGGCGAGTTCGGCCTTGCCGCCGGGGAAGTAGTGGTAGGTCGAGCCGAGCGGAGCGTCCGCGAATTTGGCGAGATCGCGCACACTCGTGGCGGCGAGACCGCGCCGGCGAATCATCTCGGCCGCGCCCGCCACCAATTTCGCGCGCGAATCATCCGGTGTGCCGCTCAGATCTTCCACCTCCCTATAACGGTCGTCATAGCGTAGCTCGCCGCTTATAACGACCGTCATAGGGGTGTCCGGCGAGGTCCCAGCGGAGCCGGGGCGAGTCTGGTTCGATGGACGATGTGACCCTGTTCGTCGGGACTTCCGGCTGGCAGTACCGGGACTGGCGCGCCGTGCTCTATCCGCCGGGCGTACCGCAGCGGCTGTGGCTGGAACGGTATGCGGCCGCCTTCGCGACCGTCGAGAGCAACAACGCCTTCTATCGGCTGCCCAGTCGCGAGGTCTTCGCCGCCTGGCGGGAACGCACGCCGGACGATTTCGTCGTGGCGGTGAAGGCCAGCCGCTTCCTCACCCATGTCAAACGACTACGCGAGCCGGCCGAGCCGGTGCAGCGGCTGCTCGAGCACGCCGCCGGCCTGGGCGACCGGCTGGGTCCGATCCTGGTACAGCTGCCGCCGACCCTGCGGGCGGACGCGACGCTGCTCGACGACTGTCTGCGACAGTTCCCCTCGACGGTGCGCGTGGCCGTCGAACCACGCCACGAATCGTGGTGGACACCGCGCATCCGCGCCGTGCTGGAGGAACGCGGCGCCGCGCTGTGCTGGGCGGATGCGCGCTCGCGCCCGGTGACGCCGTTGTGGCGCACCACCGACTGGTCGTATCTGCGTCTGCATTCCGGGCTGGCGCGACCGCAACCTCGGTACGGCCGGCGCGCGCTGACCGCATGGGCGCATCGGCTGGCGGACACCTTCGGTCCCGCCGACGGGTACGTGTACTTCAACAACGACCCGGGCGGCGCGGCCGTCCACGACGCCGTGGTGTTCGCCGGGCTGGCGCGAGACGCCGGGCTGACGGTGACCCGCACCGACGTGTCCTCCTGACGGACCGGCGGATCACCCGAGCTGGTCGAGGAAGGTCCGCGGAAGCGCGATGGCGGGAGTGCCCGCGGAATGTCGCCCCGCCTCGCCCGAGAGCCGCCTGACGACGGCGATCAGTGCCGGACCCTCGTCGATCAGCGGGCGTACCAGTCCCGCTTCGACGCAGCGGCGCAGCGCCGGCGCGAGCACCGCCTCGGCCTCCGCCGACCGGCCCACGGTCTCGAGGCAATGCGCGAACAACAGCGCGGCGCACAGGGCGGCGCGCGGGCGCGCGGCGGCGTCGATCGACTCACGCAGAGCGCGGGCGCGGGGGAGCGCCCGTTCGGGATCCGCGCGCAACAGCCACCGGACCGCCGCTTCCTCGGTGAGGTCGTGAATCGTGGTCGCCACGCCGTCCCGTGCCCCGCGGGGCGCGGGCGGCTCATCGGGGCCGGATTCGATGAACCCCAGCCGGATTCGCTCGAGTTCGATGCGCGCCGACAGCCGCGGCAGGGTGTGTGCGGTGGCGACCGCGGTGCCGTCGGCGAGTAGTCGCCGCGCTGCCTCACGGTCCCCGCGCAGCGCCTCGATGCGCGCACCCGTGCCGTAGACCGCGGTCAGGAAATCGACTGTGCCGCCGTCGAATCCGAATTCCACCGCCACGCCGAGCAGATGGTGCGCCTCCGCGATCTCGCCGCGGTCGTAGAGGAAATCGCCGAGTGCGGCCGAGGCCAGGCGAGCGGTGAGGGAACTTTCCCCGGTCGTGGTGCGCGCCAGATGCAGCGCCGTGCGGAAGTGTTCCTCGGCCGCCTCGCTGTCGAGTTGTTCACGCGCAGCCATCCCCGCGAAACAGTGGCTGTACATGATGCTCAGCGCCCCGGTGATGTGCCGGAAATAGGTCCGGCCCCATCGGTGCCATTCGTGGACGCGGTCGAAGTCGAACCGGTGCAGGGCGGTGAAGGCGCCCAGGTTGGCCGCCGCCGACAGCACGAACGGCGCCAGCGAATCCGCGCGGGCGCAACCCTGTTCGACGATGTCCTCCAGTCCGCCGAGGTGATCGGCGAGCGCCGCCTCCACCCCGCACAGAATCGACGCCTCGACCGCGAGATCGGATTTCCGGTGTCCCGGAGGCTGTTTCGCCGAATCGGCGGCCAGCGCCAGCTGCAGCGCGGTGTGCATGCGGCTCGGCCGCCGCAACAACACCGCCGCCCAGGCCAGCGCGATCTGCAGGGTCGGATCGGCCGCGGCGTCGGTGACGGGCAGTTTCGCCGCCAGCGCCGCCAGGGTGGCCAGATGCGAATGCTGCACGAGTTCGCGGGCGTGCGCGGAGACCAGCGCCACCGCGCGTCCGGGGTCGCCCGCCGCCATCGCGTGGTCGATCGCCTCGCTGAGCATGTCGTGGGCGGCGAACCATTCGGCGGCGCGGCGGTGCAGGTGCGGTACGCGTTCGGGGTGGTCGCGCTCGAGCCGCTGGCGCAGGAAATCCGAGAACAGCGTGTGATAGCGGAACCATTCGCCGTCGTCGTCGAGGCGGCGCAGGAACAGGTCCCGCCGCTCGATGTCCTCGAGCAGCGCGCGCCCCTGCGGCCGTCCGGTCAGTTCCGAGGCGAGCGAGCCGCACACCTTGTCCGTGACAGCGGTGTCCAGCAGTGCGGTCAGCACATCGGGTTCGAGTGCGTCGAGCACGTTGTCGGTCAGATATTCGCTGATCGCCTGATGCCGCCCGGACATGGTGGCGATGGCGCTGCCCGGATCCTCGCGCCCGCGCAGCGAGATCGATGCCAGTTGCAGCCCGGCGACCCAGCCGTCGGTGCCGGTCCGCAGCCGGTCGATTTCGGCCGCGTCCAATGTCAGCCCGCCCACCCGGGTCAGGAAGTCCGCGGTCTCGTCCTGGTCGAATCGCAAGGCGCCGGAGTCTATTTCGATCAGATCGTCGCGAACGCGGATGGCCGAGAGCGGAAGTCCGATCATCTCGCGGCTGGTGATCAGCAGTTGCAGATGGTGGCAGGCGTTGTCGAGCAGGAAACGCAGTGCGGCGGTGGTATCGGCGTCGGTGACGCGATGCCAGTCCTCGATGATCATCACGATCCGTTCGCGGTCGGCGTGGATGCGGTTGATCAGTGTGGTCAGCACATAGCGCATCACATCGTTGCCGTGTTCCTCGACGACGCGCAGCAGTTCGGTGGTCAGGGCGGGCCGTGCCCGGCCGACGGCTTCGATGAGGTGCAGCAGGAACCACACCGGATTGTTGTCGTCGTCATCGATGTTGAGCCAGCAGGTGGCGACCCCACGGCCCACCATCCGCTGCCCCCACTGGGCGGCGAGCGTGCTCTTGCCGAAACCGGCCGGCGCGTGGACGACGATCAGGCGCGGCCAGCGATCGCGATCCATCGAATCCAGCAGGCGGGGACGGCGCACCAGCGGGCGCGCGGGGAGCGCGGGATGGAATTTCGTCTCGGCGGTCGGCGGTGTCGTCACCGGGTCGGCCGGGGGAAGCAGGCCGAGCCGGGTCGGTTCGCCGACGCGATCGGCGGCGGCTGCCGGTTCGGCCGCGGGAGGTTCCGGCGCCGGGATCGCCATCTCGTCCACGCGGAGACCGCGGTGACGCTGCAACTGCTGCGCCCGCTCGCCGAACTCCACCGCGGAGACCGGGCGCTGCGCCGGGTCGGCGGCCATACTGTCCTCGATCAGCGCGCAGATGTCGTCGGGAATGCCGCCGGGACGCAGATCGGGAATCGGTTCCTCGGTGATGCGCACGAATTGGGCGACCAGCCGCTCACCGGAGCGGCGCTGGAAGGCGGCGTGGCCGGTGAGCATGCAGAACAGGGTGGCGCCCAGGCTGTAGATGTCGGAGGCGACCGTCGGGGTGCCGTCACGCAGCACCTCGGGAGCGGTGAACGCCGGTGACGCCGTCACCACGCCGGTGGTGGTGCGGAAACCGCCCTCCACCCGGGCGATACCGAAATCGGTCAGCTGCGGTTCGCCGTAGTCGCTGAGAAGTACGTTGCCCGGCTTGATGTCTCGATGCAGGATGCCGGCGCGATGCACGGTTTCCAGCGCACCGGACAGCTTCACCGACATGCGCAGCGCGGCAGTGACATCCAGGGGCCCGCCGTGCTGGATCCGCTGTTCCAGCGAGCCCTTCGGGTGATACGGCATCACCAGATAGGGCCGCCCGTCGCCGGTCGTGCCGACCTGCAGGATCGCGACGATGTTCGGATGTTCCGGGAGCCCGCCCATGGCCCGCTGCTCGCGCAGGAATCGTTCGAGATTCTCATCGCCGAATTCGGATGTGGCGGTGAGTACCTTCACCGCGACGGTGCGTCCCAGTGCGAGTTCGCGGCAGCGATAGACGACGCCGAATCCGCCCCGCCCGATGATGTGCGCATCGGCGAACCCGGCCGCCCGCAGATCGTCATCGATCACCAGGGAGCGGTCGCGCTGGATTGCCATGGAATCCTTGTCGGCCATCGGCACCGTTTCCGTCTGTACTGCTTTCGCGGAGCCCGTCGCGCTGGCATGTCAAGTATAGGCGCGGCCTGCGCGTATGCCGTGGCCGCGACCCGTTCGCCGACCCGGCGGCCGAACCCGCGGGCGACGCAACGGGATTCGCGTGCCGGGCCGGGGCGGGATCGGCCACGGGGGATGGTCACCGTCGGGAGGCTGCTGGCATGCTGTCGATATGTCCGACATCCGCTGGGAAATCTCCGACTCCATCGCCACCGTCACGCTCGATCGTCCGCAGCAGCTCAACGCCTTCACCACCGCGATGGGTGCGGAACTGATCGCCGCCTTCGAGGAGTTCGACCGCGACGACCGGGTGCGCGCGATCATCGTCACCGGGGCGGGCCGTGCGTTCTGCGCGGGCGCGGATCTGTCGGCCGGAGCCGAAACCTTCGCCGCCGAGTCGACCGATACCTTCCGCGACGGCGGTGGTGAGGTGGCGCTGCGGATGTTCGAATCGCAGAAGCCGATCATCGCCGCGATCAACGGCCCCGCCGTCGGCGTCGGCATCACCATGACCCTGGCCGCGGACTTCCGGCTCGCCGCCGACACCGCGCGCATCGGATTCGTGTTCAATCGGCGCGGCATCGTGCCGGAATCGTGCTCCAGCTGGTTCCTGCCCCGCCTGGTGCCCTTGCAGACCGCGCTGGACTGGGTGTACTCCGGCCGGCTGGTCGAGGCCGAGGAGGCGTTGGACGCGGGCCTGTTCTACGCCCTGCATCCGGCCGGCGATCTGCTGGACCAGGCCCGGGCGCTGGCGCGACGGCTCACCGAACACTCGGCGCCGGTGTCGGTGGCGTTGTCGCGGCAGATGCTGTGGCGCGGCCTCGGCGCCGACCATCCGATGATCTCGCATCGCGTCGAATCGCGCGGTATCAACCAGCGCGGCGCCAGTGCCGACGCCCGCGAAGGCGTGTCGGCCTTCCTCGAGAAGCGGCCCGCGCGATTCCCCGACAGCGTCGAGCGCGACCTGCCCGATGTGTTCGCCGGCGACCTCGCGACTCCGCCCTTCCGACCCGCCTGAACCGACCGGTGCCCCTGGAGGAACGCATGATTCGCTGGAGCTGGATGTACATCGACCGGCCCGCCGCACGTTTCGACGACGCCTTCGCCTTCTGGACGGCGGTGACCGGCACCGGGCTGTCGGCCCGCCGGGGTGAACACGGCGAGTTCGCGACTCTCGACCCGGCGACGGGTGACGCCTACCAGGCGGCGCAGGCGGTCGGCGGGGACGGTGGCGCCCATCTCGACATCGATGTCGCCGATCTCGACCGCGCCCGCCGCGTGGCGCGTGATCTCGGCGCGACCCTGGTCGCCGATCACGACACCTGGTCGCTCGCGCGGTCCCCGCACGGCCTGCCGTTCTGCCTGACCACCGGCAACGGGCGGCATATCCCCGCGCCGGTGACCGGACCCGACGGCAGCCTCAGCCGGGTCGATCAGCTCTGTTTCGACATCCCGCCGTCCGGCTACGACGGCGAGGTCGAATTCTGGGCCGCGCTCACCGGCTGGCCCGTGCGGCGCACCGGTCGCGCCGAGTTCACCCGGCTGCTCGTCCCCGCACACCTGCCGGTCCGGATACTGATTCAGC
This sequence comes from Nocardia violaceofusca NBRC 14427, assembly GCF_963869435.1. Taxonomy (NCBI): domain Bacteria; kingdom Bacillati; phylum Actinomycetota; class Actinomycetes; order Mycobacteriales; family Nocardiaceae; genus Nocardia; species Nocardia violaceofusca. The sequence goes on from NZ_CAWMPM010000013.1 coordinate 244,216, forward strand.
GCCTGGACAGCGAACAGGAGCCGGGCGCCCATATCGATATCGCCTGCGCCGATGTCGAGGCGGTGGCGACCTGGCACGAATCGCTGGGCGCCCGGCGCGCGCACCGCGGCGCACAGTGGCTGGTGATGAACGATCCGGTGGGCGGGGTGTACTGCCTCACCGAACGAGACCCGTTGACCGGCAAGGTGTTTCGGCGCGGCTCGCGCTGAGCGGGTCCGCTGCGGGCGGGCGGCGGGGTGCCGGTCCCCGGACCGGTTGCGGCGCGCCGGCGTGGATCGGCGCATCCTGGAAGGGACTGGCGCACCGACGACGCGCCCGGCCCCGGCGAGCCCGCGGACTCGGGCAGAGGAGGGCAGATGACCGGCCAGCAGCCGCACACGGACGGCCCGCGCACTGTCGCCCAGAAGTTGATCGAGTCCCATCTGGTGTCGGGCCGGATGCGCCCGGGGGAGGAGATCGCGTTGCGCATCGACCAGACGCTGACCCAGGACGCCACCGGCACCCTGGTGATGCAGGAACTCGAGGCGCTCGGGCTCGACCGGGTGCGCACCGAACTCAGCGCGCAATATGTCGACCACAATCTGTTGCAGACCGACGACAAGAACGCCCAGGACCACGAATTCTTGCTGTCGGCCTGCCGCCGGTACGGGCTGTGGTTCTCGAAACCGGGCAACGGGGTCTCGCACCCGACCCATATGCAGCGTTTCGGCAGACCCGGTGTGACGATGGTCGGCTCGGATTCGCATACGCCGGCCGGCGGATCGCTGGGCATGCTCGCGATCGGCGTCGGCGGTCTCGAGGTGGCGCTCGCCATGGCCGGTGAGCCGCTCTACATCACCATGCCGCAGATCTGGGGCGTCGAACTGACCGGTGAACTGCCGCCCTGGTGTTCGGCCAAGGATGTGATCCTGGAGATGTTGCGCCGCCACGGCGTCAAGGGCGGCGTGAACCGGATCATCGAATATCACGGTCCCGGCCTGGCGGGACTCACGGCGATGGATCGGCACGTGATCGCCAATATGGGCGCCGAACTCGGCGCCACCACCACGGTCTTTCCGGCCGACGACGCGGTGCGCGAATTTTTGCGCGCCGAGGATCGCGTCGCCGACTTCACCGAACTGCGGGCCGACCAGGGCGCGACCTACGACCTCGACGAGCACATCGACCTGTCCGCGATCGAGCCGCTGATCGCCCGGCCGTCCTCACCCGGGGACGTGGTTCCGGTGCGGGAGGTCGCCGGGGAACCGGTCGCGCAGGTGGTGATCGGGTCGTCGGCCAACCCCGGGCTGCGGGATTTCGCGATGGCCGCTGCCATCGTCTCCGGCCGGCAGACCCACAGCGACGTCAGCTTCGACGTCAATCCGTCCTCGCGGGAAATTCTCGAGGATCTGACCAGGATGGGCGCCACGTTCGAACTGATCCGCGCCGGGGCTCGCCTCCACCAGTCCGGATGTATGGGCTGTATCGGCATGGGGCAGGCGCCGGCCGTCGGCCGCAATTCCCTGCGCACCATGCCGCGCAATTTTCCGGGACGCTCGGGCACCGACGAGGACTCGGTGTGGTTGTGTTCGCCGGAGACCGCCGCCGCGTCCGCGCTGACCGCGACGATCACCGATCCGCGCGATCTCGCCGACGAGCTGGGCCTCGATTATCCGGTGCTGGAGCTGCCCGCGCACGCGTCGGTCAACACGGCGATGCTGGTGCCGCCGCTGCCGGTGGCCGAGGCGCGCACGGTGGAATTGGTGAAGGGCCCCAACATCTCCGGCCTGCCGGATTTCGATCCGCTGCCGGATGTGATCGAGGCGCCGGTCCTGCTCGTGGTCGGCGACAACATCTCCACCGACGACATCTCCCCGGCCGGAGCGCGGGCACTGCCGTTCCGCTCGAACATCCCCAAACTCGCCGAATTCGCTTTCACCCGAATCGATCCGGACTATCCCCGGCACGCGGCCGAGATCTCCGGCACCACCGGACATGTCGTCGTGGGCGGAGACAACTACGGACAGGGCTCCTCGCGCGAACATGCCGCGATCGCACCGCGATATCTGGGGCTGCGGGCGGTGATCGCGAAATCGTATGCGCGCATCCACTGGCAGAATCTGGCCAATTTCGGCATCGTCGCCCTCGAATTCGCCGATCCCGCCGATTACGGCCGCATCGGGGTGGGTGACGTACTGCGCATCGAGGGGCTGCGGGCCGCCCTCGCCGCCGGTCCTACGATCACTGCCCACAATGTCACCGCGAACGTGGATATTCGCCTGCGCCACCGGCTTTCGGAGCGTCAGGTGGAAACGGTACTGGCCGGCGGCATCATTCCGCGGCTCGCGGCAGCGCAGGCGGCGCGTGAGATGTCGGATCGCTGAGCGTTTCTACTCGATGAGTTTTTCGCTCTTCAACCAGTCGTAGGCGACGTCGGCGGGATCCTCGCCGTCGATATCGACACGGCCGTTGAGTTCCTGCATCAGATCATTGGTCAGCCGCTCGGAAATCGTGCCCAGCAGCTGACGCAACTGCGGATAGCGGTCCAGGATCTCCCCGCGCACGACGGCGGCGCCGCTGTAGGGCAGGAAGAATTTCTTGTCGTCGTCGAGCACGACGAGATTCAGATTCTTCACCCGGCCGTCGGTGGTGTAGATCATGCCGAAATTGCACGGCGCGCTCTTGGCCGTCGCGGTGTAGACGACGCCGGCGTCCATCCGGGTGACGTTGCCGGTGGGCACGCCGTTCGGATCGTTGTAGGGGATACCGTACTTCTGCAGCATCGGAATGAAACCGTCGGCGCGGCTGAAGAATTCGTCGTCGACGCAGAACGTGCGATCGCGCACCGGCAACGCCGCCACATCCGACAGCGACTTCACCCCGAGCCGTTGCGCGGTCGGCGTCGACACACCGAAGGCGTAGGTGTCGTTGAAATTCGCCGGCGGCAGCCACTCCAGGTTGTGCTCACGCTTCTCGATATCGTGCACACGCTGCCAGAGTTCCTGCGGATCGGAGATGGTCTCGGTTTCGTTGTGGTAGTTGACCCATCCGGTACCGGTGTACTCCCACAGGATGTCGGCGTCACCGTTGAGCTGAGCCTGCCGCGACGACGCCGAACCCGGTGCGCCGGTCAGATCGGTGATCTTCGCGCCGGCCGCGGCCAGATAGGTCGCGGTGATCTTGCCCAGCAGTACGCCCTCGGTGAAACTCTTCGACGTCACCACGAGTTTCGCGCCGTCGAGCGGTCGCTGCCCGCCGGGCAGGCTCGCATCGTGGAAGGTGCCCGACGAGCTGACCAGCCCGCAGCCGGCGAGCATCGATACCGTGAGGACGACCGCGCACAGTGCCAGGGCCCGAACCGACCTCATGACACACCTCGCGGAGTCGCGGCCAGTTCGACGAGTCTGCCCAGCCAGTCGATGATCAACGCCAGCAGTCCGACCAGAATCGCCCCGGACACGAGCAGTTTCGGCAGGAACAGCGTGACGCCCGTCGTGATCAGGGTGCCGAGACTGGTAGCGCCGATGAAGGTGCTCAGGGTGGCGGTGCCGACCAGGATCACCAGGGCGGTGCGCACCCCGTTGAGGATCACCGGCACCGCGAGCGGCAGCTCCACCCGTACCAGGGTGCGGGTGGCGGAGAACCCGATCCCGCGCGAGGCCTCGATGGTGCGCTGATCCACCTGCCGCAGGCCGACGATGGTGTTCTGCAGGATCGGCAGAATCGCGTACACCACCAGACCGACGACCGCCGTGCGGAATCCGGTGCCCAGCCAGAAGGTGAACAACACCAGCAGCCCGACCGCCGGCGCTGCCTGGCCGATATTGGCGATGTTGACCGCGAGCGGCTCCAGACGTTTCAGCGCCGGCCGGGTCAGCGCGATACCCAGCGGAATCGCGACCACGACCACGATCACGGTGGCCACCACGGTCAGTTCGATATGCGACCAGATCGTGGTCTGCAGGTTGGACCAGGCCAGCGAGGCCTGCTCGGTCGGGGTGAACGTCGTCGACCGATACCAGACGATGTAGCCGATGCCGATGACGAGGATAATCAACGGCTCGAACCAGACGTCCATCGGCAGGCGGCGCAGGCGGGTCATGACTGCCCGGCCGATTCGTGCTCGTCGTCGTCGGCCGCGACCACCGGGGTGGGCGCGGGATCGGTTCCGTCGACGTAGGTTTCATAGGAGGTGTCGTGTTCCTCGGAGCGTACGTCGGCGAGTGCGGCCTGGATGGTCTCGGTCACCGCGCCGATGCCGATCGAGCCGACGACCGCACCGCGCCCGTCGGTCACCAGGGCCGCACCCTGACTGGCCGCCAGCATCGCGTCGAGGGCGTCGTTGAGCGTCGAGGAGCGCGCGACGACCGGCAACCGCCGATCGAGGTAGTCCGACACCTCCGGTTTGCTCGCCAGTTCGGAGAGCGAGGGCCACGACCGCGGCCGCCCGGCGGCGTCGACGACCACCACCCAGGTCTGGCCGGCGGCCCGCGCGCGCTGGATCACCGCCTGTGACGGCTCACCGATGCGGGCGGTGACCACGTCGTCGAACTCCACATCGCGCACCCGCTGCACGGTCAGATAGGCGAGTTTGGCGCCGGAGCCGACGAATTCCTCCACGAAGGGGGTGGCCGGTGCGGTGAGGATTTCCTCGGGCCGCGCGTACTGTTCGACATGCCCGCCCTCGGACAGGATCAGCACCTTGTCGCCGAGTTTGGTGGCCTCCTCGAAATCGTGGGTGACGACGACGATCGTCTTGCCGAGTTCGTGCTGAATCCCGATCAGGCTGTCCTGCAGGCGAACTCGGGTGATCGGGTCGACGGCGCCGAACGGCTCGTCCATCAGCAGCACCGGGGGATCGGCGGCCAGCGCCCGCGCGACTCCGACGCGCTGCTGCTGGCCGCCGGACATGTCCTTGGGCAGCCGGTCGGCGAATATTCCGGGATCCAGACCGACGAGTTCGAGCAGATATTCGGTGCGTTCGGCGATCCGCTTCTTGTCCCAGCCGAGCACCCGCGGGATCGCGCCCACGTTCTTGCGCACCGACCAGTGCGGGAACAGACCACCGGATTGGATGACGTACCCGATCGACTGCCGCAGTTTGTCCGGGTCCTCGCGGGTGACGTCGCGCCCGCCGATGAAGATGCGGCCCTCGGTCGGCTCGATCAGGCGGTTGATCATCTTGAGGGTGGTCGTCTTCCCGCACCCGGAAGGGCCGACGAAGGCGACGATCTGTCCCGCCTCGATCTCGAGGTCGAGGCGGGCGACGGCCGGCTTGTCCTGGCCCTTGTACCTCTTGACGACCGAGTCGAGGACGATGGACGCCCCGGTGACATTGCGTTCCGGCGTCGCCGGTCCGGGCCGGTCGGTCACAGCGTCGGTCATGAGAGTCCTTCGGCGATGGTGAGGCGGCCCAGCAGAACGAGTAGCGCGTCGAACACCAGCGCCACGATGACGATGAGGATGGTGCCCGTGGCCGCGGTCTCCAGCGCGTTCGCGCCGCCCAGTCGCGACAGGCCGTTGAAGATCAGCGATCCCAGGCCCGGCCCGAGAACATAGGCGACGATGGCGGCGACACCGACGATCATCTGGGTGGAGACCCGGATACCGGTCAGGATCACCGGCCACGCGATCGGCAACTCGACGGTGAGCAGGATGCGGGTGCGGGAAAATCCGATTCCGCGTGCGGATTCCACCACCGAGGCCGGTACCGAGCGCAACCCTACGATCGCGTTGCCGATCACCGGCAGGGCCGCGAAGAACGCCAGCATGATGAACGACGGGACCACACCCAGCCCGAACGGGACCAGCAGCAGGGCCAGCAGCGCCAGCGACGGGATGGTCAGCGCGACCCGGCTCGAGGTGAGCGAGAGCTGGGACAGCAGCGGCAGCCGGTAGACCGCCATCGCGATGAGGACGGCGACGATCGTGCCGACCAGAACCGTCTGAAACGCCAGTGACGCATGCTGATAGGTGAGGAAGGCCAGAGTGTCACCCCGCCCTCGGATGTAGTTCCACAGGTTCACGGGACTCCCATCGTCAGCCCTCTGCCGGCACCTGTCCGCGCGCCGCCACCGGGCGCAGGTTGGTCAAAGACTAAATGACAGTACGGCTCCGGTTCCGCACGCCGCGCTGGCCACTAGCCTTCATGCCGCCCGCGGCAGCGACTGCGGGCGGGCATAGGCCGCGGCGTCACCGGAGATCACCGTACTCGGGCGGCCGTCGACGCCGACGGGTACGGCACCGGCCAGCGTGATGCGGGTGAGCCGGCGGTGTTCGGCGCCGTCGTAGTCGTCGATCGCGTAGTGCTGGGTGGCGTGGTTGTCCCAGATCGCCACATCGCCGGGCGCCCAATCCCAGCGCGTGGTGTGCTCGAGCCGGGTCACCCGATCCTGGAACAGGCGGAACAGGGCCCGTGATTCGGCGGTGGAGAGGCCGACGATCTCGGAGACGAAGCAGCCCAGCAGCAGCGCGCGTTCCCCGGTCTCCGGATGGACGTGCACCACCGGATGTTCGGTCTCGAAGTAGCGGGACTCGAATTCGGTTCGGTACGAACGGGTTCCGGCATCGGGCCGGTCGTCGGCCTCGGCGGCGTAGTCGTAGCGGTTGGTGTGGCGGGCGCGCAGATTCTCGGCCAGCACGCGCAGTGGTTGCGGCAGCGAGTCGTAGGCGGCGACGGTGGAGGCCCAGGTGGTGGATCCGCCGTAGGACGGCAGGGACACCGCACGCAGGATCGAGGTTTTCGGCACGCGGTCGACGAAGGTGACGTCGGTGTGCCAGACGTTGGAGCGGCCGTGCTGCGAATCGATGGCCAGACTCTTCACCCCGGCGGAGGTGAGTGTCGGATGCGGCGTGGTGGGCGTGCCGAGCAGTTGCGCGAACTCGTACTGTCCGTCTTCGGTGAGGTGGTCCTGGCCGCGGAAGAAGATCACCTTGTGCCGGTGCAGGGCCGCGCGGATCGTGGCGATTGTGCCGGTGTCCAGCGAGCCGCCGAGGCGAACCCCCTCGATCCGGGCTCCGATGTGGTTACCCAGCCGGACCACTCGCACCGCGGTATCGGTTGCCTCGTCGACGGACATCGCACGACCTCTCTTCTGGCCTGTCGGACGTGCGGTAGGTAACCACCCGCCGACCGGGGCCGGCCAGCGTTACGGTCACCGGGATCGAAATCCGGTGGTCTCAGGCCCGGCCGCGGGCCTCGAGCTTGCGTTCCAGCCCGGCGATCACGAGGTCGACGTCGAATTCGAACTGCTCGCCGACCCGCCCGGCGCTCTCGCGTGTGGTCGCCACCTGCCGCAGAAGTGGGAACTCTTCTCCCACTTCCGAATTCAGTGTCCGCGCGACGTGTTCGGCCTGCAGGTCCACATGGCCCCGGTTCGCCTCCGCGGATTCGCGCGCCGCCGAGTACGCGATATCGGCGAGCAGCCGCAGGGTGCGCCCGGCCTCCATCGGCTCGAATCCGGCGGAAACCAGCGATTGGAAGATCCGCTCGATCTCCGCCAGCGTCGACAGTCCGCCTCGGCCGCGGAATCGCACATGGTAGATCAGCACCCCGACCTGGGTGAGGGCTTCGGCGACCGCGGCGGCGAACAGGTGCAGCAGCTGCCGCCAGTCACCGTCGGCGGACAGGTCGAGGCGGCGGATCTCGGTTTCGAAGGCGTCGAGTGCGACCAGTTCCAGTAACCCGTCGCGGTCGCTGACGTAGTAGTTCAGTGATTTGCGATCCACGCCCAGCGCGTCGGCGACCGCCTTCATGGTGAGTGTTTCCGGCGGCAGCGCGCGTGCGGCGGCGACGATGCCATCCCGGCTCAGCCGGGGCGGCCGCCCGCGCCCGCGCCGCGATGTCCGCACGATTCCAGTCCCGGATTCGGTTGTATTCCCGCCGCTCACCCCTCTCAGGCTACGGATGTCGTCGGCGGGTCCGGACAACCCGCCCGCTGGATGGATGCGAGTTTGGCCAATATTTTCTCCCGTTGGGGGAAAATAAACTAGTCTCTGCTCGGGCGATGTGGGCCGTCCGAGGGGAAGGCAGTGGTGGTTGTGATCGGAACGGAAGTGCTATGTCTGCTGTGTCGCACCGGTATCCAACGAACGTCCACGCGGCGGAATCTCCGCGCGAATGCGCCGTCGCCGAATCCGGCCGGCGCTCGCTTCGATATCAGCTGATCGTGATCGCGGACAACCCGGTCGAGGTCGTCTCGCGTGCCGGCGGGTGGCTGTTCGACCGCGCCGTCGCCGGCTGGGAGGTCGCCGTCGCGGTCGATTCACCCGGCGATATCCGGCCACTGACCATCCTTGGGCTGGGCGTGCTCGACCTCGGCTGTGTGCTGCGCTGCCGGCGGCAGGTGCCCATACCGCACGCCTTCGCCGTTGCCGGGGACCTGTCCGCACTGGGCGCACCAGCGCGCGAATGGGCCCACCGGTATATCGGCAGCGCGCGCACCGACGTCCGGTTCTGGGGCGAAACCGATGGCGGCGAGACATCTTTCGCGCAGGCCTCGCCGACGCCGTATGTGCCGAGCCGGGCGGCGCGAGCCTTCAAGGCCTATGCGCTGGAGGCCGTGGGCATGCGGCCACCGGCCCGTGATGTCGAATCCTTTCGCGCGGTGGTCGGTGCGGTGGCCGCCGGGTCGGGTGTGCGCACGTTGCCCGCCGGTTGACGCGCGTTACCGGACGGCCGCGATCGCCCCGTCGAGGGCGCGCTGCATCCGGGTGCCGACGACCCGGGTGATCTGGGCCGGTCGCTCCGGGAAATCCGGCAGCGGCTCGTCGAGGTAGAACGTGGCGCGGCCATCGGGGCCGTAGGTCAGGCCGAGGAAGACGAAAACCGGTGCCGCCCCGGCGTTCCGGGCGCGCGCGGCGATGTGGCCGATGCCGGTGCCGATGGTCTGCACCCGGGCCGGATCGGTCTCGTTGCAGGTCCCTTCGGGGAACAGCGCGAGGTCGTCGCCGTCGACCATGCGCCCGACGCAGACGTCCATCAGCTGCTGACCGGCGGCGTAGGCGGCGCGCGCGCCGTGATCCTTGCCGCGGAACACCGGGATGGCGCCCATGACGTCGATGCGCGAGCGCTGTCCCGGCTCGATGAACAGTTCGTCCTTGGCCAGCACCCGGATGTGGCCGATCCGCGGCCGGAACACGCTGCGCCAGGCGAAGGCGGCGACGGTGCGCGGATCTTCCACGCTCACATGGTTGATCGCGATGATCATGCGGCGGTCGTCCCGGATCAACTGCCGGATCGCCGCGCGGGCGCCGTCCGCATAGCGGACCGCCGGGCGTTTGCGATAGGCCGTGATCGCGTAGAACAGGCGCGCGCGGGTGCGGGGCGCCCGGTGGGTGCGGTAGTACTCGTAGACGGCGTCGCGATTGTCGAATTCGACCGACGGGGGTAGGGCTACGGGATCGGCGGTCGAGATCGGGGCGTTCATTCAACCTACGCTACCGTAACCTACGGCTACGTAGGTAGGGGTGCGCGGACGCGTTCTCGGCGAGCGGGCGAAAGCGGTCGCGCGCGTGATTACCCTCGGATGCGGGAAGGGGACCGGCCATCCCGCGTTGTGGGTGCCGGGCGAGAGGGCCGACCGAAGGGAGCAGCGCGATGGTGAGGACACGACCGCGAGTCCAGGTCCGGCGGATCTGCGACGATCCCGATCCCGACGACGGGATGCGCGTGCTGGTCGATCGCCTGTGGCCGCGCGGGATGAGCAAGGAGAATGCCCACCTCGACGAATGGTGCAAAACGATCGCGCCCTCCACCGAACTGCGCACCTGGTACGGCCATGACCCCGCCAAATTCGACGAATTCGGTCGCCGCTACCGGGAGGAACTGCACGATCCGGAACGCGCCGCCGACCTGGATCATCTTCGCGAACTCGCCGGGCGCGGCATGCTCACTCTGCTGTCGGCCACCAAGCGGATCGACATCAGCGAGGCAGCGGTGCTCGCCGATCTGGTCGAGAAGAAGTCGGCGCCCCATTGAGGCGGACCCGCATGGCCGGGCCGCACGATCTCACAGCGGATTCGCGGTGTGCCGCACGGTCCAGGCCGGGCCGCGGCTGTGCAGTGTGGTGGCGCTGAGCGGCGGAATGTCGATGCGCCAGAACGATTCCGGTGGCGCGGCGAGGGCGAGCAGGACGCTCGCGCGGACGACGGCGGGATGGGTGATCGCGACGATGCGGCGTCGGTCCGCGACCACCGTGCCGAGCCAGTCGCGTACCCGGTCGAGCAGGTCGATGAGCGCTTCACCGCCGTGGCCGCGGTAGGCGGGATTCGTCATCCAGGCCATGAGGTCGGCCGGGGCCAGGGTGTCCATCGGCCTGCCCGCCCAGTCGCCGCAGTCGAGGTCGCGCAGGGCGGGCTCGGTGGTTGCGCGCAGGGACAGCAGGGTGGCGGTCGCGGTCGCCCGCAGTTCCGGAGCCGCCACTACCCGGTCGGCCCGCGGCACCGCCGGGGAGGCGGTGCCGCGGTGCGGCTCGTCGAGCGGTTCGTCGACCGGGAAACGGGCCGACCGCATCGCCGCGGTCATGCCGTGGCTGATCAGCGTGAGCCGGGTGACGGTCGTGCTCATACCGCCGCTGCCGGCGCGGCCGCGGCGGAGTCGTCCGCGCGCCGGAACAGCCGCGGCGCCAGCGTCGCGAAACCCACACCGATGACCGACCACAGAATGACCTGTGCGGCAAGGGAATAGAAGCGGAAGTAGTACAGATCGTCGGCGGGGAAGCCCGGATAAACGATCCGGCCGCTCGAATCGGTCAGCGGCCGCGGCGTTTCGGTGGCCGCGTCGCCCAGGGCCCGGTTGGCGGCCAGATGCCCGAGTGAGGGCAGCAGCGCCGCGATCGCGGTCACCACCACGACGAAGGCCAGGCCCGCGGCGATGGTCGCCGTCCAATTGCCCAGGCGCGCTTGCAGCGTGCGGCCCAGCCATACGGCGCCCACCGCGCAGGCCGCGGCGATCGCCACCATCAGCAGGTACAGGCCGGTGCGTTGCCCGATCGTGTCGGGGTTGCCGATCGAGGGCGGATTGGCCGGATACTTGAAGAACGGCACGGCGTACAGCACGGCGAACATGCCGCCCGCCACGCACAGCGCGAGATTGCGCGGGCTCAACGAGCCGACGCGGCCCACGAACAGGCAGTACACGACCGCGAACAGCGCACCCATCGCGGCGCCGAACACGATCATGCCGAAGCCGACGCCGATACTCGCCTGCACCGACCGGGTGAACAGTTCGCCCGCTTCCATGCCGGCCATCGTGTGACCGGCGGCCTGTTCCAGTGTCGTATGCGCCTCGTCGCGTCCGCCCTCGTAGGCGATGGCGCGATCGATGATCGGTTCGGCGAGGATCCGGGCGAACACGAAGGCAAGCAGCCCGCCGATGGCGCCGACCAGTACGCCGCGGGCGATGATTCGTTTTTCCATTGTGGGGGCTCGATCCTGCGGTCAGTGGCAGGGGTAGCCGAGGAAATGCCGTGCGTCGTGGACGAATTCGTGCACGTGCATATCGTCGCCGAAGATCGAGACCGCGCCCTGATCGAAACCGATGAAATAGAGGGCGAGCAGCGCCAGGACGGTGGTGCCGCCCAGCCACAGGGCCGTCGTGGGAATGGAGAGTCGCATCGACTCCAGGCCGGACCGGGGAACGTAGGACGTCGCCATGTGACTCTCCTCCGGGGATTGCGCGTCCCCGCTCGATGGTGGTTACCACGCGATCCGAGTGTCTGACTCGCTTTCCGCCCGGCGGAAGGCTCACAGTGGCGCGACCGTCCCGGATTTTCGCCGGGTTCCTCGAATCGTCGCTCGCACAACCATACGAAATCGCGGTCCGGCCGGTCAATCGGGCGGTTGCGAGATCGGGTCGTGACCGAAATGTCAGCGTCGTCATCGCTGTAAGAGGAGGATTCCAGGGTAGTAACCGAAAAATAGCCATCGATCGAAGGGTGGGCTCTCATGAGCGGATTGCCGCGGTATGCGGCGATGCTGGCGACGGCCGGCGCTCTGCCCGCCGACAGCGCGGCGTGGGCGTACGAGGTGAAATTCGACGGTATCCGCGCCATCGGTTACGTGGATCGGGACCTGCGGCTGATCTCGCGCAACGGCAACGACGTGACCGCTGCCTGGCCGGAACTCGCCGACCTCGCCCCGGCGGCGCCGCCGATCGTCGTCGACGGTGAAATCGTCGCCTTCGCCGCGGACGGGCGTACCTCCTTCGCCGCACTGCAACCGCGCATGCACCAGCGCAATCCGGCCATGATCCGCGCACTGACCCGCTCGGTTCCCGCCACCTACCTCATCTTCGATCTGCTGCACATCGGCGACCGGCCGCTGATCGATCTGCCCTACGAGCAACGCCGCCGATTGCTGGAACAACTCGGCCTGCGCGGCCCGAACTGGCGCATCCCACCCCGGCTGACCGGCACCGGTGCCGACGTCCTCGCCGAATCGGCGCGGCTGGGACTCGAGGGCATCGTGTGCAAGCGGCTGGACAGCCCGTATCTGCCCGGCCGGCGCAGTCCGCTGTGGACGAAGGTCAAGAACGTCAACGATCAGGAGATCGTCATCGTCGGGTGGCGGCCCGGCGCGGGCCGGCGCGCGGGACGCATCGGCTCACTGCTCATGGGCGTGCACGACGAGGCCGGGGAATTGGTCTACATCGGCAATGTGGGCACCGGCTTCACCCAGGCCATGCTCGATGATCTCCAAGCCAAGCTGCGGCCGCTGCGGCGGCAGACCCCCACGGTCACGGCGCCGGTGAAGGACGCGATCTGGGTGGAACCGGAACTGGTGGGCGAGGTGTCGTTCACAGAGCGGACCGGGGACGGGCGCTTGCGTCACCCGTCCTGGCGCGGGTTGCGGCCGGACAAGACGCCGGACGAGGTCAACGCTCCCGGGTAGCACGACGCCGACGACGATCCGGCGTGGTTCGATCTCTCGTCGTCCGGATTACATGGGCATCATCGGGAACATCATGTTCCACATGTTGCGCAGCATCCCCATCATCTGCATGCACATCGTCGCTCACCTCCTGCCCTGCCCGCGGTGTGAAACCCCCACAGATCTCACGCGGTGGGGAAACGCGTGGTTCAGCATGCGGCAGGGGCGACCGGGGACACTCACAGGTCCGCGCCCCAGCGGTCGACCGGGTCGCTGCCACCGACACCGGAGGCGAACTCCCGCACCCGCAGACGCCCACCGGCGTCGGACGCCAACGGCGGTGTGGCACCGCCGGATCCGTGACTCATACCGGTCAGGACCTCGCGCAGGGCGGAGACGGCGTCGACGCGTGGTGCCCAGCCGAGATCGCGCCTGGCGCGGGTGGTGTCCATGATCGGCAGGCGCATCATCGCGTCGAACAGTTCGGGCGGGGCGGGGACCAGGCGCAGGCGCCAGCCGACGGCCAACGCGGCGCGCACGGCCCCGGGCGGTACGGAAACCGTCGGCGCATCGAACAATGCGCCGAGTTTCGCGCGATCGATCACCGGGTCGGCGGCCAGGTTGAACGCGCCGTGCACGCTCGGGTCGACGACGGCGAGACTGTAGGCGCTGCCGATGTCGTCGGCGTGCACCGCCTGCAGCCGCAGACCCGCCGGCACGGGCAGCACCGGGATCAGGGGAGGGCGCAGCACACTGCCGGGCACCAGCGGGCCCGCGAACAGGCGGCGCTGCTGGCTGGCGGAGGCCTCCTGGAAGGTGAAGGCGGGGCGCATCCGCACCACCCGCCGGTCCGGATGTTCGTTCTCGAACAGGTCGAGCAATCGCTCGACATAGGCCTTCTCACGCATGTACCCGGCCGGCGGCCAGCCTTCCGTGGACCAGTCCTCGCCGACCGGATCATCATGGTGCACAGGGGAATACGCGCCGACCGACGACGCGTACACCAGCGACGGAACGCCGGCCTGCGCGACCGCGCGCAAGACCCGTTCGGTTCCCTGGACGTTCGCACGCCAGGTTTCGAGCGGGCGATGCGTCGGCTGAAACACCCACGCGAGATGAACCACCACATCGGCGCCGCGGAATTCGGTGAGCAGATCGTCGCAGCGCATATCGGCGCGCGCCCACCGCACTCCCTCGGCCGGCTGCCGCGGCAGCCGCCGGGCCAGTCCGACGATCGCGTCGATCTCCGGGCGCCGGGCCAGTGCGGACACGACCGCGGTGCCGACGTTCCCGGTGGCTCCGACCACGACCACGCGCATGTCCGTCACCTCCCCGCCGGCGAAGGCGACTGTGCGGCTTGGAGTGCGCGCGCCCGCGCGGTGAAGTCGATGCGGAAGTTGTCGAAGGTGATCGGCAGCGCCGCCCCGGGGGTGGGCCGCGGGTGCGAGCGCAGCTCCAGATCCAGTTCGTCGATCAGATGCGCCAGCACGCTCGTGGTGAGAAACAGGACCAGATCGCGACCGGGACACCGGGCCGGCCCGGCGCTGAACGGCACCAGCTGCGGGTACCGCTCGGCGCGTCCGTCGAGCCAGATATCGGGTTCGAAGGTGTGCGCGAACGGCAGGGTGTCGGGGTCGCGGTGGAAGGCCGGTACCGGGATGAGCAGGGCCGCGCCCGCCGCCATGGTGAACCGGTCGTCGCCGCGGCCCCATGCGGTGTCCTCGGTGGTGTCGCGCAATATTGCCGGGGTGGTGGGCCACAGCCGCAGCGACTCCAGAATGCAGGCACGCAGATACGGCCGCGGCATGGCGCGCTCGGGCTCCTGCGCGTCCAGCCGTGCGCGGGCGAGCTGCTCGGGATGCGTGGACAGTACGGCGAGGGCGCGGATGGTCGCCGTACCGGCGGCGTCGAAGGCGAACAGCCAATGCGGGATCTGGCCGACCGGATCGACCGTGCCCGCGGCCGGCAGTTGCGTCAATGCGCCTGCGAGACTGTCGGTTTCGGCCGACTGCACGTAATCGTAGAGTTGCTCGTAGAAGCGCTCGCGCAGCCGTCGATGCGGCCGCGCGAAGTAGGACCAGTTGCCCGCCGCGCGCAGCCGCCACAGCCGATCCGTGATCGAGTCGTCCTCGCGGGCGCGGCGGCCCAGCACGATCCGGCGCACGAGTCGCCACCAATCGGTGGTGAAGTGCGCCGCGTCCAGCCCGCCGCGCTGCATCGCGGTGCGGATCTGCTCGCGGGCGGCATCGGCGACCACCCCGGCGAACGGATCGGCCAGATGGTGCAGCGGCCGGTCGGTGTCGAGCGCCTGTTCGTTCAGGCGGCGGCGCTGTTCGCGGGCCGCGCCCTCGGAGATGAGCACCCCGTGCGGCTGGAAGGTACGCAGTGCGGCGATCTTCTCCCGATTGGCGGGATGGAACGGAGTCGGCGCGCCGTCGAGTATCCGCGAGACGTCGGCGGGATCCAGCGGCACCAGCACCCGCCGCCCCGGCAGCGCCAGTTCGACCGGCCCGCTGCCGAATTCGCGGCGCAGCCGGTGCATCCGGCGGACCGCGCGGTCGTCGGCGCCGAGGCGTTCCAGCACCGCCATCATGCCGCGGCGCCGGGCGATCACCCCGGCGGCGACCGGTGTCAGGCCCAGATCGGCCAGTGCCGCCGCGGCGCGCGCTCCGGTCAGCCGGTGGGCGGCTCGGCCGGGGGCCGGTGTGGGGTCGGCAGGGTCGGCTGGGCTGCGCGAATCGGTGTCGCCGTGCGGGTCGGGTTCGCGGTGCACATCGGCCTCCTTCGGTCCTCAGCGACCGCCTACCCGGGAGGGATCGGGCGAAACGAGCGCCTGGGCACCGATCGAATATTCGCGGAGGGGCCGGGTAGTGCCGGGGTGACGAGTGCACGACGAACGGGCCGGAGGTGACGATGGCACGCGAGGTCAATCCCCGCTGGAGTGACCCGCCGAGTTTCCGGCGGGCCGTGCGGTACGTGGTCGGTGTGCTGGTGGTGGCGGCGATCGTCGCCGGGGTGGCGCTGGGCTGGGCGGCCTCGCGGGAGCAGTGCGCCGACGCCGATCACGTGGCCTGCGATACCGCGTCGCGGCTGGCCGTCGGTCTGGTGCCCGGAATCGTGTTGCTACTGGGCGGCATCGGCGCGTTCGTCATCACCGTGCGGCAGTGGCGTGGCGGGCGGCCGTGGCCGGTATGGCAGGGCGCGGGCTGGTTCCTGTTCGCGGTGATGGTGGTGTATCTGGCGATGGCGATGGCCGCCGGCTGAACCGCGCCGCTCGTTTGGAGTCGCCGGCAGCGGGTAGGTCGTGCACGCAAGCAGTCGCCTAGGTGATGACTGTCAGCGAGGAAGGAGACCATCGTGGCCAAGACCTCCACGACCACCGATCCGATCGCGACGGTGCTGGAGCCGGAACAGCAACGGATCGCCGGTGACGCACTGCGCGCCACCGTCGTCGATCTGATCGATCTGAGCCTGATCGGCAAGCAGGCGCACTGGAATGTGATCGGCCCCCGGTTCCGCACCGTCCATCTGGCATTGGACGAACTGGTCGAGACCGCGCGCGGCTTCACCGACGCGGCGGCCGAACGGGCCACCGCCATCGGTGTCAGCCCGGACGGGCGCGCCCGCACGGTCGCGGAGAGTTCCAGCGCCGAATCGTTCCCCTCGGGGTGGCAGCAGGACGGTGACGTGATCGCGGCGATCGTCGCCTCCCTGGCCGCGGTCGTGCGCCGGCTGCGTGAGCGGATCGATGCCTCCGAGAAGGCCGATCCGGTCACTCAGGATCTGCTCATCGATATCGCCGGCCGGTTGGAGCAACTGCATTGGATGTGGCAGGCCCAGGCCGCCTGACGCGCGCCCCGCGCCGATATCTGGTTCCGGCGGCGGCCGTTCCGGCCGTCGCCGGTTGCTCCGCGCCGGGGTTGCGACTGGAAGCGCCCGGTGGGCGCTGGTCAGCGCCACGGATCGGCAGGCCGTGGCCTCGGGGAGGGTCGACAGCGGCGTAACGGTCCACGATCAGCGGCCCGAGATGATCTGTCCCGCTTTGGCTTTCAGCGCATCGGGGACGACCCGGCCAACCAGGCCCAGCACCTTCGTGGGCAGCGAGGCGGCGACGACCTTCTGCTCGCCCGCCAGCAGCGCGTCGACCCCCTGGCGGGCGACCTCGGCCGGATCGTCCTTGGGGCCGCGGCCGATGCGGGTGTCCAGCATCTTCGCGCGCCGGAAGAAATCGGTGTCGTGCCCTCGGCGGCGATGACCACCTCGTAACCGCGTTCGGCGAATTGTCTGGCGAGCTCGAACCCGATACCGCTGGACGCGCCGGTCACCAGGGCCAGGGGAGGTGTGTCGGTCATACCTCCCGCCTACCCGGACAGTGCGAACACATACCTGCGCGTGGTCGACGCGCCACCGACGTAGGTTTCGCCCGATTTCCCCGTACCGGCGTGGTTGCCCCCGCCGGTGCGGGGTAGGGCTGCAGTGAGAAGCCGACGACGATCAGGGGCGCGCTCGCCCCGGACAGGACGCCCGACATGTCTGCAATGGATCCGGACCCGGCCAAGACTCCGGACCTGGAACCCGGTGGTGGTGTAGCCCCCGGTTCCACTCCGCCCGATACCGCACAGACCTCGGGTCTCTCGGCGCCCGAGCCGAGCACCCGGCATCACTTCCCGGCCAGCGGGGCGTTGCTGATCGTCATCGTGGCGGCGATCGTGGTGGTGTTCGTCGTCGTCGCGATCGCGCTGATCGTCTCCATGGCCTGACAAGATGGCCTGACAAGCTCGCGGCCCGACGGTTCTCGCCCCGGCGTTCGGCCGTAACCGAAACTATATCCGGCTCAATCGAATTCGCGGTTTCGCTGCGCTCGTGCGCGGGTACTCGTGCTGGTATCGCGTGGGCGCGCGCCGGTGGGAGGTCGCGAGATGTCGGTCGAGCAGAGGGAATACGACGACGACCCGGTGATCGAGAACCCGCGGCCCGATGGCTCGGAAGCCGATGACCGGCCCGGCCGGGAGCGGATCGTGGGGCTCTCACAGGGCGGATCATGCGGGGCGGCCGGATGTCGTGAGCGCGGCTATCGACCGTATGCGACGCATCGCCCGACACATGCGGCGCCACCCGGTTCCGGTGGGATGACATCCCGAAAAATCTTCTGGCACAACATCATCGGAGAAATCGGCCGGCACCGGCCGTGAAGCCGGTACCGGCCGCGCGGCAGTCGGCCGGTCGTGCTGGAACTACCGCCCCGTCCGGAGAGACGATTCGTCGTAGGCCTCGCACCGGCGCACTCCGTTGTGCGGGACCGAAATTGCGGGTATCCGTCGCCGTTGACGGATAGGGCGCTACGTCGAATCGTTCTCGGTACGGGAGAGATACCCCGCCTGCTCGACCGTAACCGGCGCGGAATCGCCGATTCGCGAATCGGATGCGATCAGTCGACTTCGCCGGTCCGGTCGTGTTCGGCGCCCTCCGGCGTCGTGGTTCGCGGGGGTGTCAGCTGCGGGTCGTCGTCGGCGGGTGGTTCGGGATCCCGCCACTCCTCGGCGCGGCTGGAGCGGTTGCCACGCAGGGTCCCCTGGAGGTCGTGACGTAATTGATCATCTTCGCGCGCACCGTGTTTGGTGTTTCCTCGGTCCATCGTCCTCTCCTTTCGCGGATCAGCGGTGCCGGAGCAGAGCGGCGACACCGTCGGTCGGAGCCGGATCCCGATCGATGGTCACGATGTCGGCCCCCGCGGCGAGCGCGGCCAGCGGCAGCGCCTCGTCGGCGCGGCGTACGACGCCGGAGCCCGAGGGCAGATTCGACGCCTGCACCGCGGTCGGATCCTGCCCCACGTGCACGGCCCGGTCGCCGATGACGGCGGGGTCGATCAGCAGGGTCTCGACATTGCGTTCGGTGAGCGCCGCGGCGACACCGGGCAGGCCCTGCACGGCGAGTTCGTGCGCGCGGCGTTGCTCGAATCCGTCGAGCACGTCGCGAACTCGGGTCCGCTCCCGGTCCCGCAGCAGTTGGCCGACCCGCCGGTCGAGGTCGGCCCGGTCGTCGCTCGGCTGCCGGGTGAAGCCGTCGATCTGCGCGACTCGGCGGTGATGCGAGGCCAGCGCGCCGACCAGCGCGGTGCGCGCGCTGATCTCACCGGCCACCACGATCAGGCCCGCGCCCGCCTCGTCGGCCAGGCGCACCACCTCCTCCGCGGTGGCATCGATGGTCCGGCGCACCGTCTCCTCGACCCGGCTCTGCATCGAGCGATGCGACCATCCGCCCCCGTGCGCCTTGTGCACCGGATGCCGTGCGCCCTCGGTCCGGTGATCGGTGCGGTGACCGTCGCCGTCGACCGTGTACAGGTCGGCGCCGCGATCGTCGACCACCGCGACCACGTGGGCCAGGGCCGGTGAACGCAACTGCAGCAACGGCAGCAGATAAGGCATCGACGAGAGCCGGACCGTGGTGCGGGCGGGCGGTTCCGGCAGGGCCTCGGTGAGCAGGACGCCGTCGGCATCGGCGATGACGGCCTGTCCCGCATGCCCCGGCGGCGGATCGGACAGCCCTCGCTCGACAGCGTCGAGGACGGCGCTGTCCGCGCCGTCCCCGTCCAGGGCCTCCCGCACGGCACGGCTGCGCAGTCGTCGCTGGTGCCCGGCGTCCTCGGTATCGCTGACGGTCTCGATGTAGACCGAGGCGAAAGGTCCCGGATGCTCGGTCAACTCGCGTAGTCCTGAGATGGTCACATGCGGCGGCTACCCGCACCCGGCAAGTGAAACCTCGATCCGCACCGGAATGCGTTTGCCGTTCCGGCCGCCGGGCATCACCGAGCCATGGACTGTGCCGGGCGGGTGAGCCGATGGATGCCGCCGATGTGACGTTCGGGGTCGAGGAGGAATTCCTGCTGGTCGATCCGGTCTCCGGCGCGCCGGTCCCGAAGAATTGTGAGGTCGCGCGGTCGGCCGGCGATGCCGGTATCGATCTGCAGCTGGAACTGACCAGCTGTCAGGTGGAGACCAGCAGCTCCGTGCACACGCACGTGGACGACCTGCTGCGGGAGCTGCGGCAGTTGCGCGGCGCCGTGGTCCGTGCCGCGGCCGACAACTCCGCCCGGCTGCTCGCCACCGGGGTGCCGCCGACGGTGCCCGACGCCTATCCGGTCACCGACACGCCGCGCTACCGCCGCATCGAGGAGCAATTCGGGATGCTCGCGCACGAACAGGGGCTGTGCGGCTGCCATGTCCACGTCTCGGTGGACGATCCGGAGACCGCGGTGCAGATCAGCAATCATCTGCGGCCGTGGTTGCCGGTATTCCTTTCGCTCACAGCCAATTCCGCGGTCTACCGCGGAATCGACACCGGCTACGCGAGCTGGCGCAACGTGTTGTGGCGGCGCTGGCCGAGTGCCGGCCCGCCGCCGTATTTCGACTCCCGCGCCGACTACGACGCCGCGGTCGAGCTGATGCTGACCTGCGGCAGCATCCTCGACACCGGGATGGTCTATTGGGATATCCGCCGCTCGGTGCATTTCCCGACGCTGGAGATCCGGATCAGCGACGTCCCCGTCACGGCCGAGGAATCGGCATTGCTGGCCAGTCTGGTGCGCGCCGCCGCGGTGGTCGGCCGTGCGGAGGTACGTCGTGGTCGACGGGCGCCCGCGGTGCCGGCCGCCACCCTGCGCGCCGCCTACTGGAAGGCCGCGCGCGAAGGACTCGACGGCGACGGAATCGATCCGCTGGTCGGGCGGGTGGAACCGGCGCGCATCCGGCTGGCCCGGCTCGTCGAGCACGTCACCCCGGCCTTGCGAGAACTCGAGGAGGAGCAGTTCGTGACCGAGACGATCGCCGCGGTGACGGCCCGCGGCAACGGCGCCCGGCGGCAGGCGGCGGCATTGCACCGGCGCGGAGCGATCGCCGACGTGGTGGACGAACTGGCCGAGGCGACCGCGGCGGGCTGTTCGCTGTAGGGGAGGGGCGCATGCGCATCGCGATCACGGGCGCGAGCGGCAATGTCGGCACGGCGCTGTTGCGGGCGCTGCCCGATGCCGAGGTGGTCGCCGTCGCCCGGCGGCCGCCGCCCACCGACCGGGCACCGTACGCGCGGGCACGATGGGTCGCCTGCGATATCGGGCACCCCGCGGCCCGTCCCACGCTGGCGGCGGCCTTCGACGGGGTGGACGCGGTGGTGCACCTGGCCTGGGCCGTGCATCCGCGACGTACCGATCCGCCGCTGGAACGCACGAACCGGATCGGCACCGACCACGTGCTGGGCGCGGTGGCCGACTGCGGCGTCGCGCATCTGACGGTCGCGTCGTCGGTGGCCGCCTATTCTCCCGCGCCACGCTGGACCCGCGTCGATGAGCAGCAGTCCCGCGACGGCGTACCCGGTGGTGCCTACAGTCTGGGCAAGGCCGAACTGGAACGGCGGCTCGACGCCTTCGCCGGCGAACACCCGGCGGTGGGCCTCGCTCGGATCCGGCCGTGCGGCATCGCCCAATCCGATGCGGCCGCCGAACTCGGCGACTGGCTACTCGGGCCCTGGCTGCCGCGTTCGCCGGTCGGCCGCGTGTGGCTGCCGGTACCGCTGTGGCCGCGGCTTCGCCTGCAACTCGTGCACGCCGAGGATGTGGCCGCGGCGATCCGGGCCATTCTGGTGCGCCGGGCCACCGGCGCGTTCGACCTGGCCGCCGAACCGGTACTCACCGCGCCCGCGCTGACCGAGATCTTCGGCGGATTCCGGGTTCCCGTCCCGCGCCCTGCGCTGGCCGCCGCGGCCTTGGCGGGCTGGCGACTCGGACTGCTGCCGTTGCACCCGGCCTGGCTCGAGCTGGCCGATCGGGCATGTCTGGTGCGGGCGGAGCGAGCGCGGCGTGAACTCGATTGGCGGCCCGCCCATTCCGCGGTCGACGTGGCGACGGAGCTGGCCGCCGGACTGCGCGCACGAACGTCCGGCGGCAGCGCCGTGCTGCACCCGGAGCCGATACGCCTTCGGCCGGGACGCCCGACGCACCAGGATCAGCGGCCGGAGCACCGCAGGCGATGAACGCCGACGACCGATGCCCGCGGCCGATACCGAGCACTAGGGTTTGCGGGTCTCGACGTAGTGTGCGGCCACCAGATCGCAGAGCCGGGTCAGCGATTGTTTGTTGCGGGGCTTGAGGGCCATGGTCTGCACCACGCCGGGGATGAGCCGGCCCGGTCCGCGGATGATCTCCTCGCTCATGCTCACCTCGGTGGTGTCGGCGTCGATGGGCGTCATCGCCAGCCGGATCCACGCCACCCCCACCGGCCACAACTCCGCCTCCAGTTCGATGCTGTTCGGCGGATCCACGGCCACCACCCGGGTGGCCTGCTGAGCCATCAGCGGCCAGGCGCCGACGCTGTGATGGATCCGGGAGCCGATCCGCGGCCAGTCCTGGTCCACGTCGCGCATGTGGGTGGACCCCACCACCCAGTGGCCGTAGGACCAGCCGTCGGACAGTACGGCGAACACCTGTTCGGCCGAGCCGGGAACTCCCATCGTGACCTCGCCCATCAGCACACCGCCAAGGCGTCGCGAATCATGTCCAGATGGTGCTGGACCACGGGCGCGGCGTTCTGTGCCAGCGCCGTGACCTGCGGGCTGCTGCCCTGCGCGGTCTCGGTGGCGCCCGCCTGCAGTGTCTGGACGTGGAATCCCTCCTGCATGTGCAGCCAGGCCAGGTCGTAATCGCGGCCGGTCTTCATCGCCGTCTCACGCATCTGCTGCGTCTGGTCGGCGGACGGCATCAACGGCAGGGCCACGCCGTTCGGGAGCGCGACCGCGGCGCCCATCGCCTCGAGCCGGGTGTGGTCGGTGACCAGAACGGGGCCGAGGTCGCGCACCTGCTGACAGGTGCCCATGGCCGCCGCGCCCGCGCCGGACAGCATCTCGGTCAGATTCCCCTGGTGGACGGCGACGAGAAAATCGCTGTCCTGCGCCGACAGTGCGGCCGGTTGAGCCGCTCCGACGCCGGTCGCGCCGAGCCCGAGGCCGACCGCGGCGGCGGTAACGACCAGCAGACGATGCGGTGATCTCATGATGTGCTCCTGTTCGCTGGGTGTTTGCAGCCCGAATGCCCAGCGCGGCGCGTCGTACACGTGCCGCCGGCGCTCACAGCCCCACGGTTTCGCGGCGCGGGATTTCCGCGATGCGATCGGCCATCCGCGCTGCCGCAGCCGCAGCAGGTCCACCAGCCCGGCGCCCTGCGCGCCGTCCATCGTGACGGTGAGGCCGAAGGGCAGTCGCGGCCCGGCGGTAAGGGGGGTTGCGAATCTCGCCGAAGGAAAGCAGCGTCGCGGCGTTGCCGACGAAGGTGATCGACAGGTCCACGAGCTGGCTCCGTCCGGTCAGCGGTCGGTGTCGTAGAGCGCGGAGTGCAAGCGGGACAACAACTTTCGCCGCGGCCAGCCGGTCGGACGGGAGTCGGCCAGCGCGGCGCGGGCGGCGTTGGCGCCGCAGGTGCCGTGCACACCGCCGCCCGGATGTGCCGAGGACGAGCCGAGATACAGTCCCGGCACCACGGTTTCGGGCCGCCCGAGTCCCGGGACCGGCCGGAACACCAACTGCTGGTGCAGCTGGGAGGTGCCGCCGTTGACCGCGCCGCCGACGAGATTGCCGTCGGCGCTGTGCAAATCGCTGGGCCGCTGCACGATCCGCGCGTGAATCCGGCTGCCGAAGCCGGGCGCGTGGGCTTCGAGGACCGCATCGACCCGTTCGGCCAGCAGGTCGGCCGAGGCGTCGTCGGTGACCCCGCGCGGCAGATGGGTGTATGCCCACGCCGATTCGGTGCCGGGCGCCGACCGGCTGGGATCGGCCGTGGTCATCTGACCGAACAGCATGAACGGCGTGTGCGGTACCACGCCGGTGCCGATATCGGTGGTCCACCGCGCCAGCCCCGCCCGGTCGGCGCCCAGATGCACCGTGCCCGCCTCCCGCAGCTGCTTCGACCGCCACGGAATCGGTTCGGAGAGTGCGTAATTCACCTTGACGGTCGGAGCGTCCCAGGTGAATCGTTCCAGATCGGCGCGCAACCGCCGCGGCAGATCCGCGTCGGCGAGCAGCCGGGTGTAGAGGGTCGGCGCGTCGATATCGGCGATGACCGCCTTACGGGCCCGCACGAGCTGACCCGCGGCCGTGATCACACCGTCGGCGCGCCCGTTGCGAATGACGACGCGTTCCACCGGCTGCCCGCAGTGCACCCGGGCCCCCGCCGATTCGGCGCGGTGCACCAGGGCTTCGCTCAATGCCCCGGCCCCGCCCACCGGAACCGGGAATCCGCCCTCCTGGGCCAGCATGCTCAGCAGATAGCCATAGACGCCGCTGCCGGGCGCGTCCACCGGGACATCGGCATGCATCGCGTTGCCCATGATCAGCAATTTGGCGGCTTCGTCGTGGAACAGTTCGTCGACCATCCGCCCGACCGGCAGGATCAGGAACCGCAGATACCGGAACAGCTCGGCGGATCCGAGATCGCGCCACAGCCCGGCCGCCCCGCGCACGGGCGGGAACGGGCCGAGGAACGACCCGAGCAGATGTTCGCGTACCTGCCGCCACTGCTCGACCAGCCGCATCCAGGTGCGGCCGTCGCGACTGTCGCGCCGGGCCAGCGCCTCGGCCGTGATCTCGGCATCCGGATGTACGACGGCGGCGTCCGTGTCCTCGGGACTGCAAGGGTGGCCGTACACGATGGGCGCTCGGCTCCACCGCAATCCGTGATCTTCCAGACCGAGGCCGCGCAGCGCCGGCGAGGCGCCGGCCATCGGATAGAACGCGCTGAACAGATCCATCCGATAGCCGGGCACCAGCTCGGCGCTGCGCACGGCGCCCCCGGCGGTGTCCTGAGCTTCCAGCACCACCACATCCCAGCCGTGATCGGCGAGCAGCGCGGCGCTCACCAGGCCGTTGTGCCCGCCGCCGATGATCACGGCGTCGACGGGCTCGGCATCGAGCGGCGCCGAACCACCGGGAGTGGGCGAGGACGCGGGCATGCGCTACGGCCGGGGCCGGTCGACGTCGCCGCGCCAGGCACCGGATTCCCGTGGGCGCGATTCGATGAAGTCGCGGAAACGCTCGAGGTCACCCTTGACGCGACGATCGAGTATGCCGAGCTTGTCGGCGACGTTCTCCACGAACCCGTCGGGATCGATATCCATCTGCGCGGTCACGCGCGTGGTGTCCTCGTCGAGTCGATGGAAAGTGATCACTCCGGCATGCCGGGGACCGGCCTCCGAGGTCCACGACACCCGCTCGTCGGGGTGCTGCTCGGTGATCTTCGCGTCGAATTCGCGCGTCGCGCCGGCCACGTGCACCGTCCAGTGGGTGTGCGTGTCGTCGCGCTGCTCGACCCGCTCGACGCCCTGCATGAACTGCGGGAACGATTCGAACTGGGTCCACTGGTTGTAGGCGGTGGTCACCGGTACGTGCACATCGACCGATTCGGTGACTGTTGTCATGCTGCGACCTCCCCATGGTCTCGGTGGGCAACGCTGACGCCATACCCGCGCCGCGCGCTCGTACACGGATCACTCGGTCCCGGCGTCGAGTGAGTACATCGAGCGGACCACCGCGAGCAGCGCGGCCTGCTGGGCGTGGCCGGGGATGTGCCGCTCCGACAGCTCCCGCACGGCGGCCGCGGTGTCGGCATGCGCCGTGCGCAGTTCGTCGAGGTAGGCGTCCAATCGCGCCGGATGGGCATGGGCGGCATCGAGGCAGGCGACGGCGTCGGCCAGAACCTCGACCAGGTGGGCGAGCCGGGGTGCGAACACCTCGCCGAATTCGTCGTATTCGGCGCCGGTAGCCACTGCCTCGGTCAATCGCTTGACCTGTTCGGACACCTCGCTCAGCGTCCGGAACGGGGATTCGGAGACCGCGGGATGCCAGTCGCGGCGACGACGGACCAGCCAGCGCGGATTCCAGCGCAGGCTCTCGCGGCCCTGTCCGAGCGCGTCGTCGGCGCGCCGCACGGTCGCATCGAGCAGCCGCGCCTGATGCTGCCAGTGCGCTGCGGTCGGGGGATCGACGTGCTCGGTCAGGCCCGCGGCGATCGAGGCGAGCAGTTCGCGCAGTTCGCCGGCGAGGGCGTCGACGGCCTCGCGGGTGCGGCGCAGATGCATGGGCGGCAGCACGATCATGTTCACCGCGACTCCGATGGCCGACCCCAGCAGGATTTCGGCCATCCAATACGCCAGATAGGTCAGATTCTGCGCGGTGCCGTAACAGACCATCAGCAGTGCGGTCACCCCGGTCCAGATACCGCTGGTGCCGAACCGATGCCATTGCCCCACAATCATTCCCACGAATACCGCGACGCCGAGCGTCAGCACCGGCTGCGGGAAGACGAGTGTGGTGAGGTAGGCGACCGCCAGCCCGGCCAGCAGTGCGCACGTCTGCTGCGCGGCGCCGGTGAGTGAGCGGTACACCGTGGTCGTCATCAGGAAGACCGCCGCGTAGGGCGCCATGAACGACTGCGGCGCCGGTATCGCAGCCCGGGCGATGGTCCAGGCCGCGACGGCGGCCGCGGCCATTTTCGCGGCCTGGATCAGTGCCTCACGTTCGCGCCCGGAACGAGTGCAGGCGCGCCCCGGCCACGTCGTGGTCAGCCGTCGCGCCGCTCGTGCGCGATATCCGACAGGCGGAATGAACAGTCCCTTCGTCGCGGGTGGGCCGGCATCTACTCGCCGAGCTACCCGCGACGTTTCCGGCGAAACGCGGCGCCGGCCGCGGTCACCAGGCCAGAACCGGTTTGACGACACGTCCCGCGTGGTGGTCGGCCAGGGCGGCGCCGATCTCGGTGTACGGGTAGGACCGGACCAGCCGGTCGAGTGGCAGCCGGCCGGCCGTGTAGAGCTCGAGCAGCTGCGGGATGAATCGCCGCGGCACCGCGTCGCCCTCCAGGCAGCCGTGAATGGTCTTGCCGCCCAGCACGATATCGCGCATGTCGAGCTGCGGGACGCCGATGCCGAGGCCGACCACCGCCACCGCGCCGCCGGTGGCCAGCCCCGTTACCGCCGCCGCGAGCACGTCGGGACGACCGGTGGTGTCGAGGGCGTGGGTGGCGCCGCCGCCGGTGAGTTTGTCTATGGTCGCGGCGGTCTCGTCGCCCGGGGCCAGGGCGGCGGCCGCGCCGAGTTCGAGGGCGAGCGCACGGCGATCGGCGGACGGTTCGACCACCAGCACCGTGGTGCCGGGACGTGTCCGTGCGGCCAGCAGCCCGGCCATGCCGACCGCACCCGCGCCGTAGATCACGATCTGCGAATCCGGTTCGGGGGCGAGCACATTCAGTACCGCGCCCGCGCCGGTCTGGAAGCCGCAGCCCAGCGCGGCGGCGAC
Source organism: Nocardia violaceofusca NBRC 14427 (assembly GCF_963869435.1). Lineage (NCBI taxonomy): Bacteria > Bacillati > Actinomycetota > Actinomycetes > Mycobacteriales > Nocardiaceae > Nocardia > Nocardia violaceofusca. The sequence goes on from NZ_CAWMPM010000013.1 coordinate 271,393, forward strand.
GACGAGATCGGTGTCGCCGGGGACGACGACCGTATTGTCCGCGGTGCTGAGCGCGTATCCGGCGAAACTCGACTGCCCGAAGAAGCCGTCGCGCACGCGCGTGCCATCGACGGTGATGCGGGGCGAGCGATCGGCACGGCCGCCGAACTGGTTCAACGCGGTGGAATGAGCGCAGTAGGGCAGGCGGCCGAGCCGGCAGTTGCGGCAGGTGCCGCAGTGCCGGAACGTCAGCACGACCCGGTCGCCGGGCCGCACGCCCGCCACCTCGGCGCCGACCGCGGCCACCACACCCGCGCCCTCGTGGCCGAGCAGGATCGGGCGGTCGGCGGCGCCGGCGGCGCGGGAGACCAGATCGGTGTGACAGATTCCCGACGCCTCGATCCGGACCAGGATCTCATCGGCACGCGGTTCGTCGATCGTGACGGATTCCAGGCTGAAGGCGGCCCGTGGATCGCGCGACAGCGCGGCAGTGGTCACCGGCACGGCTCAGACCCGCTCGAGCAGGAAGTAGAAGTATTCGCCGCCGGCCAGCACCAGTTCGGGGCGTCCGTTCATGATGCCCATCAGCGTGTTGTCGTCGAGGCGTTTGAAGTGGTCGAACACCGCGCGGCCGTCGTAGACCATGGTCGCGGTGACCTCGCCGCGGAATTCGATATTCCACAGCGTGGCCTCGCCGCCGCCCAGTTCGACATCGGAGTACAGCGCGCCGTCCTCGGCGCGGCAGATCAGCGGTTTCGCATCCATCGTCGAATGGAAGGTCTTGCCGTACCAGCCGCTCTTGTCCAGTGCGCGGCACAGCGGGTGGCCGGTTCGGAAGGCGGCGCCCTTCCATTCGCCGAGGATGTCCTCGGCGCGCACGACCGCGAGTTCGGCCCACAGCCGGTCCAGCTCGTCGGTAGATACTCCGCTCGATTGCGCCGCCAGCTCGCGCCAGCGCTCGGTTGTCCCGGTCATCGCATCCTCCACAGTTTCCCGAACCAGCTGGTTCGGGAAACTACACCCGAACCGACTGGTTCGGCAAGATAGGATCCGCGGCATGCGCGCAGCAGGCCATGCCACCAGGGAGCGAATCCTCGCCGCGGCCAAGGCGGAGTTCGCCCGCTACGGCATCGCCGGGGCCCGGATCAACCGGATCGCGGAGGCGGCCAATGCCAGCAAGGACCGCCTGTACGCCTACTTCACCGGCAAGGACGACCTCTACGCGGCGGTGACCGAGCAGTGGGCGACCGAGACCACCGCCGAGACCGCGCTGGACGCGGACGATCTGCCGTCCTATGTCGGCAGGCTCTTCGATCACTATCTGCACCACCCCGACAACGCCCGGCTGCAGGCGTGGGCGGAGATCGAGCGCACCCATATCCCGGACGCCGACGAGGCGATCCGGCGCGCGGTCGCACCCAAGATCGCCGAGATTCGCCGCGGTCAGCGCGCCGGGCTGATCACCGCCACCTTTCAACCGCTGACCCTGCTGACATTGCTGACCGATCTCGCCCGCACCTCCGCGGTCCACGCCCTGCACGACGACGACGCCGAGGACCGGCGCGCCGCCACCGTCCTCGCGGCCCGGCGGTTGATCGCGCCCTGAGCGCGGCGCTGGTTTGCCCGAAGCGGGTGCGGGTAGCGCGAGTGCTGAGAATACCCGGGCTCCACCGACCGTAGGGGCCTCCACCGCCGCCACGTCGACAGGAGATCGCGATGGGTTTTCCGGAGCAGCAACAACAGGTCCCCGGGGTGCAGCAGCGGATGACCCCGCAACCGGACTGCGGGGAGGACAGCTATCGGGGGTCGGGCAAACTCACCGGGAAGGCGGCGGTGATCACCGGCGCCGACAGCGGAATCGGGCGCGCCGTGGCCATCGCCTTCGCCCGTGAGGGCGCCGACGTGCTGATCTCCTACCTCGACGAACACGAGGACGCGCAACAGGTCGTCGCGCTGGTGGAGCAGGCCGGCCGCAAGGCGGTCGCGGTGCCGGGCGACCTGTCCGATCCCGAACACTGCAAGGTCGTCATCGACCGCGCCGCAACGGAATTCGGCAAGATCGATGTGCTGGTCAGCAACGCCGCGTATCAGATGACGCACGAAAGCCTCGATGAGATCTCCGGCGACGAATGGGATTACACGTTCAAGCTCAACGTCGGTGCGCTGTTCCATCTGGTGAAGGCGGCCGTCCCGCATATGCCGGCGGGCGGCTCGGTCATCGGCAGCTCCTCGGTGAACTCGGATATGCCCTCACCGACGCTGGCGCCCTACGCGGCCACCAAGGCCGCCATCGCCAACTTCTGCGCCAGCCTCGCACAGCTGCTGGGGGAGAAGGGGATTCGCGTCAACAGCGTCGCGCCGGGCCCGATCTGGACGCCGCTGATCCCGTCCACCATGCCGGTGGAGAAGGTCCGCAACTTCGGCGACGACGTCCCGCTCGGGCGGGCCGGACAGCCCGCCGAGCTGGCCGCCTCCTACGTGCTGCTGGCCTCCGACGACGGCAGCTACATCTCCGGTGCGCGGCTCGCCGTCACCGGTGGCCGGCCGATTCTCTGATCGGCCCGTCAATCGGTCCGCCCGTGGCCGGTGCCGGGTGGAGCGGACTCCGGCCGTCCCGGCTGCGGCGATCCCTCGAACAGGATGGGACGGTCGCCGGCCGGACCGAGGAACAGCCCGAGCAGCAACATCGCCGCGCCGAGGCCCAGATGCAGCCAGTTGTCCGCGGTGTTGACCGGAATGACGTTCGCGGTCGACTCCTTGTCCACGACCAGGCCGTACACCCAGAGCGCGAGGTAGACGACGCCGCCGGCGATGAGATAGGTCCGCGCGGTCATCGTCGTGCGGCCCATCGCCAGGCCCGCGACGCCGAACACCAGATGCACGATGTTGTGCAGCGCCGAGACCTGGAACACGCCGAACAACTCGGCGCCGGAATGATGCCCGGTCCAGGTGAGCATGTCGTAGTTCGTGGTCACGCCCGGGATGAACCCGAGCACCCCGACCACCAGGAACGCCGCCCCGACCGCATAGGCCGCGGCCTGCACCGGGGAAACCCGCGCCCGATGCCGAGATACAGATGCGGTGGCCATCGCTGCTCCCTTCGAATGCCGAAGATTCGCCCGTGACTTCGACGGTAGCCGCACCGGACCGCCGCGAACAGCGCGAACCCGTTACAACCCGGTCGGCGCGGGTATCGCGCACACAGACCGGGCTGTCGCCAGGACCGGATCCGCGCCATCCGCCACCCTTCGTCTCCGAGGTGACCATGCATATCCGATCCGGTGCCCACACGGCCGGGGCGAGCGAACACGACCGCATCGCACACCCGTGGGGGACGCGCACTCCGTACGGGCCCGGGCAACCGTGGCCGGAACGCGTGGATATGTTCCTGGCCGAAGGTGTGCGCGAGGACATGGTGGAACGCTGGGTGCCGACCGCCTCGGTGCTGCATTCCAATGGCGACGCGATGGATATCGCCGTGCACGAGGGCCGCATCGTGGGGGTCCGCGGCCGCGCCGGGGACCGGGTCAATCGCGGGCGGCTGGGCCCGAAGGACCTGTTCGGCTGGCAGGCCAACAATTCTCCCGACCGGCTGACGGCCCCGCTCGTGCGCCGCCGCGGCAAACTGGTCGAAACCGATTGGGACACAGCCATGTCGATGGTGGCCGAGCGAACCCGGGAGCTGCTGGGCGAGCGCGGGCCGGGATCGATCGGCTTCTACACCACCGGCCAACTCTTCCTGGAGGAGTATTACGCGCTCACCGTCCTGGCTCGCGGCGGCATCGGCACCGATCATCTCGACGGCAACACCCGGCTGTGCACCGCCACCGCCGGTGAGGCGCTGAAGGAGTCGTTCGGCTCCGACGGGCAGCCCGGCAGCTACTCCGACGTCGACCACGCCGACGTGATCGCGCTCTACGGCCACAACGTCGCCGAAACCCGGACCGTGCTGTGGTCGCGCATGCTCGATCGCCTGCGCGGCCCGAATCCGCCCGTCCTCGTCTGCGTCGACCCCCGCACCACGCAGGTCGCGCGCGCAGCCACCATCCATCTGGCGCCGCGCCCGGGCACCAACGTGATGGTGATGAACGCGTTGTTGCACGGGCTGATCCGCAACGACTGGATCGATTGCGACTACATCGACGCGCACACCGTCGGCTTCGACGAATTGCGTCAACAGGTCGCCGGCTGCACGCCCGACCGCGCGGCGGAGATCTGCGGCGTGCCGGCGGCCGATCTGCGGGCCGCGGCGAGGATGATCGGCACCGGCGAGCGGGTGCTGTCGACGGTGCTGCAGGGCTTCTACCAGTCCCACCAGGCCACCGCGGCGGCGGTGCAGGTCAACAACATTCATCTGATTCGCGGCATGCTGGGCAGGCCCGGCTGCGGGGTCCTGCAGATGAACGGCCAGCCCACCGCGCAGAACACCCGCGAATGCGGCGCCAACGGCGATCTGCCGGGATTCCGCAACTGGGCCAACGATTCTCACGTCGAGGAACTGGCGCGGCTGTGGAATATCGACCCGCAACGCATACCGCACTTCAGCGCGCCGACGCATCTGATGCAGATCCTGCGCTTCGTCGAGGACGGCTCGATCCGCTTCCTGTACGTCAACGGCACCAATCCGGCGGTGTCGCTGCCCGAACTCGCGCGCGTGCGTGCCCTGCTGTCGCAGCGGCGGCTGTTTCTCGTCGTACAGGACATCTTCCTGTCCGAGACGGCGCACTTGGCGGATGTGGTGCTGCCCGCGGCGACCTGGGGCGAGAAGACCGGCACCTTCACCAACGCCGACCGCACCGTGCACCTGTCGGAGAAGGCGGTCGAGCCCCCCCGCGCTGCCCGGCCGGATCTGGACATCTTCCTCGACTACGCCCGCCGCCTGGATCTGCGCGACGCCGACGGCGCACCGCTGCTGCCGTGGCGGACGCCGGAAGAGGTGTTCGAGCAGTGGAAGCGGTGCAGTGCGGGACGCCTGTGCGACTACTCGGCCATGAGCTACGCGAAACTCCGCGCGCGGGGAGGTATCCAGTGGCCGTGCACCGAGGAGTATCCGGAGGGCACCGAGCGCTTGTACGTCGACGCGAAATTCCGTGCGGCGCCGCAGGATTGCGAAACCTACGGTCGCGAGCTGATCACCGGAGCGCCGTTGGAGCCGACCGAATATCGCGCGCTGAACCCCGAGGGCCGCGCGGTCATCAAGGCGGCGGAGTATCTTCCGCGGCACGAGTCGCCGAGTGCGGACTATCCGTATGCGCTGATCACCGGTCGCACGCTCTACCATTTCCACACCCGCACCAAAACCGGCCGGGCCCCGCAACTGCGGGCCGCCGCGCCGGAGGTGTGGGTGGAGATGGCCGCCCAGGACGCCCGGCGCGAGGGGGGGACGACGGCGACCTGGTCCGCGTGCGCACCACGCGCGGGCAGGTGACGGCCCGGCTGCGCACCGGCGACATCCGTCCCGGCGTGGTGTTCCTCCCGTTCCACTACGGCTACTGGGACACCGCGGTCGGCGATCGCCCCGCCGGGAAGGACGGCACCGCCGCCAACGAGCTCACGCCCACCGAATGGGATCCGGTGTCCAAACAACCGCTGTTCAAATCGGGCGCGGCAGCGATGGAACTCGTGCGCTCCGGCCGGCGATCGGAACGAACCACCACACCGGCGGTCGAACCGGAGCGGAGCGCGCGATGAACGACCTGGACGCCATGCTCGCCGAAATACACCGCAGCGAAACCCATCTCGGCAAACTGCTGATCCGCACCGCCGATCGTCACCGCACCGACCACGAGGTCCACCACGTGTGCCGGGATCTGCTGTTCTGGACCGACGAGCATCGCCGCAAACTGGCCCACACCGGAGAACGGCGCGGCCTGCGCCTGGACGCGTCGCCGTTGTCGGTCGCCGGACCGGTGGAATCGGCGCGCCGGGCGCTCGGCACTCTGGTCGGCCGGCGGCACGCGCCCGCGCTGTTGTTGCTGCGCGATCTGCGCACGCTCCACAGCCACGCCGCGGTGGTGTCGGTGAACTGGGAAATCCTGGCCCAGGCGGCGCAGGCGGCGAGAGACAGCGAACTGCTGGATCTGGCCTCCGACTGCCATCCGGAGACGTTGCGACAGATGCGCTGGGCCGATGCCGAGATCAAGGAGCCGCTCCCCAGGCTGTCGCGACGCCGTGAATACCGCTGCCGACGGCGGGTATGCGCCCGCTATGACTGCCTCGATAGAGCAGTTGCTGCACACGCTCACCAAGGTGGTGAACGCGCTGCTGGCCCATGAGATCGACTTCGCGGTCGGTGGCGGCTGCGCGGTGTACGCGCGCGGGGGTCCCGCGAGCGATCACGATGTCGACATCTACGTCAAACCGGCCGACGCCTTCCGTGCCCGCGACATCCTGACCGCGTCCGGGCTGCACGCCGTCGACCCGCCCGAGGACTGGCTGACCAAGGTGTACGACGGAGATACGCTGGTGGACTTGATCTTCCGGCCCAACTACCGCAACGTCGACGACGATCTGCTGGGCCGCGCGACCTGGATGCGGATAGGCCCGGCGGCGGCTCCGGTGCTCAGCGGCACCGATCTGATGGTGGACAAATTGATGGTCCTCGACCCGCACCGGCTCGATTTCACCCGGCTGCTGGCGGTCGCCCGGGATCTGCGGGAACAGGTCGACTGGCGGCGCGCCCGGGACGAAACCGCGGTCTCGCCGTACGCACGGGCGTTTCTGGCGCTGGTCGAGGATCTCGGAATCGGAGGTGAGGTCATGGCTCAGGACTCGGGCGACGAGGTGTTGCCGCAATATCTGGTCGCGAATCTGCGGCGGGCGTTCGCGGAGGACCCGCGCACCGCCGAACTCGGCGTGCAAGTGACCATCCGCGGCGCCGTGGTGGTGCTGTGCGGGGAGGTCGGCAGTGAACAGCAGCGCAGCGACCTGGAGGACATCGTGCGCGAGCACGCGCCGAAACTGCGCATTCACAACGATATTCGGGTGTCCTCCACGCACTCGCCCATCGTCGATCACGAACGGCTCAGCTGATGACGGGCCCGGAACGGACGACAGACGGGGTGGTGCGCATCGCGGCGGTGGCCGATATCCACCTCGGCGCGGAGTCACAGGGAACGCTGCGCCCGGCATGGGAGCGACTGCCCGAGGAGGCCGACGTGCTGCTGGTCGGTGGCGATCTCACCCGGCACGGCACCCTCGACGAGGCGCGGGTGGTCGCCGCCGAACTGGAGGACCCCGGCGTGCCGGTGATCGCGGTGCTCGGCAACCACGACCACCATTCCGATCTGCAGGACGACATCACGGCCCTGCTGTGCGATCACGGGATCCGGGTGCTGGAAGGAAGCTCCACCACGGTGACCGTCGGTCCGTATTCGCTGGGCGTGGCGGGGACGAAGGGCTTCGGCGGTGGCTTCGCCGGCAAGTGCGCGAGCGTGTTCGGTGAGCGCATCATGCGCGACTTCGCCTCGTACACCGTCGATCTCGCCGACGCGCTGCATGTCGCACTGTGCGGGCTGGACACCGATGTGAAGGTCGCGCTCACGCACTATTCCCCCTGCGGGGACACCCTGCACGGCGAGCCGCCCGAGATCTATCCGTTCCTGGGCTCGTACCTGCTCGGCGAGGCGATCGACACCTGCGGAGGCGCCGATCTGGCGATCCACGGGCACGCGCACGCCGGATACGAGCGCGGCACCACACCCGGCGGGGTCCGGGTGCGCAATGTGGCCCAGCCGGTGATCCGCGCGGCCTATACGGTCTACGATCTCTCGGTGCCGGAGCGGGCGGACGGTTCCGGTGTGCCGAGCGAGTCGCACGAGGCCGCGCGGACCCCGGCCTGACAACGAATTGCCGGAATATCCGGCCGAGGAAGTGCCGCCGAAGTTCTGGTAATTCCCGCCGGGCTGCGGAATCATTTGTGGAGAATACCCGAGGACGGGTGCGGGAAGGATTGTTCCGAGCCGTCGTGACGCGAAATTGCGCGGCCGCCCGGTCCGGGGAGACGTCGGCGCCTCGCTCGGTCAGGTGCTGCGACGGGCCCCGGGGTGCGACAGGAACGATCGGTGCCGCAGGAGGATTCGCGGTGTCGATGAGCTCGGCGGACGGTACCTGATGAAGATCGCCGAGCGGCCCGGCGTACGCACAGAATCGCGTACATTCAACCGTGCAAATGTGCTTGCATCCGTAAATGCTTTCGCACACCACGTGACAATGCGTGCGGTTGCGCATTGTTGTTGTTCTGGCTAATGTGTCCGCATCCCGATGGCGTACATGTGACGTTTCCTTCGCAGGCGATGCGTTGCTGCCTGTGTCCACATGTGATCGGGTGCGAGCGTGTACTGCGGGGAGGAATGCGGTAGATATCGGACAAGGGGGAACAAAGATTGGTATTCGATGACAATAAATTCTGCATCGGTGAATATTCGAGGATATCGGGGCCGGGATATCGCGACCGGTGCCGGTAGGCCCGCGCTGTTGTTCAGCGCGGTCACGACCGCCATGCGGATGCGCCCGTACGCGACGGTGTCGAGCATGCACGACAGCCGGACCTTCGGTGACCTGCTCGCCGAGGTCTCCGACAAGGCCGCGCGATTCGATACGGTGTTGCGCCGTCCGCGTGCGAGAGTCCTTGTGGCGCTCGGCAATTCCCCCGGATACATCTCGACGATGCTGTCGTTGCTCGCCCGCGGCGACATCCCCGTCCTGGCCAATCCGGCACTGCCGCTCACCGCGATGCGGGAGCTGATCGAGGAGTGCGGCATCGACGCCGTCGTCGCCTCCGGGCAGGCCGGTGGAATCCGGCTCGACGAACGATCCTGGGCGCAGCGTACCGATTTCGACGGCGACCGCCCGGCCCTGCACCGCGACACCGAACTGTGCCGCGTCGCCTCGGCGCCGTCGCGGCGACTGGTCTGTCTCGAGTACTCCGCGACCGCGGTGCTCAACGCGGCCACCGCGTGGGTGGGGGCGAGCAAACTGCGCGAATCCGATCGGACGCTGTGTTTCGCAGGTCTGTTCGGGCGCTTCGGATTCCACACCGCCACCGTCGCCAATCTCGTCGCCGGCGCCGATCTGGTGCTGCCGGCCGGAACCCACGCGCCGGGCAATATCCATCGCCACCTCGCCGCGGAGTCTCCGACCGTGCTGGTGGCCGAACCGGCCGTCTATCAGGCGATGGTGCAGGGCACCCGGGAGGACCTGTCGGTCGACGTCGCGGCGGCGCTGCGCCGGATCCGGCTGCGGCTGTCGCCGCATTCGGTCGCCTCCTCGGTGGCGGCACGGGTGCGGGCCGTGTCGGGCCCGATCACCATCTGCTACGGCCTCGACGAAACCGGCCCGGTCGCCTACGGTTTCGACGCCGCCGACGGTGCGCCCGGTGTCCACCTGCTGTCCGGAGTCCGTATGGAGAACCGCTCCACCGACGGCGAGCAGTACGCGCGCGTGCACACCAAATCGCTGGCGACGACCTACCTCAACGACCCGCTCGAATTCGAACGCTCCCTCACCGGCGACGGCAGCTATCTGAGCCGCAGCCTGGCCGGTCTGCCCGCATCGGTCGTCGACGCCGGCTGACCGCGGCGGGGCAGTCCGGTGGCCGCCGCACCTCGGCGTTTCATCCGCGGTGGGTGATGCCGCCGTGGCGCAGGCGATACACAGTCGATGCGCCGGCGCTCGACGCCTCGTGAGCGCCGGGCCCGATCGGCCTGTGAGGAGCCACGGTGGCGAATCGACGATCTGAGCGGATGCGTGGTCGTGCCGCCGCGGCATGGCGTTACGTCCGCACGGCGCCGTGGACGTTCTCGTGGTTGGCGGTGCTCCTGGTGACCACGATCGTGCAGCATGCGGTGCCGCTGGACGACCTGAAGATCATTCTGGGCGAGCGCTCGACGAATCTGTCGAATCTGAAGAGCGATCCGCTCCACGTCCTGGTGACGAGCCTGCTGTGGGTCGCCGGCTACTTCTGGCTGCCGTATCTGGTGCTGTACTGCGTATTCCACGCGCCCGCCGAACGGTGGCTGGGCGCCCTGCGCTGGGCGATCGTCGGATTGCTCGCCCACGTGGGCGCCACCTACATCAGCGAGGGCCTGCTGGGCTGGGCGATCCGGCACGGATACGCCGATCCCGCTCTCGTCGACGTGCGCGATATCGGTGTCAGCTACTTCCTCGCCGGCATCATCGGCGTGCTGACCTATCACATCGCGTATCCGTGGCGGTGGGTGTATGTCGTGGCGGCCACGGCCTGTTTCGCCGCGCCGCCGCTGATCCACCTGACCTTCACGGGAGTCGGCCACTTCTCGGCCTTCCTGATCGGCCTGGCGTGCTACCCGCTCACCCGGACCCGGACCGCGCCGACGTGGAATCCGGCGCGGGCGTGGCGGGACCGCCACCGTCGCGCGCGCGCAGTCTAGTTCATCGGTGCGCCCCTGGAAAGCGAAGTGGCGCTGAGTGTTTGCGGCGTGCTAAGAGAGTGGACGTGTTGTGGTCTGCGCGTGTTCATCTCCACCCTCGTGTGTCGGTACCGGCGCCCCTTCGCGGGAACCGGCGTTTCGCGTGGTGACCGGAGGTATCGCGCGCGCCCGGATCGTCGCGCCGCCGCGGCCCGCAGCGGCGCGTTCGGCGTCGGGTCGGCCGGCGTCGGGCCGGGCCGAGACCGCGTCGAAGAGGACCGTCTACCGCGGTGACCTGGACGGCTTGCGCGGTGTGGCGATCGTGCTGGTGGTGGTGTTCCACATCTGGTTCGGCCGGGTCTCGGGCGGCGTGGACGTCTTCCTGGTGCTCTCGGGATTCTTCTTCACCGGACTGCTGGTGCGCCGCGCGGAGCGGGGAGCCGTCGGCATCGGATTCACACTGCGCCGCACCGGGCGGCGGCTGCTGCCGGCGATGGTCGTCGTCCTGGCCGCCGTCGTGGCCGCGACGATCTCCACGCGGCCCTATACGCAATGGTCGGATCTGGCGGGGCAAACCCTGGCGTCGCTGTTCTACTACCAGAACTGGCGACTCGCGACGAGCTGGTCGGACTACCTGGCCGCGGATCCGTCGGTGAGTCCGCTGCAACATCTGTGGTCGATGGCCGTGCAGGGACAGTTCTATCTGCTCGCCCTCGTCGTGGTGGCTGCGGTCGCCGCCGTGCTGCACCGTATCGACCGCATCGCGCTGCTGCGTCCTGTTCTGGCCGTTCTGATCGCACCGGCAGCCGTCGTGTCGCTGCTGTACGCGGCCCACGGGGCGGCAACGCATCAGGGCTGGAACTACTACGACAGCGGCGCGCGGCTGTGGGAGTTGCTCGCGGGGGCGGCGCTGGCGCTGGCCGGACCGGCCCTGCTGCTGCCGCGGATGCTGCGGGCGGTCACCGCGCTCGCCGGTCTGGCGGGCGTGCTGTTGTGCGGCTGGCTGATCGTCGACGGCGCCAACCGCTATCCCGGCCCCGCGGCGCTGGTCCCGGTGCTCGCCGCGGTGGCGGTGATCGCCTCCGGAAACAACGTCGCCGCGGGGGACATGCCGTGGCCCACTCGGATTCTCTCCTCGCGGCCGGCGCAGTGGCTCGGCGAGATCGCCTATCCGCTCTATCTGTGGCACTGGCCGATTCTCATCTTCTACCTCGCCGAATCGGGTCGCCCGCACGCCGGGCTGCGCGACGGCGCGCTGGTCGTCGCGGCGTCGCTGCTGCTGGCATGGGCGACGCACCTGCTCGTCGAACAGCCGTTGCGACTGGGGGCGCGCAGTACGCCGTTGAGTTCGTCGCCCCTGTATCGGCGCGGCGCCGGCACGCTGGTGTGCGCGGTGGCCGTTACCGTGGTCGCGGCCACGGGGGCATGGCAGTTCGGTGTGGTGCGCATGCATCCGGCGCCACCGACGCGGCCGCTGGATCGGGTGCTGTATCCGGGTGCGGAGGCGCTGGCGGCGGGGGCGCCGACCCCGCAGGCGCCGATGCGGCCCACGGTCTTGCAGGCTCCCGGCGAACTACCGCCGCCGACGCTCGACGGCTGTATCGCCGACTGGGACACCCGCGCGGTGGTCACCTGCACCTACGGCGATGCGAGCGCCACCCGCACCCTGGCGGTGGTGGGCAGTTCCCATGCCGAACACTGGGTTCCGGCGCTCCAGGAGCTCGCCGCACAGCATTCCTTCCGCATCCAGGTGTATCTGAAGATGGGCTGCCCGCTCACCCTGGCCGACGACGCCACCTACAAGGGGGAACCGATTCCCGACTGCCGGGACTGGTCGCGCGCGGTCCTGGACCGCCTGGCCGTCGACCGTCCGGACTGGGTGTTCACCACCGGCAGCCGGCCCCGCACCGGAACCGGCGACGAGACACCGCCCGAATATGTGGACGTGTGGTCGGCCCTGGCCGAACGCGGGCTCGACACCGTCACCATCCGCGACTCACCGTGGTTGCGCCACAACGAGATCCGTTACGCGGCGGCCGACTGCCTGGCCGGCGGCGGCGACCCGGTCAGCTGCGGTATGCGCCGCAGCGATGCGCTCGATCCGGTCGATCCGCAGCTCGAACCGGCCTCGCGCTACCCGAACATCTTCCCGATCGACCTGAGCGATGCGTTCTGCGATGCGTCGGTGTGCCCGGTGGTCGCCGGCAACATCCTGATCTACCACGACGAACACCATCTGACCTCGAGCTATTCGCGCTCGCTGTCTGGGGCTCTCGGCCGGGAGTTGGGACCGCTGCTGCACTGGTGGTAGTGCCGCGCGTCACGTGGGGCGACACCGCGGCTCGATAGCCAGTACCGTATTCCACGAGTGGCTCGAGCAGGAGGTGCCCGCACGTGGTGGGCGTTGAACAGGGTGGGGCGCGCCGGTGGGTGATGGCCGGGGTACTCGCGGTCGTCGTCGCGGCGATCGGCTTCGGTTCCGTGGAACCCGCGGCGCCGGATGGGCATGCCGGTCCGGCGGTGCCGGGCCTGAGCATCCAACCGGCCGAAGCCGGTGTGCCGATCCGGATCGCGTACGGCCGTGAAGCCGATACCTTCGGTGACCTCTATCTGCCCGCCGGTGGGCCGCTGTCCGGATCGTCCGGCCGGTGTCCGGTGGTGGTGCTGATTCACGGCGGCGGCTGGGCGCAGTACCGCGATCTGACCCAGTTCTCCGCGCAGGCCCGGCAGCTCGCCGAATCCGGTGTGGCGGTGTGGAATGTCGAGTATCGGCGGGTCAACGGCGCCGGCGGCTGGCCGGTGACGCTGACCGATGTCGACGACGCCGTCGCAGCCTTGGGCACGGTCGTCCAGCAGCGCGCCGGGGGCCGGCTCGATCTGGACAACGTCCATCTCGCCGGCCATTCGGCGGGCGGACAGCTGGCGGCATGGGTCGCGGGCCGCCGGACCGACGGCGAGGCCGCATCGCGCGGGTTGCGCATCCGCAGTGTGACGCTGATGGCCGCGGTACTGGATCTGGACTACGCGGTGGCGCACGGCAACGACGGATTCGTGCGCAAACTGCTGGGCGGTCTGCCCGACGAGGTACCCGACCGGTACCGGTATGCCTCACCGATCGTCAATCTTCCCCGGGGCGTGCACGTCACGGCCGTGCACGGCGACGCGGACCGGGTGGTGTCGGTCGAACAGAGCCGCCGCTACGCCGAGGCCGCCCGCCGCGCCGGCGACCCCACCGACCTGCACATCCTGCCCGGTGTCGGGCACGCCGAATTCACCGATCCGGGCTCCGCGGCATGGTCGGTGGCGCGGGTGGCGATTCTCGCGAGCGTCGCGGAATCGGCCTAGCCGGACACCGTCCCTGCCGCGCCCGGCCGCGACCGATAGTGTGGATTCGTGACGATGGCGGACAGACAGTACGGCGGCCGTGCGGTGACCGAACGCCGGGCCGAACGCCGTCAGCGTTTCATCGTCGCGGCGACGAAGGTGTTCGCCGAGCGCGGCTACGCGAACTGCTCGCTGGCCGATGTGTGCGCCGCGGCCGGACTGTCGAAGCGGCAGTTCTACGAGGAGTTCCAGACCCGCGAGGATGTGCTGATCGCCGCCTACGACCGGGTCCAGGACGAGGCCGCCGCAGCGGTCGTGCGGACTCTGGGCACGCTCTCACCGGCCGATCCGGCGCAGGCGATGGCGGTGGTGCTGTCGGCTTACCTCGACTCGATCACCTCCGATCCATACCGGGCCAAGCTGGCGTTCATCGAGGTGGTCGGCGCGAGCGACCGGATGGAGCAGCATCGCCGTGAACGCCGGCACGGCTGGGTCACCCTGCTGGAGATGGTGGTCGTGCCGATCGCGGGCCAGGGCGCGCGTCTGCGCGGCAGCGCCGCACTGTCGGCGAGTGTGCTGATCGGCGCGGTCAACGGTCTCGCCCACGAATGGTTGCTGATGCAGCCTCGTCCCGACGTGAGTGAGCTGACCGATCTCCTCATCCCCGTCGCGCTGTCGTTGATCGAGACCTGATCCGGTCGGTCAGCGACCGACTTCACGCGGTGCGCCGCACGGATTCCGTGGTTCACCCTACTGTTTACTGCATGGTTGCCAAGCGCTCGGAGATTCGTGTGGACAGCGAATTCGCGCGGTTGCGGACGATGGTGGTCGCGCGGTCGGAATTCCGTGGCCCGGCCGATCGGGCGGCGCTCGGTCACAGCCCGCCGGTGGAACCGCAGGCCGCCGAGATCATCGATGCGCTGTGGGGCAGGCGATTCGACGAGGTCTATCCGCAGCATCAGGCGGCCTGGGAGGCCGAACGCGACAATCTCGCCGCACTGCTGGAGTCGCACGGTGTCGAGGTGCTGCGCCCGCGACTGCTCACCGAGGCCGAGAAGCAGGCCCAGGCGCGGACGGGATATGCCAACTTCTTCGTGCGCGACCCGTGGTTCACCGTCGGTGCGAACGTGATCGAGGGTTCGCTGCAGTTCCCGCACCGTCGCCTCGAGGTCCTGACCAGCCGGCCGGTGCTGTGCGAGCGGGTGCTGGAGTCCGCGGCGGCCTACGTCTCGATCCCGATTCCCGAGGTGGCGCCGGCCGGTCAGGCCGGTCCGGGCCCGTACCTCGAGGGTGGTGACGTGGTGGTCCTGGGCCGTACCGTCCTCGTCGGCGTATCGGGTATGGCCACCGATGCCGCAGGGATCCGCTGGCTGGCGAAATACCTTGCGCCGCACGGTTTCACGGTAGTGCCGGTGCGCCTGCCGCCGCACGTGCTGCATCTGGACTGCGCGCTGGGGCTGGTCCGCGAGGGCCTGCTCGTCGCCTGCCCGGACCGGCTCCCGGACGGACTACCCGAACCGCTGCGGGGCTGGGAGTGTGTCGAGGTCGACGAGGACGAGGCGGCGCAGATGGCGACCAACGGCCTGCCCATCGACGCAGACACCTACGTCACCGATCCGGCGTTCGAGCGGGTCGGCGTGCAACTCGAACAGCGCGGCCTCACGGTGGAATATCTGGATTTCGGTGTATCACGCTTGTTCGGCGGTGCCTTCCGGTGCAGTACTCAGCCACTGTCGCGCGTCGACTGATCGGCGCCTATCGCGCGGGATCGAGCGAGTCCAGTTCGGCGCGCAGCTGGTCGACCTCCGCCGCGACCTCATCGCGAAGTTCTTCGCGCTCGGCCAGGCTCAGCCGCAGACTCTCGATCGTCTCGTTCATCGCCGCGAGTCGCCGGTCCGCGCCCTCGAGATGCCATTCGAGCACCGAACGCCGGTCGACGTCGGTACTGGCCGAACCCACCCACTCGACCAGATAGTCCAGCCACTGTGGTTGTTTCGGCATCGGCTCGTCGTCGTCCCAGCCGCGGCGCAGTGCTGGCTTGGGGGAGAGGACGCGCTCACTGTCGCCACCGTCCGGGGTGGGGGCGTGCAGCTGGATCAGGCTCAGCTTGCCCGCGCTGGTCACCACCGCGGTCACCCGATATCGCCCGGCGAGATGCATTCTGAGTTCGGCGGTGCCGCGCCCGTCGGCGTCCATCGCGCCCAGCCACGGGCCGTGCGCCGCGCTGAGAATCGATTCGAGGATGCCGAGCTGGCCGACGCCGCGTCGCAGGCGGGTCGCTCGCTTGCGCAGCTCCTCGGTCGTGGCGGTCATCTGATCCCAGTGCATACCCACGAACATAGTGGTCCCGCCGCGCCGGTTCCCCACCTCCGGTGAAGTGGGGAACCGTCCCGATCACTGCGCGGGCGTCGCGGCCTGCGCACTTCCGCTCGACAGTGCCTTCACCAGATCGGTGATGCCGGACGCGGAGCCGGTGCCCGTGGGGTCCGGCTCGCCCGGCGCCACCACCGGTGTCGCGGAGACGGCGTCGTCCGCCGCCGCGATGCCCGCACCACCGCACAACGCGGCCGCCGCGGCGGCACCGATCAGGGTCAGAGTTCCGAGTTTCTTCATTCGGATGAAGTCCTATTCCGTGGATGTCGTTGTGAATGCGGCTGCCGCATCGTCCAATTCACTACATCCGGACGAATCGGACCAGCCCCGAGTATCCGGGGCAGCAGTGCCGGGGGCGGCCGCCGTCGGTGCGCCGCAGGCTCCGGCCGATGCCCGGTGCTCAGCGGCCGGTGCCGTGCAATGCCGTGGCGGTGCGGGAATTCGGCGTCGACGCCGGATCCGGATAGGTGCCGAGCAGCCGGTCGGCGGTGCCGGAGCTGGTGACGGTGAACCAGTAGTGCTCGTTCTTGAAGTGATGCAGCCGGTGGTTGCGCCGGACCGCGGTGTAGAGGCGGGTGCGCGGCTGATAGTCGGTGTGGATCAGATAGTGGGTCCACTCGTAGGCCAGACCCAGCACGCCGACCACGGTCAGGAAGGTCGCTCCCAGTCCGATGCGCGGAAACGCCAGCACCGCAACGAGAACGAGAGCCGGGAAGAGCCAGAGGAAGGTCTGCCACGGGATGAAGATCAGGTCCACCCGGCGCGGATCGGCATGGTGTTCGCGATGTTTACGCGCGAGCAGTGAATCGAGGGTGAGCCTGCCGATCCGGCGGGGACGCCAATGCAGGATGCACACGTGGATCATCCACTCCGTCACCGGGAAGAACGCCAGCATCACCCCGGCGACCAGGGCGTCGGTGAGCTGCCAGTCGCCCACCGCGATCCGGGCGGCGAGCGCGCCCGCCAGCAGCGTGGCGATGATCCACGGCGAGGGGCGGCGCACGAAGACGCCGAAGGCGTCGGGCAGCGTCGTGGTCCGGCGGGGGGAGCGGGTCTCAGCGGTCATCGTCCGCACCTTCCATCGTGCGTATCACGGTGTCGAATTGTGTTGCGGCGACGCGCAACAGCGTGTCCGCGGCGGTGCGGGCAGCGGCGGGGTCGCCGCCGGCGACGGCCGCGGTGAGCCGGCGGTAGTGGTCGATACTGCCGACCTCGGGGGCCATTACACCCGCCAGCGCGACAATCGCGGGCTCGTAGACCTCACGCAGCGTGTTGAACAACAGCCGGAACACGATCGATCCGGTGCCGTCGACGATGTGGTCCCAGAATTTCAGCGCCTCGAGTTGCTGTGCGACCGGCTCCTGCTGTGCGGCAAGCGATTCCAGGCAGTCGCCGAGTTCGGCGTGCAGTTGCGCGCCGCCGTGCTCGGCGGCCAGGGCGGCGACCTCCCGGCCCAGGACCAGCCGCGCCTGCAGGATGCTCGCGACCACGGTGTGGTCGAACTCGCCGTTGCGCACGATGAGCCGGGGCAGCAGATCCAAACCGGCCGCACGACGGAAGTCGCGCACCGTGGTCGCCCCGCCCTGGCGCACGTCGATGAGCCCGGTGTGCGCCAGCTTGCGCAGTGCCTCGCGCACAGTCGGCCGCGACACTCCGAGTGCCTCGGCGAGCTGCCGTTCGGCCGGAAGGGTGGCGCCCGCGGGAAGTTCTCCGTCGAGGACCTCGGTCACGAGCTGGTCGAATACCGCGTCGGGGACCGTCTGCCGGTCGATCCGCTGAAAGGCCATGATCGGTACGGTAATCCCGCCATGGTCAGAGGTCAAGTGGTCAGACCAGTTCACTCGGTTTATTCCGGGGGATCCCCGCCTTCCGGCTACGATCGAGCTGTTCCGTCAGGTGCAGTGCTCCCGAGTTTCGCCCGGTGGCGGCTGTCGGGCCGGACCGGCTTTCGTACCCCGCCCAGTCGATCGAGGAGGATGTCCGTGACCGCCGATGAATCCGTGACCGAGAAGTCCGTACCCGCCGGGCAGCCGGAGACCGTGAAGGGGCCGATCGTTGTCGCCGTGGACGGCTCGCCGACCTCGCTGCAGGCGGTGGCATGGGCGGCCCGCGACGCGGCACTGAGCGGAGCACCGCTGCAGATCGTGCATTCGATCGCGATTCCGGCGAGTTTCGGTCCCGGCCTGGCCGCCGGTACGGCACAGCCGGATTGGTTGCGCACCGACGGTGAGCAGATCCTCACGCGCGCGACGGAGGTGGCTCGAGACATCGGCGGGCCGGATATCGATATCGACGCCGAACTGGGACTGGAACTGATCATCGGCGACATGCTGGTGCGATCGGAGACCGCCGGCGCACTGGTCGCGGGCAGTCGCGGGCGCGGTGCGTTGCAGCGCGGGCTGCTGGGGTCGGTCAGCTCGGCGCTGGTCCATCATGCGAAATGTCCGGTGGTGATCGTCAAATCCCATTCGGCCACCGACCCGGTCGCGGCGCGGCGTCCGGTGCTGGTGGGTGTCGACGGCACCGAGAACAGCGATCCCGCCGTCGACGCGGCCTTCGCCGAGGCGCACCGGCGTGGTGTGGAGCTGGTGGCGCTGCATTCGTGGAGCGACACCACCGGTCTCGACATCTCGATGTTCGGCTGGGATACGATCGTCCGCGCCGAACACGCCATGCTCGCCGAGCGGCTCGCGCCGTGGCGCGAACGGTATCCCGAACTGCCGGTCACTCTGCAGGTGGTGCGCGACAATCCCGCGAAATCGCTACTGGAGCAATCGGATTCGGCGCAACTGGTGGTCGTGGGCAGCCGCGGCCGGGGCGGATTCGCCGGAATGCTGCTCGGCTCGACCAGTGTGGCGCTGATCGGTTCGGTCGAATGTCCCATCATGGTGGTGCGCCGCTGACGGCGCACCACGACGCCCCGACCACGAGGAGATGTCATGTGCGTCCCGACCACCTGTACGACCTGCGGCAAGACCACCTGGTCCGGCTGCGGCGCCCACATCGACGAGGTGCGCGCGACGGTTCCGGCCGACCGGTGGTGTGGCGGGCACACCGACCCGGCGCCGGCGAAGCGCTGGTGGCAGCGCGGCTGACTCAGTCCTCGGCGACGATCACGTGGACGTCGATGTTGCCACGCGTCGCATTCGAGTACGGGCACACCTGGTGTGCCTTGTCGGCCAGCGCCTGAGCCTCGTCGCGAGACAGGTGCGGCAGTGACACCTCCAGGGTCACCTCGAGACCGAAGCCGCCCGCGTCGTTCGGGCCGATGCCGACCTTCGCGCCGACCGCGGAATCGCTGACGTCGACCTTCTCCTGCTTGCCTACGAGACGCAGCGCGGAGTGGAAGCATGCGGCATACCCGGCGGCGAACAACTGCTCCGGGTTGGTGCCCGCACCGCTGCCGCCCATTTCCGGCGGCGTCGCGAGGTCGACGTCGATCTTGCCGTCGGTGGTGCGGGCGTGGCCGTTGCGGCCGTCTCCGGTGGCCAGTGCCTCGGCGGTGTAGAGGATTGCCATATCGGTCATCGCTTTCTCTCGGTGGATGCGCCTTCGGCATCCGGTTCGGTATCCAGCGCGGCAGTCAGCCGGGCCAGTGTTTCGCGCAAGGTCACCAACTCGTCCAGGGACAGTCCGCCGCCGAATGCGGTGGCCATGCGCGCCGGAATGTCGCAGGCGCGTTCTCGCAGTGCGTCCCCGCGTTCGGTGAGCCGGATCTCGACCCGCCGTTCGTCGTCCGCGGCACGCCGGCGTTCGACGAACCCGGCGGCCTCCAGGCGTTTCAACAGCGGTGAGAGTGTGCCGGAATCCAGGGCGAGGGCGGAGCAGAGATCGCCGACGCCGCGCCCGTCGCGCTCCCACAGCGCCAGCATGACCAGATACTGCGGATAGGTCAGCCCCAGTGCGTCCAGCTGCGGCCGATAGCGGGCCGTCACCGCGCGGGAGGCGGCGTACAGCTGGAAGCACAGCTGCTGGTCCAATGCCAGCGGATCGGTCATGTAGATAAATGTAGGACGCAATAAAGTTGTGCACAACCTAAATGGGCTGTGTGCTGGATCACCTGTGATTGTCGCCTTGGTCGGCCGATGAGCGGCGGAACCGGCTCGGGCGAGATGTCGCCGTGGTCGGCGCCGTGGGAAGTTTCGGCGGCGCCCTGCCCATGGCGTACGGCGGTGATACTCGGTACATAATCCGTCTCAGTCCGAGCGTGTTCTCAGGCCGACGTCGCCCGCACGACCATCTCCGCGATCTCGTCGTCGCTCAGGGTGCTGCGTTCGACGAGTATGTGCGACAACACGGTCCGCACGATGATCTCGGCGGCTTGTTCCGGTGTCACGATCAGATCGCCGGCGCGTTGCAGCGACAGAAGTGGGGTCAGTAGCGCGGCCACGGTTTCGACGAGAGTGCGCTCGGACTCCATACGGGTGACCGCCGCGTTCAACAGCCACTGCGGTTCATGACCGCGGATGTATCGGAACGCCTCGTGGGCCCGCAGGTAGCGCAGTGCGAAAAGTGTTGCCGTGCGGGCCAATTCCGGTGTCGGTGCCGTCATGTCGACCACCTGGTACGCGGCGGCGATCATGGTGCCGATCTCGCGCCGGACGAGGGCGGCCACCAGTCCGTCCTTGTCGCCGAACTCCCGGTAGGTGGTCGCGCGCGATACGCCCGCGCGCCGCGCCACGTCGGTCAGGGTCAGGTCGGTCAGGCCGGATTCCGCCACGAGTTGCAGTGCGGCATCCATCAGTTCGGTCGCGGACCTGGTCACCGCCTCATTCTGCCTGCTCTGCCGGTGAAGGCGGGAATGGTGGTTGTTTCCTCGTACTTCTGAGACTAATTTGTACCACAGTCTCAGTGGTGCGATGAAGGTGGCTCGATGGCGAGAATCGGCGAACATGCGGTGGTCGTGGGGGCCGGAATGGGCGGTCTGCTGGCGGCCCGCGTGCTCAGCGACCACTACGACCGCGTGACCGTGATCGAGCGCGATGCGCTGCCCGACGGTTCGCAGGCGCGCCGGGGCGTCCCGCAGGGCCGGCATGTGCACGGGCTGCTGCCGCGCGGAAAGGACCTGCTCGAGGAGTTCTTTCCGGGATTCGAGGCGCAGCTGCGCGCCGCCGGGGCGGTCGACTGCGATGTGCTGGGGGAGGTCACCTTTCAGATGGCCGGGCGCACACTCGCGCAGGTCTCCACCGGCTATCGCGGTCTCCAGGCCAGCCGTCCGCATGTGGAACACCATGTGCGGCAACGTATCCTGTCGATTCCGAATGTGACGGTGCGTGATCGGTCCCAGGTGTCCGGTGTCATCACGAATCCGTCCGCGACGCGCGTCACCGGCGTCACCGTGCACGAGGCGGGCGGGCGGGAAGACCTCACCGCCGACGTCGTGGTCGCCGCGACCGGGCGCGGCGGGGTCGTCCCGGCCTGGCTGAGTGCCCTCGGCTATCCGCGACCACCGGAAGAGGGCACCACCATCGATATCGTCTACCGCAGCGCGTTCGTCGAACTCGAGCCGGGTGCGCTGGGGACCGACAAATCGCTGACCATCGGCGTGCGGGAACTCCCGCCGCGGGCCCTGGCTCTGTTCGCGGTGGAGGGGCGCAATCGCTACGTGCTCACCCTGATCGGGCACGCCGGCGAACAGCCACCCGCGGATCCGGCCGGCTTCCTGGACTTCGCGGCGGCCCTCGTTCCGCCGGACGTGCGCGCGGCGTTACGGCGCGGCGAACTGCTCACCGATATCGCCACCTTCCGCTACAAGGCCAACCTGCGCCGACGGTACGAACGGCTCGACCGGTTCCCGTCCGGCCTGCTCGCGGTCGGCGACGGTCTGTGCAGTTTCAGTCCCGTCTACGGCCAGGGCATGACGATCGCGGCGATCCAGATGCGGGTGCTGCAACGCTGCCTCGCCGCGGGCGGCGAACGCGACCTGGCCAGCCGCTTCTACACCGCCGTCACACCCGAGATCGATAACGCCTGGCAGCTCACCGTGATCGCCGACAGCGCGATGCCGCACGTCGGCCCGCACCCCGATCCGGCGATCCGCGCCGCGGTCGCGGTCCTCGACCCGGTGCTGGCCGCGGCCGAGCGTGATCCGGTCATCGCCGCCACCCTCTATCGCGTGATGGGGCTGACCCAGCGGCCGACCGCCCTGTTGCGTCCCGACCTGGTCGCCCGCATCGGGCTCGGCGCGGCGCGCGCGGCCGGCGAGGCGGCGCTGGTGGAGGCCGGACGCCGGGCCGGTCGAATCGGTGGGTTCGGCGCCGCGCTCGGCCCGGTACGGTGCCTCGCCGCCGGGAAACGCCGGTGACGTGAGCCTCAGGTGAGACCGAAACCGCCGGCCGGGTCGGTCCAGCGGGTGGCGTCGACCGTGGTGAGCAGTTCGGCCATGGCGCGCACGGCCGCGCGCATGGCGTCGACCGCGGCGGTTTCCTCGGGGTCGGTGGTCCAGGTCATGATCGGCTCCTGACGATTCAGCGGAGGGCAGTGGGGATCTCGGTGTGGTGGGTGGTGCGGCGTTGGTAGGCGTCGCCGGCGCGCAGGACGGTGGCTTCGCCGAAATGGTTGCCGGACACCGACATCGACAGGGGCAGACCGTCGGCGGTGGGGCCGATCGGCAGCGCGAGGGTGGGGTTGCCCAGTGGGTTCCAGTACGGGGTGTGCAGACTCGACAACACTCCCATCGGTTGCAGTTGATCCAGATCGGCTATCGCGGGGGCGCCGAGGTGTCCGGTCGGCGTCACCACCAGGTCGACCTTCGTCAGCAGTTCGGCCATCCGCTGCCTGCCGATGCGGCGAACCCGTTGAGCCTGAACATAATCCGGTCCGCTGACCGCATCCCCGCCGGCGAGGATGATGCGGGTGGCCTGTCCGTAGTCCGCCCAGCGTTCGCGCAGCGCGGGCCGGTGGTAGGCGTGCGCCTCCGCCAGCATCACCACGACATCGACCGCGGTCAGTTCCCGGTACATCGGCACCTCCACGGGTACGATCCGGGCGCCGGCCGCGGCGAGCACGGCCACGGCGTCGGAAAACCGTTGTGGCTGAGCGGGATCGATCCCACCGTCGGCGAACCGATCCAGATCGTCCACGCCGATGGTCAGTCCGCTCAGATCCCCCGTGAGCGCGCCCGGATAGTCGTCGACCGGTGTGTGCGCACTGTAGGGATCGGCCGGGTCGTATCCCGCCAGCACCGACAGCAGCAGGGCGCAGTCGGCGGCCGAGCGGGCCATCGGACCCGGATGGTCGAGGGTGTACCCCAGTGGAACCACGCCGGACTTCGGGACGCGGCCGAAGGTCGGCTTCAATCCGGTGATCCCGTTGAAGGCTGCCGGAATGCGGATACTGCCCGCCGTGTCGGTCCCGACCGCGCCCAGGAACATCCCGGCGGCCACGCCGCTGCCCGATCCCGAACTCGACCCGCCCGCCCAGCGGGACGGATCCCACGGATTACGCGGTACCGGAAAGGGTTTGGCCGGATCCGGGAGGCCGATGGCGAATTCCATCGTGGTCACCTTGCCGGTGACCACGGCGCCGGCCTCCTCGAGCCGGCGGACCACCGTGCAATCGCCGTGGGCGGCGCCCCACCCGGGATCGAGAACCAGGCTCTGCGCGGTGGTGGGCGCGGCGGCATGGGCGAGAATGTCCTTGATTCCCATCGGGATCCCGGCCAGCGGGCCGAGCGCAACGCCGGCCGCCAACTTCTCGTCGATGCGCGCGGCCTGTGCGACCGCGCGCTCGTCGAATCGCGACAGGTAGACGCCGAGCGTCGCGTCGTGTGCGTCGGCGGCGGCGAGGGCCTGTTCGATCAGCCGGGTGGCGGTGGTCTCGCCGGATCGCAGCGCCGCGGCGGCCTCGGTCAGTCCGGAGAGTACGGGTGGGTCGGCGAGAGTCATGGTCGTCCTTACCTCGGCGGGCGGTGGTGTCAGCGGGACAGGGTGGCGGTCATGTCGAGCCGGGGGATGGCGCCGAGTTCGAGCTGGATCTCGGCGCGGCAGGAACCCAGCGCGTAATCGACGGCGATACCGTCGCGGGTGCGGATGGTCTGTTCCACCAGCAGCACCGGCTCACCGGGCAGGATGTGCAGCAGTGCCGCGGTGCACTCGTCGGCGCGTGCGGCCTGGACGCCGACGTCGCTGCCGCCGACATCCACCCGGCCGCCGCGCAACAGGCTGTAGAAGTCGTCGCCGAACGTGGCCTGATCGATCCGCGTCGCCTCCGGCGCGCGCAAATAGTTGGTGAATACCGCGAGCGGGCGATCGTCGAGCAGCAGGACGTATTCGACGCACAGGCAATCGTCTCCGGGCCCGACATCGGCCAGATGGGCGGCGATCACCGGCGGCGCCGGGATCCAGGCCCAGTACAGCAGGCGTGGCGAGATCCGGCCGAGGGCCAGATGTTGCTCGAGCGTCCGGCCTTCCGGTGGCAGCGCGCCGGATACGACGTAGTGCTCACCGACCGCGACCGTGCCCACTCCGCGGCGGCGCTCGATCAAACCGTCGGCACGCAGCATGCCGAGCGCGGCGCGGACCACGTCGCGCGGGAGATGATGGCGCGCCATCAATTCCGGCTCGCCGGGCAACCGTCCGGCGCCGAACGAGCCCGCCCGCAAGTCCGCCCGCAGCAGATCACGCAGGCGCCGGGCGGGCAGTTGCGCTGCGGCCGGCAGGATTTCGCGCATCTGATCGCCGAACACCCGGCGGTCGTGAGCGGCTCGATCGGAGTGGAGCTGTTCGGAGCGGTGGTGCATGCCGGTAGCGTGCAGAGAATCCGCGTTACGCGACAAGGACTTCCGGTAAAGACCTGGTTACGCGGCCGACCGGGTCGGTGCGCAGCGGCGTTACCAGCGGTTTCCGGTGGCGCCGGACGGTATTTCGCGGTCGCGCGGCACGATGCGGTGCCGTCCGCAACCCCGGTATCGGAAGTTACGCGGGCGAATGGTGGGAGTGACACCGCCCGGGTGATCTGTCCGATCCGTTCAAGACGTGCGCGGCGGCGGCGAGGTTGACTGCGTGCGGAGAACGACGAGAACGGAGGTATCGGGGTGCGAGCACAGATCCATGCGATCACGCTGGGCGTGCGCGATCTGGAGGTGTCGTTGCGGTTCTACCGAGCGCTCGGATTGGAGTCGCCGGGGATCATCGGAACCGAATTCCGGCCGGATGCGGAGAATCCCGGTGGGGCGGTGGTCATGTTCACGCTCGGCAACGGGGTGACGCTGGCGCTGTACGGGCGCGACGATCTGGCCAAGGATGCGGGTATCCCGCCGGAACGTATGCACGGTTCCGCGATGAGTCTGGGCTGGTTCGTCGGCAGTGACGCCGAGGCGGAACGAGTTCTGGAGCTCGCCGGCGCGTCGGGCGGCACGGTGGTCCAGCCCGCGCGCACGCGGCCGTGGGGGATCTACGCCGGCTATTTCGCCGACCCCGACGGGCATCTGTGGGAAGTCGTGCACTTCGCTCGATCCGAAGCCCAGCCGGGAGCTGACTAGCCCGGTCGTCAACCCTGCGCGGAGTCGCCGCCGTCGCGGTACAGCGCGGCGATGGCGGAGATATCGGCGCCGGGATTCGTTCGCGCCGCATCCTCGTAACGCGTGCGGACGATTTCCGCCAACGGCAGGTGGGCACCCGCCTCCGCGGCGATGTCGACGGCGAGTCCCGCGTCCTTGGCGCCCAGGACGGTGGTCCACCATCCGTCCGGGGACGCGGTGAGTACGGCGTCGAAGCGGTTCGCCACCGCCGGGGCGACGACAGGCGCGTCGGCGAGCAGTTCGCGCAACTGGTCGTCGCCGAGTCCGCCGGAACGCCCCACGGTGAACGCTTCCGCCAGCGCCGCGACTCCGGAGATCAACAGGAAGTTCGTCGTCACCTTGGCGGTCAGCGCGTGTGCCGCAGAATCGTAGTGGCGCACCCGCTCGGAGAGCGTGCCGAGCAGCGGTGCGAGCCGGTCCCGCAGTTGCGCGGGCCCACCGGCCAGCAGCGTTGCCTTCCCGGCGGTGACCGTACCGGGCCCGCCCACGATCGGGAGCGCCAGAAACCGGTCACCGAAGCCGTCGGCGAGGGCGGCGCCCAATGCCGGGGAGACGGTCGAACAGTCGATGTACGGGGTCCCGGAATCGAGAGATGTCTGCAATTCGCCGAAGGCCACCGAGGTCACCGCCGCGTCGTCGGCGAGCGCGGTGAGGGCCGCGTCCACTCCCGACACGGCCGCCGCGACAGTTCCGGCCTCCGTCGCACCGGCCGAAATCAGTTCTCCCGCTTTACCTTCGGTACGGTTCCACACCGTCACCCGATGTCCGCCGTTGAGCAGGCGCGCGGCCACGGCGCGGCCCATCCGTCCCATTCCCAGTACCGCGATATGCACTGTTGCCTCCTCGTCCGGGTCGCGGTCGGCACATGGCACCGACCCTGTCCTTCCCACTGTCCCGCAGTTGTGCCGCACGGGTCGCGTTCGGCCTCGGTGATAGGCGAATCGTACAAGTGACCAGGAACGGCGCTGCGGTAGTATCGCCGGTGGGTGCGGCGAAGCGATTCTGCGCCACCATTTTTCGGTGCATTGCTGCGTTCGGGGGTGGTCCCGGGCAACTCCGGACCTCGAGCCTGGTTGTGATATAGATCACAATTCAGTACCGGCGCCGACTTTTGTGCTGAAAACCCTTTCCAACTGCTTTGCGTTATCTTTACTATTAGGCGCGTTGGGCCGCTGCCGGGCATCCATGTCCGGATGCGTCGCAGGCGCAACACATCTCGCGTCATCCGCTTCGCCCGCCCGCTCTCGATGCCAGTACATGTTCCACCGATGGACCGAACCGACACCGGTTCGGCGAAGGAGAAATATGTCCACCGACACCGACTCGGTCCGACGGACGTCACCTCGGGGCCTTTCGGTCGTTCTACGCCACGATCTACCCGCCTCCGTGGTGGTTTTCCTCGTCGCGCTACCCCTGTCCATCGGTGTGGCCGTCGCCATGGGCGCGCCGGTCGCGGCCGGTTTGATCGCCGCTGTGGTCGGAGGTCTGGTCGCCGGGCTGTGTGGCGGTTCGGTACTGCAGGTCAGCGGCCCTACCGCCAGCCTCACCGTCGTGGTGGCCGAATGCATCCACCAGTTCGGCTGGGCGACAACCTGTTTCATCACCGTCTGTGCCGGTGCGCTGCAGGTGGTGTTCGGCCTGAGCCGGATCGCGCGCGGCGCACTGGCCATCGCGCCCGTGGTGGTGCACGCCATGCTCGCCGGTATCGGCGTCGTGATCGCACTGCAGCAACTGCACGTCCTGCTGGGCGGGCAGACGTTGAGTTCGTCGTGGGCGAGCATCGTGCAGCTGCCGCATCAGCTGACGGTGATGCACGCCGGCGACGCGCTGGTCGGCGGGGTGGTGATCGCGATCATGCTGGGCTGGCGCTATCTACCGGGCCGGATTCGTGCGGTCCCGGCCCCGCTGGCCGCCGTGGTCGCGGCGACGGCGCTCGCGATGGTGGTGCCCACCAGCGTGGAACGCATCACGCTGCACGGGTCGTTGTTCGACGCGATGTCGTTACCGCAACTGCCGCACGGTAATTGGAGTGCGGTCGTGCTGACCGCGTTCACCATCGCGCTGATCGCCAGCGTGGAGACGCTGCTGTCGGCGGTGGCCGTCGACCGGTTGCGGCCGGAGTATCGCACCGACCTCGATCGCGAACTGCTCGGCCAGGGCGTCGCGAACATGACCTCCGGCATGCTCGGCGGCCTGCCCATCGCGGCGGTCATCGTCCGCAGTATCACCAACGCCAAGGCCGGCGCGCGGACCAAGGCCTCCACCATGCTCAGTGGCGTGTGGGTGCTGGTGTTCTCCGTCGCGCTGGTCGAGGTGGTGCGCCAGATCCCGAAGGCCGCTCTGGCCGGACTGTTGATCGTCATCGGTATCGGATTGGTGAAACTCGCGCATATCCGCCTCGCGCGCCGCGCCGGTGATCTGATCGTCTATGCCGCAACGGTTCTCGTGGTGATCTTCGGCAACCTGCTGCTGGGTATGCTGATCGGGCTGGTGCTGTCGTTCGCGCTGCTCATGTGGCGGGTGGTGCGGGTGGTGATCGTGGCCGCGCCGGTCGGCGACACCGGGCGCTGGCTCGTGACCGTGGACGGTTCGGCCACCTTCCTGGCCCTGCCGCGGCTCACCGCTCAGCTGGCGCGGATTCCCGCAGGCGTTCCGGTCACCGTGGAGATGACCGTCGACTTCATCGACCACGCCGCCTCCGACACCCTGCACGAATGGGCGCAGCGACACGAAAGCCTCGGCGGCACGGTGCAATTCGTCGAACTGGGCGCCGTGCGCATCGCCGACCTCACCGCGGGGCCACCCGCGCGCGGCCACGCCCGGCGCGTGCTCGACGACGTGCTCGCGCCCTGGCGTCCCACGACCCGCACCGATCGGATCGCCGCCGGGATCGCGGCCTATCACCGCGGGCACGCCCACATGATGCGGCCGCATCTGGACGAACTGCGGCACACCCAGGATCCGGAATCGCTGTTCGTCACCTGCGCCGATTCCCGCATCGTGCCCAACGTGATCACCAACAGCGGCCCGGGTGACCTGTTCACCGTGCGCAATATCGGCAATCTGATCCCCGCCGACGGGCGCGACACCTCGGTCGAGGCCGCGCTGGTCTACGCACTGAACAAACTCGACGTGCGCTCGATCGTCGTCTGCGGGCATTCCGGCTGCGGCGCCATGGACGCACTGCACCACGGTCTGCACACCGGCTCGGGTCTCGACGACTGGCTCGCCCACGGCCGCCCCGCGCTCGAGCGCTTCCGCGCCGGGCATCCGGTGGCGGCGGCGGCCGCGGCCGCCGGATACGGCGAGGTCGACCAGCTGGGCATGGTGAACGTCGCCGTGCAGATCGAGACACTGGCCGCCCACCCCGTCGTGCGGCGCGGAATCGAGGCGCGCGGTGTGGTGCTGTCGGGCCTGTTCTTCGATATCGCCACCGCCCGCGTCCTCGCGATCACGCCCGACGGTATCGCCGATATCGACGACCTCCGCCAGCCCGTGCCGGTCCCGGTTTCCTGAAAGGAGCATTCCCAGTTCTGGCAATTTCGCCGGATGGAAACGCGCGCCGAGCGGGCGCACAGTGGTGCCGGTGCAGGTCGGAGCTCCAGGCGAGTGAGGGCCGTCACATCGAATCCGGAACGTGTGCGAGGCTAAAGATCCTTTTCTAAGCCTTTGCTTAGTCTTTACTATTAGGGTTGCCCTCGCTTCCGGCTCACTGCTGGACAACGACGTCTCGCAGCTGAAATCGATGCCTGGAGAACATGTTCGACCGACCGGACCGCCGCGGCGGCTCCGGTGAAGGAGCAATATGTCCACCGACACCGTCGCTACGCCCAGACCCTCGGCCCCGCCGGGCCCCAGCTGGTCGGACCGGATGAACTCCGTCCTACGACACGATCTGCCCGCTTCCGTCGTCGTCTTTCTCGTCGCTCTGCCGCTCTCGATCGGCATCGCGGTCGCCACCGGCGCTCCGGTCGCGGCCGGACTCATCGCCGCCGCCGTGGGCGGCATCGTGGTGGGAACCCTGGGGGGCTCCGTCCTGCAGGTCAGTGGCCCGGCCGCCGGCCTGACCGTGGTCATGGCCGAGACCATCAATCAATTCGGCTGGAAGACAACCTGTTTCATCACCGTCTGCGCGGGCCTGCTGCAGATCGTGTTCGGCCTGAGCCGGATCGCGCGCGCCGCGCTCGCCATCGCACCGGTCGTCGTGCACGCCATGCTCGCCGGCATCGGTATCACCATCGCCTTGCAGCAGGTTCATGTCCTGCTCGGCGGATCCTCGCAGAGCTCGGCGTGGGAGAACGTCGCCGAGTTGCCGAATCAACTGCTGCACCTCAGCGGTATCGACGTCGTGATCGGCGGGCTGGTCATCGCGATCATGCTCGGCTGGCGCTGGGTGCCGGCCAAGATCCGCGTGGTTCCCGGACCGCTGGTGGCGATCGTGGTCGCCACCGCGCTGTCGCTGGTGCTGCCCGGAAACCCCGCCCGCATCACGATGAGCGGGTCGCTGTTCGACGCCGTCGGCCTGCCGGACATGCCCAGCGGAGACTGGAGCGGTGTCGCGCTGGCGGTGCTGACCGTGGCCCTGATCGCCAGCGTGGAAAGCCTGCTGTCGGCCGTCGCCGTCGACAAGATGCACAACGGACCCCGCACCAACTTCGACCGTGAGCTCATGGCGCAGGGTGCGGCCAACGTGACCTCGGGCATGATCGGTGGCCTGCCGGTCACCGGCGTGATCGTGCGCAGTGCGACCAATGTGACCGCCGGTGCGCGCAGCCGGGCCTCGGCGCTGCTGCACGGCGTCTGGGTGCTGCTGTTCTCGATCGCCCTGGTGGGCGTGGTCGAGCAGATCCCGAAATCGGCGCTGGCCGGTCTGCTGGTGATGATCGGCATCCAGCTGGTGAAGCTCGCTCACATCAAGATCGCGCACCGCACCGGCGAACTGGTGATCTACGCGGTGACCATCGCGGCGGTGGTGTTCTTGAACCTGCTCGAAGGTGTGCTGATCGGTCTGGTCGTCGCCTTCGCGCTGCTGCTGTGGCGCGTGGTGCGCGTCTCGGTCGAGGCCGCTCCGGTCGAGGGAACCGACCGGTGGCTGGTGAGCGTGGACGGCACCTGCACCTTCCTCGCCCTGCCGAAGTTGACCGGGCAGCTGGCCAAGGTGCCCGCCGGCGCGGACGTCCTGGTGGAGCTGACGGTCGACTTCCTCGACCACGCCGCCTACGACGCCATCCACTCCTGGGCGCAGCAGCACGAAAGCACCGGCGGTACCGTCGAATTCGTCGAGATCGGGACCGCGCGCATGGCCGATGCGGCCGAGCGTCCGCCGCGGCGCGCCCGGGCCCGCGGGCTGCTCGACGATGTGCTGGGGCCGTGGCGTTCCGAGGGTGGCAATCCCGTCGCCGCCGGTGTCGCCGCCTACCACCGCAGCCACGCCCACGTGATGCGGCCGCACCTGGACGAATTGCGCGACGGTCAGGACCCGGACTCCTTCTTCCTGACCTGCTCCGACTCGCGGATCGTGCCGAATGTGATCACCAACAGCGGTCCGGGTGACCTGTTCACCGTCCGCAACATCGGCAATCTGATCCCGGCGCGCGGCACCGATGTGTCGGTGGACGCCGCGTTGAGTTTCGCGCTGCACAATCTGTCGGTGCGCAACGTCGTGGTGTGCGGACATTCGGGCTGCGGTGCGATGAACGCCCTGCTGTCGGACCGGTCCGCCGGTCCCGATATCGACGACTGGCTGGCCCACGGCGCCGAGGCCCTGCAGCGCTACCGCGGCGGCCATCCGGTGGCGGCGGCCGCGGCGGCCGCCGGGTACGGCCCGGCCGACCAGCTGAGCATGGTCAACGTCGCGGTCCAGCTGGAGACGCTGCGGGAGCATCCGGTCGTCGCACGGGCCGTCGACGAGCGCGGTGTTGCGCTTTCGGGCCTGTTCTTCGATATCGGAACCGCACGGGTCCTCGAGGTCACCACGACCGGCATCGCCGAGATCACCGATGCCGAGAGACCCGGAATACCCGCCCGGAATCCGACCCACGCCTGATCCGGGCGCAGGGTGCGCGAGTTCGTCGGCCCGACAGCCGAACTCGCGCACCCGTCCACCTTCGCCGCGGCAGCCGTCCCGCCACGACCCGGGGACGGCTGCCGCGGCGCGCCTGAGCGTCGGCGTCGCCCGCGCCGATACGCTGAGCGGCGCACCCCGAAACCCTGCCGCCGTCTCGATCCGAGCGCGCCGGACATGCCATGGTGGACGTGGTGCATTCGCTGGATCGATGTGGATCGGAGTCGGATGGAAATGGTGGCGCAGTCGGCGGCGTCCGGGATGCCCGCCCAGGTGGCGGGCATCAAACTCACCGAGCCCGCGTGGCTGTCGGAACGGATCGCCGATATGGGAATCTCCTGGGGCACAGGCGATTCCCGTGTCTCCGGCACGCTGTGGTGGTGTATGGCCGCCTCGGCGCTGGTGGATCCGATCACCGAGGCCTACGCGACCGGCGCACCGGCACCCGACCCCACGCTGGAACGGCTGCGCTGCGAGATCCGGCCCGACGGTGGCATCGAGCGGACCGCGTCCGAATCGGCGGGCGATTCCGAGGCGGTCGGCGCCGCGCTGGGCGACACCCTGCGGCGCGTCATCCCGGTCGTGGCTCGGGTGACCGGCGCCGGTCCGGCAGCGCTGTGGGCGATCGTCGCCGACGCGATCGGCAACCGGGCCATCGACGCGGGCGACCCCGAGGCGGGCGCCCGGCTGGCCGCCCAGGTCGGGGAGCGGCTGCCCGCGCCGCGATTCACCGACATCGAGACGCGCACATTCGTGCGGCGCATCTCCTGCTGCCTGGTCTACGAGGTGCCCGGTTGCGATATGTGCACCAGCTGCCCCAAAAGGCCCGCTGCCGAGCGCGAGCGGCTGCTCACCGAGCTGGCCCGGCGCGGGTGAGCGGGCCGCGGCCGCTTGGCGGCCGGTCCATCGGCGCACGACCGGTACTGTCCCGATAGCATTGGTCGCGCCGGTGAGATTTCTGTTCGTCGACCGGCCCGGAACAAGAATGCCGACATGTCTAAGGAGAGCGCAGCCGTGACCACCTCAGCCCGCATAACCCCCGCCGCCCTCGTCCGGGTGCCGGCCGGGACGACGGCGGGCGCCGCGGTGCGCGAAGCGGGCCTGGCCACCAAGGGGCCTGATACCGTCGTCGTCGTCCGCGACGACGAGGGCAACCTGAGGGACCTGTCCTGGGCGCCCGAGACCGACGTCGAGGTCGAGGCCGTCACCGCCGGCTCCGAGGACGGCCGCAGCGTCATCCGCCATTCGGCCGCCCACGTGCTGGCCCAGGCGGTGCAGCAGGAGTTCCCCGAGGCCAAACTCGGCATCGGCCCGCCGATCAAGGACGGCTTCTACTACGACTTCCAGGTCGAGCGGCCCTTCACCCCCGAGGATCTGGCCAAGCTCGAATCCCGGATGAAGAAGATCATCAAAGGCGCGCAACGGTTTTCGCGCCGTGTGGTCGAGGTCGACGAGGCCCGGGTGGAATTGGCGAAGGAGCCGTTCAAACTCGAGCTGATCTCCGATAAATCGGGTATCGACGATCCGGAGGTCATGGAGGTCGGCGGTAAAGAGCTGACCATCTACGACAATCTCGATCCGCGCTCCGGCGAGAAGGTGTGGGGCGATCTGTGCCGCGGCCCGCACATCCCGACCACGAAATTCATTCCCGCGTTCAAGCTGACCCGCTCCTCGGCGGCCTACTGGCGCGGTGACCAGAACCGCGAGGATCTGCAGCGCATCTACGGCACCGCCTGGGAATCGCCGGAGGCGCTGGAGAACCATCTGCACGTCCTGGAGGAGGCCGAGAAGCGCGATCACCGCAAACTCGGACTGGAACTGGATCTGTTCTCGTTCCCGGACGAGCTGGGTTCGGGCCTGCCGGTGTTCCATCCCAAGGGCGGCATCATCCGCAAGGAGCTCGAGGACTATTCCCGTCGCCGCCACATCGCGGCCGGCTACGAATTCGTCAACACCCCGCATATCACCAAGGGACATCTGTTCGAGGTCTCCGGACACCTCGACTGGTACCGCGAGGGCATGTTCCCGGCCATGCATCTCGACGCCGAGTACAACGACGACGGCACCGTGCGCAAACCCGGCCAGGACTATTACGTCAAGCCGATGAACTGCCCGATGCACAATCTGATCTTCCGCTCGCGCGGCCGGTCGTATCGGGAGCTGCCGCTGCGGCTGTTCGAATTCGGGTCGGTGTATCGCTACGAGAAGTCCGGTGTCGTCCACGGGCTGACCCGGGTGCGCGGCATGACCCAGGACGACGCGCACATCTACTGCACCAAAGAGCAGATGCACGCCGAACTGACCTCGACGCTGCAATTCGTGCTGAGCCTGCTGCGCGATTACGGTCTCGACGATTTCTACCTGGAATTGTCGACCAAGGATCCGCAGAAATTCGTGGGCTCCGACGAATTGTGGGAGGAGGCCACCGAGACGCTGCGCAAGGTGGCCACCGATTCGGGCCTGGACCTGGTCCCGGATCCGGGCGGCGCCGCGTTCTACGGTCCGAAGATCTCCGTGCAGGCCAAGGACGCGCTGGGCCGTACCTGGCAGATGTCGACCATTCAGCTCGACTTCAACCTGCCCGAGCGCTTCGGCCTGGAATACACCGCCTCCGACGGCACCAAGCAGCGCCCGGTGATGATCCACCGCGCCCTGTTCGGGTCCATCGAACGATTCTTCGGCGTGCTCACCGAGCATTACGCGGGCGCGTTCCCGGCCTGGCTGGCGCCCGTGCAGGTGGTCGGCATCCCGGTCGCCGACGCGTTCGCCGACCATCTGGACACGGTGGTGGAGGAACTGCGTGCCCACGGGGTGCGGGCCGAGGTCGATCGCAGCGACGACCGGATGCAGAAGAAGATCTTCAATCACACCGCGCAGAAGGTGCCGTTCATGCTGCTGGCCGGCGAGCGCGATGTGAACGCCGGTGCGGTGAGCTTCCGATTCCGCGACGGCACCCAGGTCAACACCGTGCCGGTGGCCGATGCGGTGGCGACCGTCGTCGACTGGATCTCGCGGCGCGACAACGCCTCGCCGAGCGCGGAAGGATTCGAGGTCCGGACCGGTGGGGCGTGAGTGAGGGCATGGTGGAAGAGGCTGTGACGCAACAGGATCCGGGTCGGATCGTCGACACGGGAGCGGGGGACCCGGACCGGTTGCAGCGATTGTGGACGCCGTACCGGATGTCCTACATCACCGGTGCGGTCGCCGATCGCGACAGCCGCAACGGCCCGGCCGACGCCGACGCGCCCGCCGGCGCGGAGGAGACGACCTCGGCCGGGCTGAAGCACCCGTTCACCGAGATCCCGAAGATGTCGGACGAGGACGGACTGGTCATCGCGCGCGGCGAATGGGTGTTCGCGGTGCTCAACCTCTACCCGTACAACCCGGGCCACATGATGGTGGTGCCCTACCGGCGGGTGGCCGACCTCGAGGATCTCACCCCGGAGGAGAGCGCCGAACTGATGGCGTTCACCCAGCGGGCGATCCGGGTGATGAAGAAGGTGTCGCGACCCGAGGGTTTCAACGTCGGGCTGAATCTCGGCGGCGTGGCCGGGGGATCGCTGGCCGACCACCTGCATCAGCACATCGTTCCCCGCTGGGGCGGGGACGCCAATTTCATCACCGTCGTCGGCGGGGTGAAGGTGATGCCGCAGTTGTTGCGGGAGACGCGGGCCCTGCTGGCCGGGGCGTGGCACGAGGCGAAGGAAGTCGAGTAGCGTGCTGAGCTTCTTCGGTCGGGAGACGTTCGCCAAGGCGACCGCGCCGCTGGGACGGGCGCTGGTGAGCACCGGGCTCACGCCCGACGCGATGACGCTGATCGGCACCACCGCCTCGATCGTGGCCGCGGTGACGCTGTTCCCGACCGATCACCTGTTCTGGGGAACGATGGTGATCTGGCTCTTCGTCATGTTCGACATGCTCGACGGGGCGATGGCCCGCGCTCGCGGCGGCGGCACCAAATACGGTGCGGTCCTCGACGCCACGTGCGATCGCGTGGCCGACGGCGCCATCTTCGGCGCGCTCGCCTGGTGGTCGGTGTATCACGAGCACAGCAAGCACCTGTTCGTAGCGACGCTGGTGGTCCTGGTGACCTCGCAGGTGATCTCCTACGCCAAGGCGCGGGCGGAGGCGAGCGGGCTGTCGGCCGACGGCGGGATCATCGAACGCCCCGACCGCCTGGTCATCGTGCTGGTCGGGGCCGGCTTCACCGGCATCGGTGGCTATTTCGGCATCGAGTGGCTCACCTACGCGGTGTATGTCGCGATGTACATCCTGGCGGTGCTGAGCATCGTCACCGTCTTCCAGCGAGTCTTGGCGGTACGGAATTCGGCCGGTGCCCGCGATGTGATCGCGCCGGTGACCAAGGCCGACTCCGATACGGCGAAATGAAAGTGGTAGGGGCGTGACACAGATGAGGGCCGCGCTGACCGACCGGGCCTACGCGGCCGGGTGGCGACTGGTACGGGGACTGCCCGAACGCACCGCGCGCCGCGCGTTCGACGTCGGCGGCGACTGGGCGGCCCGGCGCGCGAACCGTGCCGCCCACCGCGGCGAGGGACCGAATCAATTGCGCCGCAACCTTGCCCGGGTGCTGGACGTCGACCCGCTCGAGGTGCCCGACGAGTTGGTTCGCGCCTCGATGCGCTCGTATGCCCGGTACTGGCGCGAGGCGTTCCGGCTGCCGACTCTGGACCATGCGGCGCTGGCGGATTCGCCGCTCATGCCGCCACCCCAGGGCATCGAAAATCTGGACGTCGCGCTGGCGCGGGGGCGCGGTGTGGTCTTCGTGCTGCCGCATTCGGGGAACTGGGATATGGCCGGGGTGTGGCTGGTGCAGCACTACGGCGGCCTCACCACGGTGGCCGAACGGCTGCAGCCGGAATCGCTGTTCGAGCGCTTCGTGGCCTACCGGGAGAGCCTGGGGTTCGAGGTGTTCCCGCTGACCGGCGGAGAGCAGCCGCCGTTCCGGCAGCTCGCGCAACGGTTGCGCGACAACAAGGTGGTCTGCCTGATGGGCGAGCGCGATCTGACCGGCAAGGGTGTTCCGGTGGAGTTCTTCGGCGAACGCACCTGGATGCCGGCGGGCGCGGCGAAACTGGCCATCGAGACCGGCGCCGCGCTGATGCCGGTGCACGCCTGGTTCACCGTGGACGAGCAGGGCCGCGAGGGGTGGGGGCTGAAAACCGAAGCGCCGCTGGATGTTTCGGCCGGTGTCGCGGCGGCCACCCAGCAGCTGGCGGACCGGTTCGCCGCCAATATCGCCGAACACCCCGCCGACTGGCATATGTTGCAGCCACTGTGGGAACGGGATCTGTCCGCCCAGCGCCTCGAGCGGATCGCGGCAGCGCAGGCCGTGCGCGGCGATGAGCGGTCCGCCGGAGACGCGGTGTCATGAGAATCGGCATGGTCTGCCCGTACTCGTTCGACGTGCCGGGCGGTGTGCAGTCACATGTCGTGGAGTTGGCGCAGGTACTGATCGAGCGCGGCCACAAGGTGAGCGTGCTGGCGCCGGCCTCCGACGACACCGAACTGCCGGAATTCGTCGTCTCGGCCGGGAAGGCGGTGGCGATTCCGTACAACGGTTCGGTGGCGCGACTGTCGTTCGGGCCGACCGCCTACACCCGGCTGCGGCGCTGGATCGCCGACAGCGACTTCGAGGTCCTGCACGTCCACGAACCCAACGCCCCGAGTATCTCGATGCTGGCGCTGAAGGTGGCCGAGGGACCCATCGTGGCCACCTTCCACACCTCCACCACCCGCTCGCTGGTGCTGGCGACCTTCCAGGGGGTGCTGCGGCCCTACCACGAGAAGATCAGCGGGCGGATCGCGGTGTCGGAGCTGGCCCGGCGCTGGCAGGTGGAGGCGCTGGGCAGCGACGCGGTCGAGATCCCGAACGGGGTCGACGTGCCGGCGTTCGCGAATGCGCCACGGCTGCCGGGATATCCGCGTACGGGCGGGACGGTGCTGTTCCTCGGCCGCTACGACGAGCCCCGCAAGGGGATGGCCGTGCTGCTGGGCGCACTGCCGAAACTGGTCACCCGCCATCCCGACGTGGAGATCCTGATCGTCGGCCGCGGGGACGAGGAACGGCTGCGCCGGGAAGCGGGGGAACACGCCGGACATCTGCGTTTCCTCGGTCAGGTCTCGGATGCGGAGAAGGCGTCGGCGATGCGCAGCGCCGATGTGTACTGCGCGCCGAATCTGGGCGGGGAGAGTTTCGGCATCGTGCTGGTGGAGGCGATGGCCGCCGGAACCGCCGTGGTGGCCAGCGAATTGGACGCCTTCCGTCGGGTGCTGCGCGACGGGACCGCGGGAGTGCTGGTGCCGGTGGGTGATTCCGCGGCGCTGGCCGAGGCGATCGACGGATTGCTCACCGACCGCGAGCGCCGCGAGGATCTGGTGCGCACCGCGGATCAGGTTGTCGGCGAATACGATTGGCCGGTCGTGGCCGAACAGATTCTGCGGGTGTACGAGACGGTCACCGTCGGCGACGCCCGGGTGAGGACCGCTGGATGATCACCTTCTCCGCGACGACCATCCTGGTCCTCGCGCTGATCGCGGCGGTCATCATCGCCATCGGAGTCTGGGCCTACTCCACCGCCAACCGGCTCGACCGCCTGCACGTGCGCGGTGACCAGGCCCGCGATGCGCTGGAGGCGGCCCTGGCGCGGCGCGCGGTGGTGGCCCGCACGGTCGCGATCTCGATGGCCGGGCCGTTGTCGGAGTCCACGGCGGCCGAACAGTCCACCCGGCTGATCGCGCTGGCCGACCGCGCCGAACGCGCCGACTGGAGCGATCGGGAGACGGCGGAGAACCAGCTCGCGGCCGCGCTGTCGGCGGTCGACATCACCTCGTTGCGTCCGCAGCTGGTCGCCGAACTCGCCGACGCCGAGGCGCGGGTTCTGATCGCGCGCCGCTTCCACAACGACGCCGTGCGCGACACTCTGGCGTTGCGTACCCGCCGCCCGGTGCGGTTGCTGCACCTCGGCGGCACCGCGCCGCTGCCCACCTATTTCGAGATCGCGGAACGGGTCACGCCGGCCGCGACCACCGGCCTCGAGGTCGACACCGTCCGCACCTCGGCCCGGGTGGTGCTGCTCGACGACGAGGACCGCGTGCTGCTGATGCGCGGCCACGACCCGCAGACCCCCGATTCGCCGTTCTGGTTCACCGTCGGCGGCGGCATCGAACCGGGGGAGACGCTGCGAACCGCGGCGGTGCGCGAGGTGTGGGAGGAAACGGGTCTGGCGCTGGACTCCACGCTGCTGCGCGGCCCGATCTGGCGGCGAGTCGCGGTCTTCCCGTTCAACGGCGAGCTGATTCGCTCCGAGGAGTTGTTCTTCGTCGCCCGGGTGCGCTGGTTCGATCCGAAACCCGCCGACCCGACCGTCTGGGAACGCCGCTGCGTGACCGCCTACCGCTGGTGTCTGCCGCCGGATATCGCCGAACTCGACCGGATCGGCGAAACGGTGTACCCGTACCACCTGGACAACCTGCTGGCCGAGGCGCTCACCGCCGCCGGTTCCGATCTCGAGCCGGAGGTTCGGTCCATCCGCTGAACCGCGGCGATTGTTCGCGTCGACTCACGCCGCAGCGTATCCGGTGAACGCGTCCGCGAGCACGACAACCATCCGGCCGCCCATCGCTTCCACCCTGG
Organism: Nocardia violaceofusca NBRC 14427; assembly: GCF_963869435.1. Taxonomy (NCBI): domain Bacteria; kingdom Bacillati; phylum Actinomycetota; class Actinomycetes; order Mycobacteriales; family Nocardiaceae; genus Nocardia; species Nocardia violaceofusca. Next base: position 310,698 of record NZ_CAWMPM010000013.1, read on the forward strand.
AGCGCAATCTCGGATCGCCGCTGGGCGGCAGCGACATCGACCAGGCGGTCGAACCGTCGCCGGCGTCGATCGCGTGCACGGTGATGCCGTCCGTGAGAACGAGGTGGCGACCGTCGGTGAGGCCGTCGCGCACCGTGTTCGCGAACCCCGCGGGCTGCTGCCACACCTGGTTTCCGTCGACGAGATCGAGGCCGGTGAGCGCCGTCGCGTCGGGCGATCGGACGATCACCGTGTGATCCACCACCCCTTCGACCGCGCCCTGGCGGCCCGCGGACTCGTCGCGGCCGATCTGTGGATTGGTCCACAGCACTCGGCCCGTCGTCCGGTCGTAGGCGCTCTCACCGGTGAGGATAGGCGGTGGGGACGCGGTCGCGGTCGGGTACCACTCGAGCAGGAAACTGGGGTTGCCGACCTCGGTGATCAGGTGACCGTTGCGATCGAGAAGGGTGACTCGTCCCGCGCTTCCGCCGCGATCGATCACCTGCGTGGCGATGATCCCGCCGTCGAATACGGCGCCGACGGGTGCGGTGAACAGCGGGTCGCCGGTGCGCAGATCGTAGACGCGAACGCCGCGGTCGTGGCCGTCCCGGAAGTAGTCCGGCGCATCGAGTCTCGGCCTGACCGGGTCGCCGGGAACCGGTGTCGGATACGTTCGGCGCCAGCTCGCCTCGATGTCGGCAACGGTTCCCCGCGTGACCACGGCGGTCATCGAGTCGGCGGTGCGACCGGCGACGGACACCACACCGTCGCGCACCGCAACGTCGATCACCTCGAAGTCCGTCGCGTGGTCCGTGGCGATCGCGCCGGTAGCGGCGTCGATGATCAGCACTCGGTGCGTGCCGCGGCAGGTCAGCTGTCCGTCGAAGACGCGCTCGTTACAGTTGAGGAGCTCGCCGGCGTCGATCTTCCACCGCACCGCGCCGGTGTCCGGATCGATACCGTACAACCGCACGGGACCGACCGCCGGTGCGGTACCGGGCCCGGGCACGCCGGGTACCGCGGTGGCCGCGACGATCATCGGCCCGGCATCCATCGGCGAACCGTGCCCGTGGTAGCTGTCCAGGCTGTGCGGCAACGCCAGCAGGACCGCACCGGGCTCATCGGACAGGTCGGCAGCGCGCAACGTCCATCGTGGTACCGGAGCGGAGTCGAGCCGAGGGGAAATTCGGAACCGGCCACCGGCCGCGGGGCCCTCCGGCGCCTGCTCCGGAGATCGGTTCACCCACACGACCGTCGCGACCGCCGCCACGACAGCCAGGATCAGCACCATGATCCCGATCCGGCGCGCGCCGGATCCGGTGAGCCGGCGTGCTGCCGTGTTCATACCCGCGACCTCTCTGTCGCTCCGGCCGGACCCCGGCCGAACTGTGCGAAAGCTGCAAGGTATCAGGTGTGTTCGAGACCCGCGACCACGAAGACCTCCCGTCGCAGGCAAGGCCGTAGCGCGAAAACGGACCGCTCACAGCCGATCTCGGATGTATCGGGATGCGGTGACGGAGCCGGCCGGCCGGGACCTGCCTCCGGCTGTTCGGTCAGTGGTGGCTCGACAGCTCGGTCGCGGCTGCCAGCTCCGGCAGGGGAATGGCCGGGTCGGACCAGGTGTCCGGGTCGTGCGTGGTGCGGGCCGCGATGAGAGTACGGGCGGTGCGCAACTCGGCCGGGCATGCGACGGCCGCGGCGGCGACCAGACGCCCGGCGCGCAGGCTCAGGGCGATGAACCGGCCGGGGGTGTCGGTGGTGCGGACCACGACCTCGTCCTCGGGCTGCGGCCGACCGGCGAATTGCATGGAGACGCCGTACTGGGTCGTCCAGCCCCAGGTGACCTCGTCCGACGGAACGGTTTGTCCGAGAATCGATTTCGCGACGGCGATGCCGTGTGCCTGGGCACTGTTCCAGTGTTCGGTGCGCCGGTGGACCCCGAATTCCGGATCGTAGACGGCCGCCGCGTCACCGGCGGCGAAGATGTTCGATGCCGAGGTGGTGTAGGACTCGTCGACGAGGATGCCGTCCCCGACGGCGAGTCCGGCCTGGCGGGCCAATCCGGTATCCGGTTCCGCGCCGATCGCGACGAGGACCGCCGCGGCGGTCCACCGGCGTCCGTCGACGGCGGTGGCTGTGACATCGCCACCGCCCCCGTCGATCCGGTCCAGCACGATCGCGTCGTGGATGTCGACACCGTTGTCGGCGTGCAGGTTTCGGCAGTGCTCGCCGACCACCCGCGGCGCAACCCGCTCCAGGGGCGCGTCGGCGGCGTGCACGATCGTCACCGCCGCCCCCAGTCCGCGCGCCGTCGCGGCGGCTTCACATCCGACCAGGCCGCCACCCACCACGAGCAGCGATCCACCGGTCACCACGGCCGCGCGCAACGCGTCGACATCCGCGGCGGTACGCAGCGTGTACGCGCCCGATTCGGGGCCGGGCAGTTCTCGTGCGCGGGCACCTGTCGCGAGCAGCAGCGCGTCGTAGCCGAGGGTTTCGCCGGTGCCCAGACGGATGCGGTCGCGGTCGACGTCGATGCCGTCGACCGTGGTCCCCAGGCGGACCTCGACCTCGAGTTCGCGCCACGATTGCGCGGACTCGAGCAGGAGCCGGCGTTCGTTCGCGGTGCCGGCGAGCAACTCCTTCGAGACCATCGGGCGGCGGTAGGGCAGCCGGTCCTCGGCGCCGAGCAGCACGATCTCGCCGGTGTAGCCCTCGGTGCGCAGGGTGCGGGCGGCGGTCGCGCCCGCGATCCCGGCGCCCACGATGACGATGCGTCCGGTCATGCGCGACTGACCTCGACCATCTCGAAATCCGCCTTGGCCGCACCGCAGTCGGGGCAGGACCAGTCGTCGGGAATGTCGTCCCAGCGGGTGCCCGGCGCGATGCCGTCCTCGGGCCAGCCGAGGGCCTCGTCGTATTCGAATCCGCATTGCAGGCAACGGAACAGCTTGTAGTCGGTCATGTCAGGGACCTTTCGTCGGGGCCGGGTCGTGGGTGGCGAGATCGGCGTGGAAATCCGGCTTCTCCCGCACGCCGCAGTCGGGGCAGCACCAGTCGTCGGGGATCGCGGACCACGCGGTGCCGGGTGGAAAGCCCTCGCGCGGGGCGCCGTCGGCTTCGTCGTACACGTAATCGCAGACGGGGCAACGGAATCGGGACATCAGGCGACCCCGTACTTCGCGAGGATCCGATCGCGCTTGCCGGGCTGGACGTTGACGCGGGTGATGTCACCGCCGTAGTGGGCGAGCACCCGCTCGTCCATCACGCGGCGCCACAGCGGCGGGAAATACGCGACGGTGATCATGCTGGCGTAGCCGCTGGGCAGATTGGGCGCGCCGTCCATACTGCGCAGGGTCTGATAGCGCCGGGTGGGATTGGCGTGATGGTCGCTGTGGCGCTGCAGGTGGTAGAGGAAGATGTTGGTGACGATGTGGTCGGAGTTCCAGCTGTGCTCCGGCGTGCAGCGTTCGTAGCGTCCGGCGGCCGTGCGCTGCCGCAGCAGGCCGTAGTGCTCGAGATAGTTGACCGTCTCCAGCAGCGAGAATCCGTAGACCGCCTGCAGTACCAGGAACGGCAGCACCCCGGGACCGAAGACCGCGGCCAGCGCGCCCCACAGCACCACCGACATCAGCCACGCGTTGAGCACGTCGTTGTGAATCGACCACGGCCGCTTGCCCATTCGCTGCAGCCGGGTCTTCTCGAGGGACCACGACGAGCGCAGGCTGCCCCACACGCTGCGCGGCAGGAAGGTCCAGAACGATTCGCCGAACCGGGAACTGGCCGGATCCTCCGGTGTCGCCACCCGCACATGGTGGCCGCGGTTGTGCTCGATGTAGAAATGGCCGTAGAACGTCTGCGCCAGCGTGATCTTCGACAGCCAGCGCTCCAGTTCGTCCTTCTTGTGGCCGAGTTCGTGCGCGGTGTTGATGCCGACACCACCCATGGTGCCGATGCTCAGAGCCAGGCCGATCTTGGATATCAGGCTCAGCCCGCCGTCGACGCCCAGCCAGGACAGATCGGCCGCGCTCCACAGATAGCACGCGAACACCAGGCTGAGCAGCTGGAACGGGATGTAGGCGTAGACGCAGTAGCGGTAGTAGCGGTCGTTCTCGAGCTGTTCCATCACCTCGTCGGGGGGATTCTGCCCGTCGGGCCCGAAGAATCGGTCGAGGATCGGCAGCAGCACGTACACCAGCAGTGGTCCGATCCACCACCACACGGACGCCGCGTGGTGCCAGCCCAGCTGGTGGAACAGCCACACCAGGCCGGTGGCGAGCAGGACCGCGGTCGGCGGGACGAGGCCGAACAGCCAGAGATGGCGCTTGCGGTCGCGCCACTGCGGCGGTGCGGTCCGGGTCGGATCGCCGATTCGGGATGTGGTCACGAAATTCTCCTCACGAACGGTGCGCGGAATGCGCGATGGAACGGTGCGTCCGGCGGACGGAGTGCGCGGACGGGGCGGGAGCGGCGCCTCACCCACCTCGATGTATTTACACTTTCTGAAGAAGTGTTCTCATTGAATACAGATCCATGCAAGTTGTCAATAGTGCGAACATTTTCGTGGACCGTGTACGATCATGGGCGTGGCTACCGTGCCGAACTTCCAGTCCGATATGCGCCGACTTCTGCGCGAGCGGGTCATCGAGACCGCTCGCGGCCTGGTCTGTACCGAGGGCTGGGGTGCGGTGAACATGTCGCGGGTGGCCAAGGAGGTCGGCGTCAGCCGGCCGGTGCTGTACAAGGAGATCGGCACCAAACAGGACCTCGCCGAGGTGGTGATCGCGAACGAGGTGGACGTCTTCCTGATCGGTATCGCCGAGCAGCTGGCGGCCCACCCGGACGATGTGATCGCCGGCCTGATCGCGGCCGTGGAGTTCACCCTGCGCAGCGGCGCGGACAATATGCTGCTCAAGGCGGTGCTGTCGGGCCGTTCGGCGCCCGATACCGCGCTGTTGCCGGCGCTGATGACCGAACCGGAACCCGTGCTCGGCCGGGCGATCGCCGCGGTCACCGCGACGGTTCGCGCGCAATACGAGCTGGCGTCGGTGGGTGAGGAGGAGCTGGCGTCGGCCGCCGAAACCGTTGTGCGCCTTGCCCTCAGTCATCTGTTCCAGCCGACCGGGCCGGTCGAACGGGCGCTGGAGCAGATCCGGGTCGTCGCCGTCGGGCTGCTCGAGCCGCTGCTGGCCGAGGTGTGACGGTGGGACGCGTTGGCGGTCAACACATTTCGTCGGAAATCCGCCGATCTCGCCGATACCCGGCCGTTGCCGGTGTGTGACAGGTCACCATCGGTTAGGGTCGAAACCGGTTTGCCGCACACCGAATCCGGCGAACCGGTGTGTGGAGGTGAGGTACCGAATGCATATGTCCTATCTGTTGTACGACTTCCTGCTGCCGTATATCGGCGAGCAGGCCGCGACGTACTGGGCGCAGCTGTTCGTCGTCGACCCGATCTGACGAACAGGTGGCGCCGGCCTGCGGTTTCGCACCGCCCGGCGCCACGGGTACCTGCCTTCGGCGCGCTCGTAGCGACGCCGTAGCGGCCGCCCGGCCCGGGGCGTGATCCCGGCCGTGGGAGGCGGACCAGTCCAGTGCTCTCGGACTGGCTATCTAGTGGCCTGATCGGGGCGCCTAGAATCGTGGAGGTTCGCATCGCAGCGATGCCTCCTCGAACGAATCCCCGATAATCAGGAGTTTGCCCGTGACAACGCCCGACACCACCTCGACGACCGGCACCGCCCGCGTGAAGCGCGGCATGGCCGAGATGCTCAAGGGCGGGGTGATCATGGACGTCGTCACCGCCGATCAGGCCAAGATCGCCGAGGATGCCGGCGCGGTCGCGGTGATGGCGCTCGAGCGGGTTCCCGCCGACATCCGCGCCCAGGGCGGCGTCGCGCGCATGAGCGACCCGGATCTGATCGACGGCATCGTCAACGCCGTCTCCATCCCGGTCATGGCCAAGGCGCGCATCGGCCACTTCGTCGAGGCGCAGATCCTGCAGAGCCTCGGCGTCGACTACATCGACGAGTCCGAGGTGCTGACCCCGGCCGACTACGCCAACCACATCGACAAGTGGCAGTTCACCGTGCCGTTCGTCTGCGGCGCCACCAACCTGGGCGAGGCGCTGCGCCGCATCACCGAGGGCGCGGCGATGATCCGCTCCAAGGGGGAGGCCGGCACCGGCGACGTGTCCAACGCGACCACCCACATGCGCAAGATCCGCGGCGAGATCCGCCACCTGCAGTCGCTGCCCGAGGACGAGCTGTTCGTGGCCGCCAAGGAGTTGCAGGCGCCCTACGAGCTGGTCCGTGAGATCGCCGAGACCGGCAAGCTGCCGGTGGTGCTGTTCACCGCCGGTGGTATCGCCACCCCCGCCGATGCCGCGATGATGATGCAGCTGGGCGCCGAGGGTGTCTTCGTCGGCTCCGGCATCTTCAAATCCGGCAACCCGGCCGAGCGTGCCGCCGCCATCGTGAAGGCCACCACCTTCTACGACGACCCCGATGTGCTCGCGAAGGTATCGCGCGGCCTGGGTGAGGCCATGGTCGGCATCAATGTCGAGGAGATTCCGGAGCCGCACCGCCTCGCCGAGCGCGGCTGGTAACCGTTCGGACACCGCTTCCGAGACAACCACGTCGCCGGGTCGTCCTGCACAGGACGGCCCGGCGTCGTCGTTCCCGGGCGTCACCCGCCGGCGACTCCCAGCGTGACCGGCTCGGTCCGCCCTGCGAACTTCGCGATCGCCGCCGGCGTCACCGGTGTGAAGAAGTTGACCAGGTTGCCGTCGGGATCGCGGACCAGCAGCGAGCGGTTGCCCCAGGGCATCGTGGCCGGCTCGGCGACCACCTCGGTGCCGGCGCCGGACAGCTCGCGATACACCCGGTCCACGTCGTCGACGAGGAATTCGGTGATCACGCTGTGGTTGTCCGACGCACGGGCGGAGCCGGGTGCGAACAGGGCGACGGTACGAGTGCTCGCGAGCGCGAGGGTGGCGACGCCGGTCTCGAGTTCGGCGAAATCCTCGTTCGCCCACCGAGCGCGTAATCCGGTGGCGCGCTCGTAGAACTCGGCCAGACGCGCGACGTCCGCGGTGATGATGCGGATCGAGACGAAATTCATGGGCTGCTCCTTGCCGTTCGAGGGTGTTTTCCGCAGCGTAGGAGCAATAGGGGACAGAATCGGTCCAGTATTCGCACTAGGGTCGAGATCATGGCTCGACCGACGGGACGCGTGCTGACCCTGCTCGAATTGCTGCAGTCCGGCGGCACCCGGACCGTGGCCGAACTCGCCGACCGGCTCGGGGTCGAGGGACGCACCGTGCGCCGATACGTGGACCACCTGATCGATCTCGACATTCCGGTGGAGTCGGTGCGTGGTCGCTACGGCGGCTATCGGCTCGCCCCCGGATACCGCCTGCCGCCGCTGATGTTCGACGACGACGAGGCGTTGGCGGTCCTGCTCGGCCTCCTGGCCGGCCGCCGAATCGGCTGGGCCGCAACGGATGTGACGGCGAGCGAGACGGCGGCCGCCAAGATTCGGAGGGTACTTCCCCAGCCGTTGCGCCGACGGCTCGACGTGTTGGTGGAATCGCTCGCATTCACCGATGCGCCGGCCGAATTCGCTTCCGCGGACGCCGCGGTGCTGCTGACGATCGCCGACGCGATACGCCACCACCGGCCGGTCACGCTCCGCTATACCGATCGCCACGGCCGCGCGAGCGAACGCACGCTGCACGCCTACGGGCTCGTCGCGCATTCCGGACGGTGGTACGTCACCGGTGTGGATCCCGGGCACGGCGGGGATCGCACCTTCCGCCTGGATCGCATCACCACCGCCCGAACCCTGCCGGGATCGTTCGACGCGCCCGGCGATATCGATCCGGTGCGGCGGGTGGTGTCCGGATTCGCCGCCGCCGACTATCGATACGACGTGCGGCTGCGCATCTTCGCTACCGTCGAGCAGATCCGCGCCCACCTGCCCGCGACGGTGGCGACTCTCGATGCGGCGGAGGACGCGGACGACGCGGCGGACTCGGACGCCGAGCGCTGGTGGGAAGTCGGTATCCGGGCGGAGCGGCTCGACTGGCTGCCGCCGGTACTCGCCGCACTCGATCGCCCGTTCGAGGTGCGGCATCCGGGGGAGTTGCGCGAACTGATCCTGGGGCTCGCCGCTCGCCTCGCGGAATCGGCCCGCCGCGGCGTCGTACCGGCCGGCGACTGAGGAACCGACCCGGGCGTCGGGGCCGATCCGGCCCTCCGGTGCCGACGGCTCGTGCCGGATGATGCGGCACGCTCGGTTCGTTCGCATCGCGCCGCGTCGAGCACCGTGGTGATCGGCACCCGGCAGCACATCCCCACGGCGTGAGCTCTCAGTGGTCGCGCGGCCATTCGTGGCCGCCGGAACGATGCGAGCGGTCGCCGAATAGCTTGTCGGGTACTGTTTTCCGGAAGTTGCCGGCTCCTGATGCGATGGGGCTCGAGGAGAATACAGCGAAGGGTGCACAACGAATGGTTGTGGGTGGAGCTGCGAGAACGGATCTCGACCTGGCAGCCGTACGCGCCTTCGTGGCCGCGGCCGAGGAACAGCAGTTCAGTCTCGCCGCCGTGGTTCTCGGCATCAGCCAGCAGGCGGTGTCGAAGCGAATAGCGAAACTCGAGGCCCAGCTCGGCGTGGCGCTGTTCGACCGCGTACCCGCCGGAATCGTGCCGACCGCCGCCGGTACGCGGCTGCTGCCGCATGCGCGCGCACTGCTGGCGGTGGCCGACACCGCGGTGGCGGCGGTCGGTGAGATGCCGCGCCCGCTGCGCGTCGCGGTACAGGGCGAGCGGCAGGGCGCGACCGAGCAGATGCGGTTCTACCTCGACCGCAATCCCGCCGCCGATACCGAGATCGTGATCTCGAACGTCTTCGTGACCTCGCGGGACATGGTGGTGCACGGCCGCGCCGACGCGGCGTTCGCCCGGCCCTCGGGTGGCCCCCGCCCGTTGCCGGCCGATATCGCGGCCGTGCCCGCGTACGTGGATCCGGCGCATCTGCTCGTCGGCCGAGATCATCCGCTGGCCGGGCGGTCGGCGGTGCCACTGGCCGAACTGGGCGCGTACACGGTGTGGATCCCGGGCGCCGGGGTGGCATCGGAGTGGGCCGACTTCTATCGCGAACTGAGCGAATTCTGCGGTGTCACAATCGATACCACGCCCCGCGACCGCACCCGGTTCCCCGGGCCCGACGGCATCGAAGCCATGCTCGCCCGCATCGCGGGCTCCGACACCCTGGCCACCGTGAGCAGCGACCACTTCCGCAATCCGTGGCATCCGCACATCCGGCGGGTGCCGATCGTCGACCCGACACCGGCCTATCCGCACGCGCTGCTGTGGTCGACGGCCAACACCCATCCGGGATTACCGCATCTGATCGAGCATTTCCGCACGACCTACAACCGCGACATCGCCGCCGGATGCTGGCTCCCCGTCGCCGACCGCGAACGTTTCGCCGGCTGACCGCCGCGAATGCCTTTGCGCCCCTGCGCATCCGAGGTGGCGACGCGGATCAGGCGCCGATCCGCAGCGCCGGGCGGTCCGGATGATCCCAGCGAACATCGAAGGTGGGCACGTCGTCGTGCTCGCGGTCGTGACGCAGTAGAGCGGGCACGGTCCACCGGTCCGCGGAATCGGTTCGCCGCAGCAGTGCCGCCTCCGACATCTGCAGCCGCACGGTGATATCGAAATCCAGTCCCCGGCCGAGCAACATCGGACCCGCGACCACCAGTACGAGACCCGGTTCGGCCGACTGCGTGCGCGCCCGGGCGGAACGGTCCTCGGCTTCGTCCCACAGCGCGGGCAGCCACCGCCCGCGCCGGCGCACCGCCTCCAGCACTTCGCGATCGAGCGCGGCGTAGTCGAACCAGGCTGTGCGATAGGTCATCTCGTCGCGCCCGAACTCCAGCCGCAGCGATGCCGGGCGAACGAAGTCGTGCAACCACACCCGCGCGGCCGGCCGCCCGAGCGTGCGGATCCGTTCGACGATCCGATCGGCCGGTTTCCGTGGTCCGGCGCCGTCGGCCCCGTCGACGGCCATCACGACCGGCCCCGGCAGCGCGAGGGTGGCCGCGACGACCCGCTCGACCAGCCCGTCCGCGGCGATCGGTTCGTATGCGGGCATCCGCCTATCATGCCCGCCACGGCGCGAATCGCGGAGAGTCGCCCGCCGCGCGCGTTTGCCATCGCATAGCCTGAGCGGGTCGATTCCGGACACGGCGGACACCTGCGAGGCGATCGAACACCTCGCGCAGGCCCGGCGGCACCGGTGATCGACGGTTGTCGCGAAGTCGAGGAGGTCGGAGTCCGTGGCGGTGCTGGTCCCGCGTGAACGTCCGAAGCGGTGGTCGCTCGACGACATCGTCGTCACCGATCCGCCGATCATCCGCCGGGCGATCGGCGCGGCGAGTATCGGCAACATCACCGAGTGGTACGACTTCGGTGTCTACGCGTATTTCGAGCCGACCATCAAGGACGTGTTCTTTTCCCATCTCGGGGACACCGCCGGCACGATCGCCACGTTCGGCCTGTTCGCGGTGGCGTTCCTCGTGCGTCCCTTCGGCGGCATGTTCTTCGGACCGCTGGCCGACCGCATCGGCCGCAACAAGGTGCTCGCCACCACGATGATCCTCATGGCGGCCGGCACCTTCGCCATCGGCTGTATCCCGGATCAGAACACGATCGGGATCTGGGCGCCGATGTTGTTGTTGTGCGCGCGGTTGCTGCAGGGTTTCTCGACCGGCGGCGAATACGGCAACGCCATGACCTTCATCGCCGAGTACGCACCCGACCGGCGGCGCGGATTCCTCGGCAGCTGGCTGGAATTCGGCACCTTCACCGGATATCTGCTGGGCGCCTTGGTCGTCACGCTCGCCGACGCCACCCTCACCGACGACCAGCTGCTGTCGTGGGGCTGGCGACTGCCGTTCTTCGTCGCCCTGCCGCTGGGTGCGGTCGGCGTCTATCTGCGGATGCGACTGGCCGACACCCCCGCGTTCGCCGCGCTGGAGAAGGAATCCGAGGAGCGGGAGAAGGCGAACAAGACCGGCGACGAGGCCAAGATCCTGGCCCGGCTGTGGCCGTACGTGCTGGTCTGTATGGGTCTGGTCGTCGCCTGGAACGTCACCAACTACATGCTGACCTCCTACATGCCGACCTACGTCACCTCGACCGTGCCCGACAGCACCGGCGGCGGCCTGTCGTCCTCGGCCTCGCAGTGGCTGCAGATCGCGGTGATGGTCATCGCGCTGCTGACCATCCCGGTGATCGGCCTGATCTCGGACCGGGTCGGCCGCAAACCGATCATCTGGACCGGCGTCATCGCCCTGATGGTGCTGGCGTTTCCGATGATTCTGCTGGTACGCACCGACAACGCGTTCGCCGTATTCCTGGGCCTGCTGATGATGGGGTTGACCCTCATCTGCTTCAGCGCGACCATGCCGTCCACCCTGCCGTCGCTGTTCCCGACGAAGGTGCGCGGCGCGGGGCTGTCGGTGTCGTTCAACGTGGCGGTCTCGCTGTTCGCCGGCACCACGTCGGTGGTGGTCGGCGCGCTCGTCGGCGCGACCGGCGATCTGAACTGGCCGGCGTACTACCTGATCATCGCCGGGCTGGTGGGTGCGGTGTCGGTGTATTTCCTGCAGGAGCCCAACGGCAGGCACATGTGGGGGTCGGCGCCGGCCGCGCAGTCCGAGGAAGAGGCGCGGGAACTGATCGGATCGCAGGGCGAACCGGCGTCGTGAGCGCTGTCACGGCGGAGAGTCGCTCGCCGGAGCGGGTTCGCCATCGCTTAGCCTGAGCGGGGCACAGGGCGGAAGGACGGTACATGGCGACGATCGAAGAGGCACTGGAGATCGAGCGGCTCGAGCGGGACATCTTCCGCGGCGCGATCACCAAGTCCCAGCTGGCGCGGACATTCGGCGGCCAGGTTGCCGGGCAGGCGCTGGTCTCGGCCGTGCGCACCGTGGAACCACGCTTCGAGGTGCATTCGCTGCACGGATACTTCCTGCGCCCCGGCAATCCCGCCGAGCAGACCGTGTACCTGGTGGAACGCATTCGCGAGGGCCGCTCGTTCTGCACCCGCCGGGTCACCGGTGTCCAGGACGGCGAGGCGATCTTCACCATGTCGGCCTCCTTCCACGTTGGCGACGAGGGCCCCGAACATCAGGATGTGATGCCGGAAGTCCCACTGCCGCAAGACATTCCGGACGAACGCGCCTCGATGAGCCCGGAGCGGCTGTGGCTGATGCGGGAATGGGAGCACTGGGACATCCGGCTGGTGCCGCAGGACGCGGTCGTCCGTCGCGACGGCCTGGCCTCCCAGCAGCAGGTCTGGTTCCGCTACCGCCACCCGCTGCCCGACGACCCGCTGTTCCACGTCTGCACCCTCGCCTACATGAGCGATATGACCCTGCTCGGTTCGTCGAAGGTCACCCACCGCGACGAGCCGACCCAGGACGCGTCGCTGGACCACGCGATGTGGTTCCTGCGTCCCTTCCGCGCCGACGAATGGCTGCTCTACGACCAGAACTCCCCGTCCGCGGGGTACGGCCGCGCGCTCACCAGCGGGCGGATCTTCAACCAGCGCGGACAATTCGTCGCGCAGGTCGTGCAGGAAGGGCTCATCCGCAAGCTGCGCCGGTAGGTGAGCGGCGCCACAACCACGACGGCCGCAGGCCACGACCGCGCCGCGCGACTCGTATGCTCGTGCCGTGAAACCGACCATTGGCGTGCTGGCACTGCAGGGTGACGTGCGTGAGCACTTCCACGCGCTGGCCGCGTGCGATGCCGAACCGGTGAGTGTGCGACGGGAATCGGAACTGGAATCCGTCGACGCGCTCGTGCTGCCGGGCGGCGAATCGACCGCGATCAGCAAACTGCTCGAGGTGTTCGGGTTGCTGGAACCGCTGCGGGCACGGCTGCGCGCGGGCATGCCGGCCTTCGGCTCCTGTGCCGGGATGATCCTGCTGGCCTCGGAGGTGCTCGACACCCGTCCCGACGCGCAGTCGCTGTCCGGCATCGATATGACGGTGCGGCGCAACGCCTTCGGACGCCAGGTCGATTCGTTCGAGACCGATCTCGACTTCACCGGCCTCGACGATCCCATCCGCGCGGTGTTCATCCGGGCGCCCTGGGTGGAACGCGTGGGCGCCGGCGTCGAGGTGCTGGCCCGGGTCCCGCACCGGCCCCGGCCGGGCACCGTGGTCGCCGAGGGCCCGTCGGTGGGTGACCCGCAGGATGCGGCGGGCCGGATCGTCGCGGTCCGGCAGGGCTCGGTCATCGCGACCTCCTTCCATCCCGAGGTGACCGGAGATCTGCGCGTGCACCGGCTGTTCGTCGACTCGGTCCGGGCCGCGGTGGGTGCCGGTACCTGTCGTTCGCCGTGCACCCCGGCCGGGCGGTGGGGGACCGGGCAGTAGACTGCACAGCGATCGCCGGAACGCAGATCGCGAATCTGCCCGGGCCTCGAGCACACCGACCTGAAGGAAGTAGGGAATGAGCGGCCACTCCAAATGGGCCACCACCAAGCACAAGAAGGCCGTGATCGATGCCAAGCGCGGCAAGATGTTCGCGAAACTCATCAAGAACATCGAGGTCGCGGCGCGCACCGGCGGTGGTGATCCTGGCGGAAACCCGACTCTCTACGACGCCATCCAGAAGGCGAAGAAGTCGTCGGTTCCCAACGACAACATCGAGCGCGCCCGCAAACGCGGCGGTGGTGAAGAGGCCGGCGGCGCCGACTGGCAGACCATCATGTACGAGGGCTACGGGCCCAATGGTGTTGCGGTGCTGATCGAATGCCTCACCGACAACCGCAATCGCGCCGCCGGTGAGGTGCGCGTGGCCATGACCCGCAACGGCGGCAATATGGCAGATCCGGGTTCGGTGGCCTACCTGTTCCACCGCAAGGGCGTCGTCACGCTGGAGAAGAACGGGCTCAGCGAGGACGACGTGCTGACCGCGGTGCTCGACGCGGGCGCCGAGGAGGTCAACGACCTCGGTGATTCGTTCGAGATCATCAGCGATCCCAGCGATCTGATCGCCGTGCGCACCGCGCTGCAGGAAGCCGGAATCGATTACGACTCCGCCGAATCCGGCTTCCAGCCCTCGGTGTCGGTCGCGGTCGACGCCGACGGCGCCCGCAAGGTGTTCAAACTCGTCGACGCGCTCGAGGACAGCGACGACGTGCAGAACGTGTACACCAACGTCGACGTCTCCGACGAGGTCCTCGCCGAACTCGACGACTGATCCGTACCGCCGCGGGCCGCTGCCGGATGCTCCGGCGGCGGCCCGCGGTGTATCAGGTGTGCACGGGCAGCCCGAGCCGCGCCGACACCCAGGGCAGCGACGAGGTGAACGCGGCCGCCGCGAACTGCCAGGTGTGCCCGCCCGGCGTGGTGTGGATGGTGCACTCGATGCCGACCGCGCGGCCCTGACCACATAGTTTCTCGGCGGCGCCCACCTCGCCGGTGTCCATGACGCCGTCCTGGCCGCCGACGCCGATGCGGCTCTCGTCGACCTGCGGCATGTGGAAGTGGCCGCCGCCGGGGTCCTTACCGGTGTGATCCTGGCGATGCGGCGGTGTCAGATCGTCGAACAGACCGGCGACACCGGTGTAGGGGCCGTGCTTCGCCATCACCGTCAACGGGTCGAAGCGGTCGTAGGCGGCCGCATCGCCGCCGTAGAGCCGCGCGATCGTCTGTTCCCTGGTGCCGGAGGTCGGGCCGAGATCGCCGGCGATGTCGACGAAGGTGTGGAACAGCTCCGGATGCATCACGGTCAGATCGGTGGCGCAGGTGCCGCCCATCGACCAGCCGATCACCGCCCACTTCGCCGGATCGGCGGGGACACCGAAATGCGAATCCACATAGGGCACGACATCTTTCGTGAGGTGGTCGGCGGCGGCGCCGCGCGGGCCGTCGACACATTCGGTGTCGTTGTTGAAGCTGCCCGAGGAGTCGACGAAGACCAGGACCGGGGCGCTGCCGTTGTTCGCGGCGGTGAACGCGTCGATGGCGGGCATGATCTGGCCGCTGCGCAGCCAGTCGGCGGGGGTGTTGAATTCGCCGCCGATCATCATCACGGCCGGCAGGGCGGGCGGCGCGGGCCCCGCGAACCAGGCCGGCGGCAGGTAGACGTATTCGGTGCGGTGCTTGAATCCGCTGGCGGCGTCGCCGGTGTCGATCGGCACCACCACACCGTGGGCGGGGTGGGTGTCGCGCATCGCGGCGAGTTCGTCCTGATCGGTCTGGTGGGGTAGCGGTCCGGCGGTCAGCGCACTCCACGCCGACTGCACGCTGGGGTAGTAGCCCACCCACTGGTTGAGCACCACCGCCGAGCTGGCGATCGCGAACGGCACCGCGACGATCGCGGCGGTGCGGTGCCACCAGCGCGCACCCGGCCAGCCGACGACCGCCAGGGTGATCGCGGCGACGGCCGCGCCCACGCAGATCCACAGCTGCACCGGAGCGGGATCGGAGGCCAGGCCCTCGTTGTTCATCACGGTGCGGGCGGTGAAGGCGGCCACCACACCGAGCGCGAGACAGATCGGGACCCGGATCAGCCACCACCGCCGGCCCCAGCGCGCGATCGCGATCACGAGCAGGACGGCGGCGACGATCTCGATGGTCAGTGGCAGCCAGCCGTGCAGCAGCGAGACGCCGTGATGAAAACCGTTGTAGGGGTTCAGTTTCGCCGAGGGCAGTTGCGGCGGCGGGGGTGGCGCCACCGCGGTGGCGGCGGCGGGCGCGGGCGCGGCGGGGGCGGTCGGCGCGGGCGTCGGCACATCCATGGGCGCTGGGAACACGGCGTAATTGTCGGTGGCGTTCCTCGAGAAACGCTGTGAACTCGCTCGGAGTCCGGTACGGCCGGGAGGTGGCGTAGTCCGCCGCCGTGTGAGCCCGGCGCGGGCACAATGGGACATATGGCCGAGATCGTGCTGGTGCGCGGGGATATCACCGAACAAGACGTGGACGCCGTGGTCAATGCCGCCAACTCCCGGTTGCTGGGTGGCGGCGGTGTCGACGGCGCGATCCACCGCAGAGGCGGACCCGAGATCCTGGCCGCCTGCGAGCAGTTGCGGGCGACGACCTATCCGGACGGGTTGCCCACCGGCGCGGCCGTGGCGACGACGGCGGGCAACCTGCCCGCCCGCTGGGTGATCCACACCGTCGGCCCGGTCTGGGCGGCCCAGCACGACCGCTCGGGCCTGCTGGCCTCCTGCTATCGCGAATCCCTGCGTGTCGCAGAAGAATTGGGCGCGCGCACGATCGCCTTCCCGGCGATTTCCACCGGTGTCTACGGCTGGCCGCTCGACGACGGCGCCCGGATCGCCCTCGACACCGTCCGGGCCGTCCGCACGGGCGCCACCGAGATCCGTTTCGTTCTGTTCGACGCGACCGCGCATCGAATCTTCGAATCCGCGCTGGCCGCATCGGAATAGGCGGGTTCGCCACCCCGCGGTACGCGGGCTAGCCGCGCTCGGGCTCCGTGTCGGTGGCCGCCGGTGCCGGGGCTCTCGGTTAGACTTCGAACAATTGTTCGCGACTCGACAGGGGTGCATTTCGTGCGCGTGATGGGTGTCGACCCCGGGCTCACCCGGTGCGGCCTGAGCATCGTCGAGGGCGGGCTGGGGCGGCAGGTCACCGCGCTCGACGTCGACGTGGTGCGCACACCCGCCGATATGGACCTCGCGCAGCGGCTGCTCGGCGTCGCCGACGCCGCCGAGCACTGGATGGACACCCACCGGCCCGAGGCGGTCGCGATCGAGCGGGTCTTCTCCCAGCACAACGTCCGCACCGCGATGGGCACCGCGCAGGCCGGCGGGGTGATCGCATTGGCGGCGGCACGTCGCGGCATCCCGGTCGCCTTCCACACCCCGAGCCAGGTCAAGGCCGCGGTGACCGGCAACGGCTCCGCGGACAAGGCTCAGGTGACCGCCATGGTGACCCGCATCCTAGGCTTGCAGACGGCGCCGAAACCGGCTGATGCGGCCGACGCTTTGGCGCTGGCGATCTGCCACTGCTGGCGGGCGCCGATGCTGGAGCGGATGGCGAAGGCGGAGGCCCAGGCCGAACAGGCGCGACGCAGATACGCCGAAAGGCTTGCCCAGCAACGAAAGGCGGTGACCAGGTGATCGCGTCGGTGCGCGGTGAGGTGCTGGAGATCGGTCTCGACCACGCGGTGCTGGAAGCCGCGGGCGTCGGTTATCGGCTCAACGCCACTCCCTCCACGCTGGCCGGTCTCACCCGCGGCGACGAGGCCCGCCTCTACACCGCGATGATCGTGCGCGAGGATTCGATGACGCTCTACGGCTTCGCCGACACCGAGGCGCGCGATCTGTTCGGACTGCTGCAGACCGTTTCCGGTGTCGGTCCCCGGCTGGCGATGGCGGTGCTGGCGGTGCTCGAGCCCGAGGCGCTGCGAAAAGCGTTGGCGGAGAGCAATGTCGCGGCACTGACGCGGGTGCCGGGAATCGGAAAGCGCGGTGCCGAGCGCATGGTGGTCGAATTGCGCGACAAGGTGAATCTGGTTCCCGTGCAGTCCGCACCGCCGGGCGCGGCGCCCGCCCCGGTCGTCACTCCGGTGCGTGATCAGGTCGTGGAGGCGTTGATCGGTCTCGGCTTCCCGGTGAAGCAGGCCGAACCGGCCGTCGACGGCGTCCTCGCAGAACAACCCGAGCTCGGGACCTCGCAGGCGCTGCGAGCCGCCTTGGCGATTCTCGGCCGGAACCGGTGACGCCGATGCACGAAGACGAATTTCCTTCCGGCGCCGAGGATGTCGAGACCGGCGCGGACGGGGGCGAATCCGCGGTTACCGCGAACTATCTGACGTCCGACGGTGACATCGAGGCCGGGCTGCGCCCCAAATCCCTCGACGACTTCATCGGCCAGCCCCGGGTGCGCGAACAGCTGGCCCTGGTGTTGCGCGGTGCGACCCAGCGCGGCGGCACCCCCGACCACGTCCTGCTGTCCGGCCCGCCTGGACTGGGCAAGACCAGTATGGCGATGATCATCGCCGGCGAGCTCGGTACCGCACTGCGCATCACGTCCGGTCCTGCCCTGGAACGCGCGGGTGACCTGGCCGCGATGCTCAGCAACCTGGTCGAGGGCGATGTGCTGTTCATCGACGAGATCCACCGCATGGCCCGCCCGGCCGAGGAGATGCTGTATCTGGCGATGGAGGATTTCCGGGTCGACGTCGTGGTCGGCAAGGGACCGGGAGCGACCTCGATTCCGCTGGAGATCGCGCCGTTCACCCTGGTCGGAGCGACCACGCGCTCGGGCGCGCTGACCGGCCCGCTGCGCGACCGCTTCGGTTTCACCGGCCATATGGACTTCTACGAGCCCGAGGAACTGCAGCGCATCCTGCAGCGCTCGGCGGCGATCCTCGGGGTGCGCATCGAATCCGACGCGGCGGCCGAGATCGCCGGCCGCTCCCGGGGTACGCCCCGCATCGCCAACCGGCTGTTGCGCCGCGTGCGCGACTACGCCGAGGTGCGGGCCGACGGCCTGGTCACCCGGGACATCGCCAAGGCCGCGCTGGCGGTCTACGACGTCGATTCGCTGGGGTTGGACCGGCTCGACCGCGCGGTCCTCGGTGCGCTGGTCCGCGGCTTCGGCGGCGGACCGGTCGGGGTGTCGACGCTGGCGGTGGCCGTGGGGGAGGAGGCCGCCACCGTCGAGGAGGTGTGCGAACCGTTCCTGGTCCGTGCCGGGATGGTGGCGCGCACCCCGCGCGGGCGGGTCGCCACCGCCGCGGCCTGGGAACATCTGGGCCTGGTGCCGCCGCCGGATCTGGTCTTCGGATCCATCGAGGTCCGGGGCCGCGAAGCCCAGCCCACGCTCGACCTGTTCGACTGATCCGGTCCGGCCCGGTCGTAGGGCCGCGCTAACTCACCAGCGCCGCGACCGCATCCACGAAGGCATCCACCTCGGCGGAGTGATAGGCGCGGACACCGGCCCCGGCCGTGCCGAATTCGGGCCTGATCGCCGCGACGTCCCATCCCGTGGCGGTCTGTGCCAGCACTGCCGCCACGCGCTCCCGGAACGCGTCGACCTCGTCGGCGACATATCCGCTCCGTCCCAGCGGCGGGGCCGAGAACCGCAGCCGCGAGACGTATTCCGCCGAGGGCGGCCACGCCACCTGCGGCCGGGCCGGGCCGTAGCGCGCGAATTCCAGTTCCACACAGGCGCGATCGAGAAACGCGTCCACCTCGTCGCGGTCGTAGTCGCGGCGGCCGGGGGCGGCCAGGCCGAATTCGTGCCCGCGAATGGCGGCCGCACTCAGCGCGGCCCGGCCCGCGAAGGCATCGGCGAGGGCGGCGCAGAACGCGTCGACCTCGGCGGGGTCGTAGCCGCGGTGCCCGATCGGGGCCCGCCCGAATCGGATCCCTCGCACATACTCCGGCGTCACCCGCACATTGTTACTACACCGCTCCGCCGGCGCGCACCCCGTCGATCAACAGTCGCGGAATCGCCTGGGCCAGACCCGCGGTCGACTCCGGATCGGGATCGCGCAGCCCGTGCACGATGGCCGCCAGCAACATGCCGGTCACCGCCTTGGCCGTATTGGCGGCGTCGAGATCGGCCCGCAGATAGCCGAGTTCCACCCCGTGTTCGAGATATCCGGTGGTCAGCGCGTCGGCGGTGTCGAGCAAGCCGTAGAGCCGCATCGTCAATTCCGGATCGATACCGGTCGCCTGGAACAGCAGCAACTGCGCGACCCGCCGGTCCTCGAGGAAGATCCGATGCAGCGCCACCCCGATCCGGTCCAGCTGATGCCGGTAGTCATCGAGTGAGGTCGCCGCGTCGGGCGCGTTCTCGGTTCCGAGCGCTTCGATGATCCGCGCGGCCAGATCGTCGATCACGTGGTCGATGATGTCGCGTTTGTTCTCGAAGTAGCGATAGAACGTCCCGTGCCCGATTCCCAGGGCCATGGCGATATCGGCGATTCCGGTGGCGTGATAGCCCTTGTCGGCGAAGCAGGCGAAGGCGGTGTCGATGATCTGTTGCCGCAGTTCGGCCTTGCGTCGCTCCAGATGTGTGGATGGCTTCGGCACGGAGCCGATGATACGGTGTTCCGCAACGGAATGATGTGTCATTCCGTATCAGATACGTCAGGTAACAGGGAGGTTCGGCGTGGCACCTCGATACGACGCCGTGGTGGTCGGTGCGGGATTCGGCGGTATGGGGGCCGGGATCCAGCTGGATCGTCTCGGCCTGAAGAATTTCGTGATCCTCGAACGGGAGGACGGCCTGGGCGGCACCTGGCACGTCAACCACTACCCGGGCCTGGCGGTCGACATCGCCTCGGTGACCTACTCCTATTCGTTCGAACCGAATCCGCACTGGTCGCGACTGTTCGCCCCGGGCGCCGAGCTCAAGAAGTACGCCGAGCACATCGCGGACAAATACGACCTGCGCCGCCGGATGCGGTTCAACCAGGTCGTCGGCGGTGCTCGCTGGGATTCCGAGCACGCGTACTGGGTGGTGTCGGTCGAGGGAGGCGAGACCCTCACCGCGCGCTATCTGCTCACCGCGACCGGATTCCTGTCCCAGCCCTACACCCCGCCGTTCCCGGGCATCGACAGTTTCGCCGGCAAGATCATCCACACCACCGCCTGGGAGGATGACTTCGACCTGACCGGCCGGCGCGCCGCGGTCATCGGCACCGGCGCCACCGCCGTGCAGCTCGTCCCGGAGGCCGCGAAGAAGGTCGCGGAACTGACCGTGTTCCAGCGCACCCCGATCTGGGTCGTGCCGAAGGTCGACACCGCCATCCCGAAGCCGGTCCAGCAGCTGTTCGAGAAGCTGCCGCTGACCCAGAAGGCGGCCCGGCTGGTCAACACCGGCGCGCTGGAACTGCTGATGGTCTCCGGCGTGCTGCACTACAAGCAGGCCAGATTCGGCAACAAGGGCGCCGCGCTGCTGGCGAAGGCGCACCTGCGCGCCCAGGTGCGCGACAAGCAGACGCGGGAGAAGCTGACCCCGCACTACGACTTCGGCTGCAAGCGGCCCACCTTCTCCAACACCTACTTCAAGACCTTCAACGAGCCGCACGTGCGGCTCGAGACCAATGCGATCGACCATGTCGAGGCCGACGGCATCGTGACCGCGGACGGCCACAAGACCGAGATCGACACCCTGATCCTGGCGACCGGATTCAATCTCTGGGATGTGAACTTCCCAGCCGTCGAGATCATCGGCCGCGACGGGGTGAATCTCGGAAAGTTCTGGCGCGACAACCGTTTCCAGGCCTACGAGGGCATCACGGTGCCGAAGTTCCCCAACTTCTTCAGCCTCAACAGCCCCTACTCCTACAGCGGTCTGTCCTACTTCACCACCATCGAGGCGCAGATGAAGCATATGGACCGGCTGCTGCGTGAGGCCCGGCGGCGCGGTGAGCAGGTCTTCGAGGTGCGCGAAGAGGCCAACGCGCGATTCCTGGACTACGTGACCGAGAAGCTCGGCTCATCGGTGTTCTACGCGGGCGATTGCTCGACCGCCCGCAGCTACTACTTCAACCAGCACGGCGAGGCCGCGCTGCTGCGCCCGAACAGTACTGTCACCACCCACCGCGAAGCGGTGAACTTCCCGCTCGACGACTACGTCTACGGCGCACCCGCGGCCTGAGACACCGGCGCGGACGGGGTTCGCGCCGGTGTGGCGCACCCCGCCGCGCACACCGCGGGTGTGGCGATATTCCAGGTTGCTGGCAGACTGTGTGGGTACAGCCCATCCAACCCACCAAACTAGGACCGACTACGACGATGGCGAACCTGCTGTTTCCGCTGCTACTGGTAGTTCTGCTCGTACCGATGTTTCTCGGTGTCCGCCGCCAGAAGCGCGAAGCGCAGAAGGTCGCCGATATGCAGGAGAACGTGAAGGTGGGTGACCAGGTCACCACCACCTCCGGTCTCTACGGCACCGTGGTCGACCTCGACGAGGAGACCGTCGACCTGGAGATCGCCGAGGATGTGGTGACCACCTGGCTGCGCGCCGCCATCCGCGATGTGCGCCCCACCGGCGACGCCGCCGACTCCGCCGAGGCGGATTCCGCCGCGGACGAGTCGGACGACGAGGCGATCGCCGGCACGACGGTGGAGGGTGCTGCCACCAACGGGACCAACGGATCGGCTGCCGCGAGCGGCTCGGCCAACGGTTCCTCCCCGGTGTCCGGTGCGGAGGAATCCGTCGAGGACACCGCAGCCCGGCTGCGCAAAGACTGACCCGCTTCCGCCGTCGCAGCGCTCACCGCCGCGACGGCGGTGCGGCGTGTCCGTGGGCCCGCGTCCGCCGGTGCTCCATGTTCGCAGGTCATGCCGCAATTCCGGCCGCCACCCTCACCGCCTAGGAGATATGTACTGTGCCACCTTCCAAGGGAACGGGGCATCCGCTGCGGCTGCTCGGCGTCTACGCCGTGCTGCTCGCGGTGATCTACGCGTTGGTGTTCTTCACCGGTGACAAGTCGCCGGAACCCAAGCTGGGAATCGACCTGCAGGGCGGAACCCAGGTCACGCTGACCCCGCGCACGCCCGACGGCGGTAAGCCCAGCAAGGACAGCCTCAAGCAGGCCCAGCAGATCATCGAATCCCGGGTCAACGGCCTCGGTGTGGCCGGTTCCGAGGTGGTGATCGACGGCAACAACCTGGTCATCACCGTGCCCGGCAACGACGGGCAGCAGGCGAAGTCGCTGGCCACCACCGCCAAGCTCTATATCCGCCCGGTGGTCGGCCAGCCGCTTCCGGTGGGGCCCGACGGCAAGATCCAGACCGGTGCCGGTGGCGAGCCCGCACCCGGTGCGGAACAGCCCGGCACCCCGCCGGCGAACACTCCGGAGCCGGCTCCGGGGGCGGGGCAGCAGGCCCCCACGCCGGGTGCGTCGCCGGGTACCGAATCCAAGCCGTCGAACGAATCCGGCACCGCCTCGGGGACGGCTTCCTCGGGTGAGATGTCCGGTACCGGCGAATCCTCGGGCACGACCGCGCAGAACCGGGTCTTCCCGGCTCCGGCACAGGCCCCGACGACGCCCGCACCCACTCCGGCACCGTCGCCGCAGTCGGGAGCGCCGAATCCGGCGCTGACGCCGCAGCAGCAGGCCAAGCAGGAGATCGACGCGGCGCGGGCACTGCGCCAGAGCACCGACCCGCAGGTCCAGCAGCTGGCGGCCCAGCAGCTGGACTGCCACAAGCCCGATCCGCTGGCCGGTAACGACGATCCGAAGCTGCCGCTGGTGACCTGCTCGTCGGACGGCAACGAGGTGTATCTGCTGGCCCCGATGCGCATCGATGGCCAGGACATCAAGGATGCGAGCTCGTCGCTGAACCAGCAGTCGCAGTGGGCGGTCGATCTGACGTTCAAGAACGCCGACGCCTGGGCCGACCTCACCAAGGAATACCTGCAGAAGCAGGTGGCCTTCACCCTCGACTCGAAGGTGATCAGCGCGCCGGTCGTGCAGCAGGGCCCGCAGCTCGGCGGCACCACCCAGATCACCGGTCAGTTCAACGCCTCCACCGCCAAGGAGCTCGCCAACTCGCTGAAGTACGGTTCGCTGCCGCTGTCGTTCGAGGTGTCGGAAGCGTCCACGGTGTCGGCGACGCTGGGCCTGGCCTCACTGCACGCCGGTTTGATCGCCGGTGCGATCGGGCTGATCGCGGTGCTGCTGTACTGCCTGCTCTACTACCGGATGCTCGGCTTCCTCGCCGGGTTCTCGCTGGTGGCCTCGGGTGTGGCGGTGTACGGCATCATCGTGCTGCTCGGCCGGTGGATCAACTTCACCCTGGACCTGGCCGGTATCGCCGGTCTGATCATCGGTATCGGTATGACCGCGGACTCGTTCGTCGTGTTCTTCGAACGCATCAAGGACGAGATGCGCGAGGGCCGCAGTTTCCGCTCGGCCGTCCCGCGCGGCTGGGCTCGCGCGCAGCGCACCAACCTCTCCGGTAAGACCGTCAGCCTCATCGCCTCGGTGGTGCTCTACATCCTGGCGGCCGGTCAGGTGAAGGGCTTCGCGTTCACCCTCGGCCTCACCACCGTGCTCGACGTGGTCGTGCTCTACCTGGTGACCTCGCCGCTGATGATGCTGGCCTCGCGCTCGCCGTTCTGGGCGAAGCCGTCGGTCAACGGTCTGGGCGCGGTGCAGCAGGTCGCGCGGGAACGCAAGGCGGCCGGAACTCTCGTAGGGACGGGGGCACGATGAGCGACAATCGCAGTCAGGTGTTGGAGGAACCACTCGTGGACGAGTCGCTGCCCACCGCGGACGCACCGAAGCACGGATTCTTCGAACGCCTCTACACCGGCACCGGCGGCTTCCAGATCGTCGGCCGCCGCAAGTTGT
This sequence comes from Nocardia violaceofusca NBRC 14427, assembly GCF_963869435.1. NCBI lineage: Bacteria > Bacillati > Actinomycetota > Actinomycetes > Mycobacteriales > Nocardiaceae > Nocardia > Nocardia violaceofusca. The sequence continues at coordinate 335,051 of NZ_CAWMPM010000013.1, forward strand.
ACTACGGCATCGCCGCGGTGCTGGTACTGATCGCGGTGCTGAGTATCGCGGTGCGCGGCTTCACCCTCGGCATCGATTTCGCCGGCGGTACGAAGATCCAGATCCCGGCGACCAGCGGTATGAGCACGACCTCGGTCGAGGACACCTACTCGCAGGCACTGGGACACAGTCCGGTGACCGTGCAGAAGGTCGGTTCGGGTTCCTCGGCCTCGTTCGAGATCCGTTCCGAGACACTGGATTCCGCGCAGCAGGACAAGATCGCGGATGCGCTGTTCACGAAGTACCATCCGAAGGATGCCAGCGGTACGGCCAGCCGCAGCGTCATCAGCGTCACCGAGATCAGCGAGACCTGGGGTGGGCAGATCACCCGCAAGGCGCTCATCGCGCTGGTGGTGTTCGTCCTGTTGACGATGATCTACATCGCGATCCGATTCGAACGCGACATGTCGATCGCCGCGATCGCCTCGCTGTTCTTCAACATGATCGTCACCGCCGGCATCTATTCGATCGTCGGCTTCGAGGTGACGCCCGCCGCGGTGATCGGTCTGCTGACGATTCTGGGCTACGTGCTCTACGACAACGTCGTGGTGTTCGACAAGGTCGAGGAGAACACCCGCGGCGTCCTGCATCTGACCCGGCGCACCTACGGTGAACAGGCCAACCTCGCCGCCAATCAGACGCTGATGCGTTCGATCAACACCACGGTGATCGGCATTCTGCCCATTGTCGGCATGCTGGTGATCGCCGTCTGGCTGCTCGGTGTGGGCACGCTGAAGGATCTCGCGCTGGTGCAGCTGGTCGGCATGATCGTCGGCGCCTACTCGTCGATCTTCTTCGCCGTGCCGCTGCTGGTGTCTATCAAGGAGCGCTTCGGCCCGGTGGCCGCGCACACCCGCAAGGTGCTCGCCAAGCGTGCCGCCGGCGATTCCGGCCGCACGGGTGAGACGCCGGCCCGTCGCGCCTCCGGTGCGCCGGTGGCCACCCGCACCCGCGACAGCGGTTCCGCCGCACCGAGACCCGGTGCCCGGCCCACCGGGAAGCGGCACAAGAGAACCCACTGATGAGGGGAAGGGGGTCGGATCGCGTGCGGCGGACGCTCCGGCGGACATTCGGTGTGATCGCGGCCGGTGCACTGGTCACCGGCGTGATCGCGGGTTGTTCGAGCAAGAACCAGGTGCCATCCATCGGATATGCCGTCGACGCGGTGCCGGCCACCTACAACGGCGGAAGTTCGGCCGGTGTCGCGGGCGGTTCCGCGGCGCTGTTCTCCCGCGTGCTGACCGGGTTCTTCTACACCGGCCCGGACGGCCAGCCCGTCGCCGACACCGATGTCGGCACCGCCAACGAGGTGGCCGGCGAGGCGCAGACCATCCGGTACCGGCTCAACCGCGACGCGGTCTACTCCGACGGGGTGCCCACCTCGTGTGACGATCTGGTGCTCGAATGGGCCGCGCGCAGTGGGCGGTTCACCAAACCCGGCCCGGGTGGCGCGATTCCGCTGTTCGACGCCGCCTCGACCACCGGCTATTCCGATATCGAACGGGTCGAATGCCAGCCCGGCTCGAAGGACGCGACCGTGGTGTTCCGGCCCGACCATCACTTCCTGGCCTGGCAGACGCTGTTCAACGCCGGTGATCTGATGCCGGCGCACATCGCCGCCAAGGCCGCGGGTGTGCCGAATGTGGTGGCGGCGGTGCAGTCCGGGGACCAGGCCGCACTCGATCGGCTGGCGCAGTTCTGGAACACCGGCTGGAATCTGAAGTCCGGTGACATCAACGCCGACCTGCTGCCGTCCTCGGGGCCGTACCGCATCGAGTCCTACAGCGGCGGCGACGGTTTGGTGCTGGTGAAGAACGAGAAGTGGTGGGGCAACAAGCCGGCCACGCCCCGCGTCGTGGTGTGGCCCAAGAACGCCGATCTGAAGAAGAGGATCTCCGACAACTCCGTCGAGGTGGTCGACATCGGGGCGGGCTCGGTGAAAGACCTGAGCTTGAACAAGTTCTCGGTGAATCAGGAACCGGGCCGCGGCGCCGAGCAGCTGGTGCTGTCCACCGCGGGTGTCTTCGCCTCCGCCGACGCCCGGCGCGGGTTCGCGCTGTGTGTCCCGCGGCAGGCGTTGTTCGACACACTCGGGCATCCGGGTTTCGACGACAAATCCGGCCTGGGCTCCGGGCCTCTCAATTCCCGCACGGTACAAGCAGATTCGGTGTACTACCCGGCGATCACGGGACCGGCGGACAAATATCGCGCGGGCGACGCGCCGGGTGCGCAGCGGGCTCTCGCGGCAGCCGGGGTGGCCAACCCCACGATCCGCATCGGCTATCGCAGCCCCGACGACCGCCGTGCCCGCACCGTCGCGATGATCGGCGATGCCTGCAAGGCGGCGGGTGTGACCGTCGTCGACGCCGGTGCGGCGGACTTCACGCCCGCGGAACTGGGCGCCGGCAAAGTGGACGCCGTACTCGGCGGCACCGCGGCGGCCGTGGGCCCGGCCGGTTCGCTGCCGGGGATCGAGGCGACCGCGGCGCTGCGCACCGGTCAGGGCGTGAATTTCGGGCGCTTCGGCAACGGGCGTTACGATGCGATCGCGGATCAGCTTGCGGCGGACGACAATTCGGTGGCGGTGTTGAGTCTCGACACCGAGGCCGAGAATCTGCTGTGGAACGAGATGCCGTCGATCCCGCTGTTCAACACGCCTCGGACCGTCGCGTTCGGGAAGGGCCTGGAGAACGGGGTCGCGAGCCCCACCAAGGCCGGTGCGGGCTGGAATATGGACCGCTGGGTGTTGCGGCGGTGAGCGTTCTCGGACGCTGGATGAGGGAGCGGGTGTAGATGAGTAAGCACACGATGGTGGAAACGGCCGAAACCGCGGAGGAGAAGGTCGCGCGGACCGCCGAGGTGGTCGGGCGCCTGACGCGCTGGCACGACGATTTCCCCACCCCTGGTGTGCGTTTCGCGGACCTGACCCCGGTGTTCGCCGACGCCGAGGGCTTCCACGCGGTGATCGAATGCCTGGCCGCCTGTGCTCCCGACGCCGATCTGGTGGCCGGGGTGGACGCGCGCGGATTCCTGCTGGGCGCCGGTGTGGCGGCGCTGCTCGGGACCGGTGTGGTGGCGGTGCGCAAGGGCGGCAAACTGCCGCCGCCGGTGCTCTCCCGCGAGTACACCCTCGAATACGGCTCCGCCGCATTGGAGATTCCGGCCGACGGCATCGAACTCACCGGCCGCAAGGTGTTGCTGCTCGACGACGTTCTCGCCACCGGTGGCACGCTGGCCGCCGCCGCGGAACTGTTCCGCACCGGCGGGGCGCAGGTGGCCGCGGCCGCGGTGGTACTCGAGATCGGCGAACTCGGCGGGCGTGCTCGCCAGGGCGACTATGCGCTGACCTCGATCGTGCGGGTGTGAGTCGCGTGTCGGTTGTAGGGCGCGCGCGGGGATCGTTATGCTGACGCGCGGCAAGGGACCCGGATGAACGACCGACGGACGATCGCATGAACGAGTACCGCAGTGCGCGCGACAGTGCCGGAACCGGACACGCCGACCGGTGGTGGCGATGAGCCGCAGCCGGCGTACCCGCGTCGGGGCAGCGCTCGCGGGCGCCGTGGGCGTCGCGTTCGTCGTCGGCGGCGCGACCGCTGCGGCTACTCCTTCGGTGGCGCTGCGGGGCGGCGCCACCATCACGGCCCGGGTCACGGGGGAGAAGGCCGGGCAGACCTGCCGGATCACCGGTTCGGGTATCGATATGCCCTGGCGTACGGTCGGTTCGGACGGCTCGGTGGAACTGGACAGCGGACCGGTTCCGTCGGGGCGGCACAACGCTCGCGTCGTCTGCCGGGATCCGCGCACGGGCGCGGCCTCACAGCATGCGGTGGGTAAGGAAGAGGACGTCTTCACCGGCCATTGGGCTCCGGCCTTCGAATTCCTCCACCATCATCGGATGGAATTCCTTACCCCGCACGAACGCTGATACCTTCCGACGTCGAGTCGATCCACTTCCGCGGGCTCAGATCCGCGCCAGCAGGCGCGCGATGATCCCGGTCACCACGAGCCAGAACACCGCTGCCAGGCCGTAATTGATGATGACGTCCCAATCGTGGGAGCCGGTGTTGAACAGGCCCGGGAAGAACAACGCCAGCGGTTCGGCCAACCCTTTGATGAAGGTGAAGAAGCGGTTGGTCTGGTTGGCGTCGAAGATCTGCAGCAGGATGTAGACGATCTCGATCAGTGCGAGGACACCGCCGATCGTGCTGACGATCGCCGCCAGCCCACCCGTGCGGTTTGTCCCATAGGTTCTATATCTGTACATGTCGGCCGAATACCCGCCTGACGGCGTTGAACGCAGCCGATTTTGTCCAGAGGTCTGGACTGTCCAGAAATGTGAGCGCTGCTCTTGACAGAGGGGGGCCGGTGCGCGATGATTGAGTCATCGAAGAGAGCACCGCTCACAAAAGCGAGGAGTAGTCATGAACACCACCCGGTACATCGCGCCCACCGGTATCGACCCGATCATGAACCGGATGTTCAACGTCCTGCCGAAATGGGGCATCAGCGTGATGGGATCCCGGCTGCTGGCCGTGCGCGGTCGCACCTCCGGGGAGTGGCGGACCACGATGGTCAATGTCCTGCAGGATGCGGACGGGACCCGGTATCTGGTCGCTCCTCGTGGTCGCACCCAGTGGGTTCGCAATATCCGCGTCGCCGGCGGCGGAGAGCTGCGGCTGGGACGCAAGACCGAGGCGTTCACGGTGACCGAGGTCGCCGACGCCGACAAGGTGCCGGTGCTGCGGCTGTATCTGAAGAAGTGGGGCTGGGAGGTCGGCAAATTCTTCGAGGGCGTGACCGCCGATGCCACCGACGCGGAACTCACCGCCATCGCACCCGGCTTCCCCGTTTTCCGGATCAACTGAGCCACAACGACTTCCGTCGCCGGTGACAGATATCACCAGCAATGTGATCTTGCGACTCCTTCGCCGGTTCGCTAGAGTTGTCGAGTCTTGTTTCCGTTGATCGGAGTCGTGCCGTTGCTCTTCTGAGGTAGCCATCGCGTGGCCCGCACTTCTGCGCGCCATTCCCGCCGCCCTCAGGAGCACGCATATGTCTATTTCGGCGATTTCGCTGTCCGATCTCACCTTCACCTGGCCCGACGGCACCCCGGTGTTCGACGGTCTCGACGCGGTACTCGGACCCGGCCACATCGGTGTGGTGGGTAGTAACGGAGCCGGGAAATCCACCCTCTTGCGGCTGATCACCGGGGAATTGCGCCCTGTCCGCGGTTCGGTGACGGTCGCCGGGCGGCTCGGATATCTGCGCCAGGACCTCGGGTTGGCCGCAGGTCAGCGCGTCGATGCCGTCCTCGGTATCGGTGGCGTGCGGGCCGCGCTGCACCGCATCGAATCCGGCGCCGGCACCGACGCCGATTTCGACCGTGTCGGAAACCGCTGGGATGTCGAGGAATCGGCGATCGCGTTGCTCGGCCGCCTGGGCCTGAACTACCTGGCCGACGATGTGGCACAACTGGATCGGCGCCTGGAAACCCTCTCCGGTGGCGAGACGATACTGCTCGGACTGGTGGCCGAACTGCTGCGCGAGCCCGACGTGCTGTTGCTCGACGAACCCACCAACAATCTGGATTCCGCTGCCCGCCAACGGCTTTACGATGTGGTCGAGGGCTTCGCAGGCACCGTGCTGACCGTCAGCCACGACCGCGAACTGTTGCGACGGGTCACCACCGTCGCCGAACTGCGCCGCGGTGAGATCCGCACGTTCGGCGGTAACTTCGACGATTACGAGCAGATCGTCGAGGCCGAACAGGAGGCCGCTCGCGCGGCGATCCGCGATGCCCGCAGCGATGTGCGCAAACAGTCGCGGGAACTGGTCGAGGCCAGGATCAAACTGGACCGGCGCCTGCGCTACGGGCAGAAGATGTGGGACACCAAGCGCGAACCGAAGATCGTGATGGCCGAGCGCAAACGGCAGGCGCAGGTCTCGGCCGGCAAACTGCGCAACAACCACATCGCCAAGGTGGAGGAGGCTCGATCGACCCTGGAACAGGCCCAGGAACTGCTACGCGACGATCGTGAGATCCGCGTCGACCTGCCCGGAAGCAGGCTGTATCCCGGTCAGGACGTGGTGGCGTTGGAAGAGGTGCGGCTGGCCAACGGGCCGGTGGTCACGTTGCGGGTGAGCGGTCCCGAACGTATCGCGCTGACCGGGCACAACGGCGCCGGTAAGACCACGCTGCTGCATCGGCTCGTCGCGGAACCGCCGAAGGTGCCGTGGCGGCTGCTGCCGCAGCGGCTCGACATCTTCGACGAGCGATCGTCGGTCTTCGACAACGTGTCCGCCGCCGCTCCGCACGCCGGTGCCGAACGGATTCGCGCACAGTTGGCGCGGTTCCTGTTCCGCGGCGGCGACGCCGATGTCGCGGCGGGCGCGCTCTCGGGTGGTGAGCGGTTGCGGGCCGCGCTGGCGATGTTGCTGCTCGCCGAACCGGCACCGAAACTGCTGCTGCTCGACGAGCCCACCAACAACCTGGACCTGCCCAGTCTCCGCCACTTCACCGAGGCGCTGACCAGCTTCGAGGGAGCGCTGATCGTGGTCAGCCACGACCCGCGCTTCCTCGACGAGATCGGCGTCACCCGCCGGCTGGACCTCACCGCGGACGGGTTGGTGGATGAAACGGGCTCCGGAACCGGTTGAACGAACGGGGTGGGTCGAGCCGGACCGGTGCGCGCGCGGGAAAACTCCTACTAAAGTGGGTGTTCTGGGCTGTTGAAGCGGTCGGCTAGGGTGTGGCGATCGAGGCGTGAGAGGTGGTGGCATGACTCAGCATCTGGAGAAGGCGAATGCCGGGAATTCGGCGGCCGGTGATGCCGCGCCGGCTGCCGCACCGGCGACGCCGCCGGCCGCCCCCGCCGCACCGCGTCCCGCTGCGCCGAAGTCCGGCGCCGACCGAGGCGGTCAGCCGCCGGCCTCGTCCCCGTCCCCGCGCAACATGCCGATGAAGCAGCCGGGCACACCGGCCGCGGTGCCGAGTTCGGCCTCGCGGCGGGTGCGGGCCCGGCTGGCTCGCCGGATGACCGGGCAACGGGGTATCGCCGCGGTCAAGCCGGTGCTGGAGCCGCTGGCGACCGTGCACCGGGAGCTGTATCCCAAGGCGAATCTGCAGTTGCTGCAGCGCGCCTTCGACGTGGCCGACGAGAAGCACTCCCATCAGTTCCGCAAGTCCGGCGACCCGTACATCACCCACCCGCTGGCGGTGGCCAACATCCTCGCCGAACTGGGGATGGACACCACCACGCTGGTGGCCGCCCTGCTGCACGACACCGTCGAGGACACCGGCTATTCGCTGGACGAGCTGACCGCGGATTTCGGTTCCGAGGTGGCCCATCTCGTCGACGGCGTGACCAAGCTGGACAAGGTCAACCTGGGCGCGGCCGCGGAGGCCGAGACCATCCGCAAAATGATCATCGCGATGGCCCGCGATCCGCGAGTGCTGGTGATCAAGGTCGCCGACCGGCTGCACAATATGCGCACGATGCGCTTCCTGCCGCCGGAGAAGCAGGCGAAGAAGGCGCGCGAGACGCTGGAAGTCATTGCGCCACTGGCACATCGGCTCGGTATGGCCACGGTCAAATGGGAGCTCGAGGATCTGGCGTTCGCGATCCTGCACCCGAAGAAGTACGACGAGATCGTGCGCTTGGTGGCCGACCGCGCCCCGTCCCGCGACACCTACCTGGCGCGCGTGCGGGCCGAGATCGTCAACACCTTGGCGGCGAGCCGGATCAACGCGATCGTCGAGGGCCGGCCCAAGCACTACTGGTCGATCTATCAGAAGATGATCGTCAAGGGTAAGGATTTCGACGACATCCACGACCTGGTCGGCATCCGGATCCTGTGCGACGAGGTGCGGGACTGCTACGCCGCGGTCGGTGTGGTGCATTCGTTGTGGCAGCCGATGGCGGGCCGGTTCAAGGACTACATCGCGCAGCCGCGCTACGGCGTGTACCAGTCGCTGCACACCACGGTGGTGGGTCCGGACGGCAAACCGCTGGAGGTGCAGATCCGCACCCAGGACATGCATCGCACCGCCGAGTTCGGCATCGCCGCGCACTGGCGCTACAAGGAGACCAAGGGCAAACATTCCGGCGACGCCGCCGAGGTCGACGATATGGCCTGGATGCGGCAGCTGCTGGACTGGCAGCGGGAGGCCGCGGACCCCGCGGAGTTCCTGGAGTCGCTGCGGTTCGACCTGAAATCCCCGGAGATCTTCGTGTTCACGCCGAAGGGCGATGTGATCACGCTGCCGCAGGAATCGACTCCGGTCGACTTCGCCTACGCCGTCCATACCGAGGTGGGCCACCGCTGTATCGGCGCGCGGGTCAACGGCCGGTTGGTGGCGCTGGAACGGCAGCTGGAGAACGGTGAGGTCGTCGAGATCTTCACCTCGAAGGCGCAGAACGCCGGCCCGAGCCGGGACTGGCAGAACTTCGTGGTCTCGCCGCGGGCGAAGGCCAAGATCCGGCAGTGGTTCGCCAAGGAACGCCGCGAGGAGGCGCTGGAGGCCGGTAAGGAGCAGATCTCCAAGGAGGTCCGCCGTTCCGGTCTGCCGCTGCAGCGGCTGATGAGCGTGGACGCGATGTCCGCGCTGGCGCACGAACTGCACTATGCCGACATCTCCGCGCTGTACGCGGCGGTGGGGGAGAACCAGGTCTCGGCGCATCACGTCGTGCAACGCCTGATGGCGCAGCTCGGTGGCGTCGGCGACGTGGAAAACGAACTGGCCGAACGGAGTACGCCGTCGACGCTGCCGGCGCGGCAGCGCACCATCGGCGATGCGGGCGTCGAAATCCCCGGCGCCCCCGGTACGGTCGCGAAGCTGGCCAAATGCTGTACCCCGGTCCCGGGCGACGAGATCATGGGCTTCGTGACTCGCGGCGGCGCGGTGAGTGTGCACCGGACCGATTGCACGAACGCGGATTCGCTACGCGCGCAACAGGAACGGATCATCGAGGTCAAGTGGGCGCCGTCGCCGTCGTCGGTCTTCCTGGTGGCGATTCAGATCGAGGCGCTGGACCGCACCCGGCTGCTGTCGGATGTGACCAAGGTGCTGGCCGACGAGAAGGTCAACATTTTGTCCGCGTCGGTGATGACCTCCGGTGACCGGGTGGCGATCAGCAAGTTCACCTTCGAGATGGGCGATCCCAAGCATCTCGGGCATCTGCTGAACGTGGTCCGCAACGTGGAGGGCGTCTACGACGTCTACCGGGTGACCTCGGCGGCCTGATCCGCGGGCGGCAGTTCCGCTTGGGCTCGCGACAGCTGGACCGCGGCCACGCACATCACCAGCACCGAGGCGATGACGACGATGGTGCCGGCCGTACCGGTCCGCAGTCGCTCGTCCAGCACGGTGAGACCGAGGAACGCGGCGCCGAGCGGTTCGGCGACGGTGAAGGCCGGTAGCGAGGCCGACAGCGCCCCGACCTGGTAGCCGCGCTGTTGCAGATAGAGCCCCACGATGCCCGCGGCCACCAGGGTGTACGTCTGCCAGTTGGTGAGCGCCGTGGTGAGGCCGTGTCCGAACAGCTGGATGACGTGCTGGGTGAGCGCGGCGGAAACGCCGAACAGCAGACCGGCCGCGGTCCCCAGCATGAGTGCCTGCAATCCGGTCACCCGGATCACCACCGCGATCACGACCGCCGCGGCGACCACGCCGAGAACCAGAATCAGCGGCCACATCCAGGTCGACCACGGCGCGTCGGAGATGCCCTCGGTGGGATCGCCGACGACGAGGAAGCAGGCCAGTGCGGCCGAGAGTGCGCCCGCGTGCGCCCACATGACCGGAGTGACCGGTCGGCGGCTGTAGTGCGCGGCCAGCGGTAACGCGAAGACCAGTGCGGTCACCAGAATCGGCTGCACGATCAGCACCGATCCCAGCGCCAGCGCCACGACTTGGAACACGAAGCCGCCGGCGTCGCCGATGATGCCGGCCCACCAGCGCGGATTGCGAACGAGCTGGGCTACCAACGCGTCACCGGCCGGCACGTCGGCCGCCGCCCGTTGCTGGGCGACCGCCGACACGGCGAACAGCACGGCGCCGATGAAGGCGCAGACGACCGCGGCGACGGGAAAGTTGCTCACCCGATCAGTGTGCCGCCCGCGACCGGCGGCCACGGCATCGGGATCGGTGTACCGATCCGAGGCGGTGTGATGCGGGGCCCGTGAAAGGACCGGGGGAGCGCGAGACCGGCGAAGGCACCGGCATCGGGCGGCGCGGTCCCTCCGAATAGCCGGAATGCCCGGAACGGGCGAATGGCAATTGTTCGGCAACCTATTTCGCGGGGGTGTCCGGAGTGGCGGCGAGTTGCCCTCGGCCAGGCCCGAATTGCGCGTTCGCCCCGGTGTTGCCGAGGCCTCGGGCGGCTGTCGATCCCGGTCGGTCGCCCGGTCCGCGGTGAATCCTTCGCGCAGGTAGGAAGGTTCGGCGACGGCGATCGCGGATGTGCTCGCGCACCGGCGGAGGGCCTGCACTCCGAGCCGGATTCTGTTACGGTTTATTGCGTTTCGGGGTGCGCGCGATGTTCGGCGACAACTCGAATCCACATGATGATCGCCGGACGGGTCGCAGTGGCACTCGACCCTCAGAACTGTTGCAGACAGCGGGTTTAAAGGGGGTCAGATCATGCTGACCGTGCTGACATGCTCGGCGGCGACCGTACCGGTCGCCTCGGGCCTTCGCCGCGGATGTGGCGCACCCACATTCGCGCCGGCCCTCGATCGGGCGTTCGAGATACCCCCCTTCACACCCCTTGACCTGCGTGGATGTGGTATCGCCCGAATCTCGGCGGCGTCGGACGGCGCGTCGAGTTCGCCGAATTCGTCGGGTACGGGACAATTTCCGTTCGGGAAGGGCCTCGGTGACGCCGCACCCGGTGGTGTGCCGTCGGCGCCGTCCCACGGCGGTACCGCTGACAACAACTACCCGTTCTCCACGAACTGATCGCCGAGAGGGTCCGACGATGCTGCACGACGTGCCCGGCTCCGCGGGGATGAGGGAATGTTGAAGCCGTACAAAGAAGTCCAACGGTGGTTCCCGGCGCTGGAACCCGAACACGCCGTGCCCGCGGCCGCGCCGGGGGAATCCGACGCCGTCGACGACGAGGCGGACCCTGGAGCGGCGCGGTATCCGCACTACATCCGCGACACCGAGCCCGAACCGTTCGACATTCCGTTCGCCGACGAACCGGCCACGCGACGCAGCGAATTCGTCGGGGGCTGGACCGACTGGGTCGGCAGCCACGCGCCCGGACCCGATGACGACTATCCGGTCCACGAGGGTGAGGTGCTGCGCCTGCCCCGCGACGCCGAGAACGGCGAGGGCCGGACCCGGGGCCGCCGCCGGACGCGGGCGGCCGGTGCCGACGGCGACGATGCGGAGGGATCCGGGGCGCGTTCGCCGGTGGACGATTCCGACGAGCGTGACGACGTGGACACAGACGACGTGGATACCCCCGAGTGGATTCTGCCGCCCCGGCGCGAGCACGGCGACGGCGGCGCGGGACGGATCGTGCGCCGCGCCCCGGGGCCGGCCTCTCCGGCCCTGCGTGACTACATCCGCCCGAGCCGGTTGCGGGTCGCGCTCGTCCTCGCGGTAGCCGTGTTATTGCTGGCGCTCGCAGGCTGTTTCGCGCTGTATTTGCTGCGCTCCGGTGACGGCGGAAAGCAGTCGATGGCGCCGCTGCCGGTACGGCCGGCGGTGGGCGACGAGGCGCCGATGCTGCGGCTCACCTCGGCGTTCGGCGCCGATTCCGGCGCGCGGGTGGGTTCGGCGGCGCACTGCCCGACCGAACGGTCCGCGCGCGTGGTGCGCGGCGCCGAGGTCGGCGGCACCGATTCCGGGCCGGACGCGATCATGTGGTTCCAACACGCGTTCTACGTCGAACGCTCGGCCGAGCGAGCGCGCGAGGTGGTGGCGCCGAACGCGGCGGTCTCACCGGCGCCGGTGATCCAGCGCGGCATCGCCTCGGTGCCGCTGGGCACCGACTATTGCGTGCGGGTGGTCACGTTGGACGAGAACAGGTATTCGGTGGAGGTGACCGAACGGCGGCCGGGCGCGACCCCCGCCACCTACGACAAGCAGTTGGTGACCACCGCGGTGGTCGGCGGCCGCACCCTGATCACGGGCATCACGGCCGGGTAAGAGGAGAGCTGAGATGGGACAGGACTGGAGCCGATGGCTCGACGAGACGTCCGACGCGGACGTCGCGGCGAGCTCGCGACCGCGTGGACGGGCGCCGGTGGTCCGGTTGCGCAAGGGTCGGCGTGACGACGGCGAGGGTGGCGGCCTGCCGCGCCCGATTCTGGTCGTGGGCGGCTGCGGAGGGGCCGGAACCACCACCACCGCACTGGGACTCGCGGGCGAACTGGGCGCGGAGGCCGCGGCGGTGGCCGTGGACGCCACCGTCGCCGGCAGCGATCTGGCCCTGCGCGGCGCCGACGAACATCTGAGCCCGATCAGTCTGCAGCAGTGGCTGTACGGCCGCGGTGACGACGAACCGGCGCCGCTGAAGGAATGTCTCTCCCAGGCGAGCTCTGGTATCGGCCTGCTGTGGCGCGACGCCTCCCCGCTGCGCCGCCGCGCCACCTATCTGACGGTGGCCCGGGCCGTCGCCGACGCCGGCTACACCCCGGTGTACGACGGCGGCAGCCCGATCGCCGCCCGTCAGCTGCGGCCGCTGCTCGAGGACGCGGAAGTGGCTCTGGTGCTGTCGATTCCGGCGCGTGCCGACGCGGCCAATCGTTTGCGGGTCACGCTGGAATGGCTCGACGACGAGTTCGGCGGCCATGCCGAGGGGCAGGGCGGTGGCATCGTCGGTGACACCACCATCGTGGTCTCACATCAGTTGCCCGGCAACGACTCTCGAGTGGCCGATCACCTGCGCGAACATCTCACCGGCTGGGTCCGCGACATCCGCGAGATCCCCTACGACACCCACCTGGCGCGCGGAGAGCTGGTGCGCCACAACGCACTCGACGCCGAAACCCGGAGGGCGTACCGGCGGCTGCTGGGCGGGATGGCATCATGACCGCGGCCATGAAGGAACCTCGCTCATCCGAAAACCCGCCTGCGGCAGGCGTTGTCGCACCGGCGGAGTCCCGTCGCGCGCCCATCTGGGATCGTCCGGTGCCGGGCGCCGGACGGGCGCCGCTGGTGTGGTTGCTGGGGGTGCACGGCGGCGCGGGAGCCAGTACCCTCGCGCATGTGCTTGCGCCTGCGGCGGATTCGCACCGGCGCTGGCCCGGTGTGTTCGAACGCGAATCACCTTTCGTGGTGCTGGTCGCCCGCGAGACCATCGCCGGGCTGACCCGCGCCCATGATCTGCTGCGCCAGCACCGGGCCGGGCTCGCCGGGCCGAGCGAGGTGCTGGGCCTGGTGACCGTGGCCGCGCGCCCGGGCCGGATCCCGGCCGAGATCCGGCGCTACCGCGATGTGGTCGGCGCATTGGCCGGGGAGGTGTGGCAGATGCCCTGGATCGAGGAGTGGACGCTGGTCGAACCCGATCAGCTGCCGGTGTGGTCGCCGAGCGACCCGCCGCCACAGCAGCGCAAGCGCAAACTCGATCCGCTGCAAGAAGTTCCGCACGAGGTGGACGCGCTGGGAATGAGCATCGTCGACCTGGTGCGGGAGACGGTCGGCGCCGGTTCGCAACAGGAGGAGCAACGATGATCGTGCCCGGACGTTGTGCTGCCGCGACCACGCCGACAGCTGTTTCCGACGGTGTACCTCCGGTACCCGGCTTTGTATTCCGATCACCTATTGAGAAGGACGCTCGATGAGTACCATCCTGGCCGCTGTACACGAGACGTACGGCGTTGTTCTCGCTCAGGTCGGGAACCCGACACCCGAGACGCCGCCGGCCGCCGACAAGCTCATGAAACTGGTGCGCTACTTCACGTGGTTCGTGCTGCTGTCGGGCATCCTGGGCATCACCTACGCCGGTGGCCGCTTCGCCTGGGAGAAGTGGACCGGCGGCGGGCTGGAATCGCCGAAGATGGTGGCGGGCGCCATGATCGGCGGCATCGTCGCCACCAGTGCGGGCACGATCATGAACGCAGTCATCGGGTCGTGAGGGGCGCCGCGATCGTGCTGGCCTACAAGCAGATGCCCGCGGACGTGATCGAACCGATCATGCAGCTGATCAACTGGTTACTGTGGTGCGTGCTGTTGCTGTGCCTGGCCTGGATGATCATCTCCGCGGGCCGGCTGTGGTCGGCGATGCGCGACGACATGGCCGTCAACGACGCCTCGCACGGCATCGTGATGAGCCTGATCGGCGCCATCGTGGCCAGTTCGGCAAGTGCGATCGCATTGACCCTGCTTCCTGCGTGAGCCGGTGACAGATTTCCGCATGCCCGCCGATGACACCACGGCGACAACCACATTCGACGAAACGACAGTCGACGACGACCCGCGACGGGAGGTGACGGTATGAGCAACAAGGACACCTACGACGAGCGCAGCGGCATCTCCTTCGGTGTCATCGTCTCCGCGGCCGTGATCGCCCTGATCGTGATCGTCGGCGTCTTCGTCTACCTCGGCCGTGACACCTCCTCTTCCGATGCCCGGAAAACGGATCCGCCGCCCTCGCCCGTCGCGGGCTCGGGCGCGACCGGATTCGCCGAACCCGATACGGACCTGTTCCGTCGCCGCGTCGATATACCCAACAATCCTGCGGGACAACCACTTCCGCAGAACCCCGCACAGCAGCACGACTCGTCGGATCCGGACTGGCTGACCGCGGCACCCGCCGGCACCACCGAACCACGTGGCTGGCAGCGGGTCTACGGCGCCTCGGTGCCGTTCTCCACCAGCGACGGTCCGACCCGGATCGATGACAAGGGACTGGCCGTCGGCTATTCCCACACACCGCAGGGGGCGGCATTGGCGGCGGCGCAGATCACCTATCGGCTCAACGCGCGGCCCGGCGACCGGGATCTGTACGTGCGCCAGGTGCGGGTCTCGGCCCAGCAGGTCGCGGCCTACGACAAGGCGCGCGGTGACGGCAAACTGCCCGATCAGCAGCCGGCGCGGATCACCAGGTACCTGGTCGCCCCCGACGCGTTCCAGATCGAGAACTACGCCGACGATATGGCGATCGTGCGGCTCGCCGCCCGCGGGCCGGTCAACGACGGCAAACAGATGTGGGCGGCGATCCGGCTGGTCATGGTGTGGGACAACGGGGATTGGCGACTCAAACCCACCGACAGCAGAGCCACGCCGAGCGAATACGTCGACACCCTGCAGGGGTGGACCCGATGGTGAGCACAGCGATTTCGAGAAAGGCACGAGAGTCAGCCGATGGTCCGGATCGATTCCCTGCGACGCATCGAGGAGTGGATCTCATGGTGAGGCGCATCGTCACGATCTTCGCGGTCGTGTTCACCGTCATGATCGCGACCCCGACGGTGGCCTACGGGCAGACCTACGGATTCGACCCGACCTGCAACGAGATCCACGACGATCTCGACGGTCTGGGCCTGCCCGGCATATCGCTCGGCGACGCCGCCTCCGCGGCGTGCAAGGCCGGCAATGCCGCCACCCATCCCGGTGACGCCGCCAACGCGGTGAAGGACAAGGCGTGGGATTCCACCTTCGGCAAGGTGGTCGACTCGTTGATGAACGGTCTGGGCGAGGCGCTGATCCTGGCGCTGACCTTCTGGATGAAGGTGCCCAACGATCGCATCAGCGACGGCGGAGCGCTGTTCCAGAAGATCAACGACTACACCTATCAAGCGCAGATCCTGCTGCTGATCGTGTCGGTGATCCTGTCCGGCGCCAGACTCGCCGAAGCCAGACGCGGCGCGGCACTGAGCGAGGCCGCGGAATCGTTCCGGATGTTCGCCCGGGTGATCTTCAGTTCCTGGATGCTGGGCGCCGTGGTGGTCGCGGGTACACAGGCCTCGGATCGCTTCTCGCAGTGGGTGATCGAGGACGCCACCAACGGCAATGCCCGCAGCCTCGCCGAGCTGATGGTGAAAACGTCGAAGCTACAAGCGTTTTCGCCCGGCCTGGTGCTGATCATCGCGATCGTCGGCCTGCTCGGCGCGCTGGCGCAGATCGTGCTCGCGATCGTGCGCCAGGGCATGCTGGTGGTGGCCGCGGGCGTGCTGCCGCTGGCCGCGGCGGCGTCGGGCACCAGTACCGGACGGCAGGCCTATCCGAAGCTGATCGGCTGGATCATCGCGTTCATGCTGTGGAAACCGGTCGCCGCGATCGTCTACATGATCGCCTTCGTCACCGCCGGTGACACCAACTCGACCACGCCGACCTCGGGTCTGCCCGACGCCGATCAGGCGCAGCGGATGCTGGTCGCGATCGTGCTGCTGTGCAGCGTCGCCTTCGTCCTGCCCGCGCTGATGCGACTGGTCACCCCGGCGGTGGCGATCGTCGGCAGCGGCGGTTCGGGTCTGGCCGCCACCGGTGGTCTGCTGCTGGGTGCGGCGGCGCTGGGCGCGGTCGGCACCAAGGCGGTCGGAGTGCGCGGCCAGGCGGCGGCCGGCGCGCCGGGATATGTGGGCCGCAACGGCGGTCAGCGTCCGCCCGGCGGCACCGGCCGCGGCGGCAGTCCACGGCCCGTGCCGCCGCGCGGCCCGCGCCCGGGCGGCGGTGGCGGGGGTCAGCAGGCGCCCGCGAGTCCGCGCGCCCCCGGCGGTGCGGCGGCGGTACCATCCGGCGCGTCGCGAGTCATGAACAACATCGCGACGGCCCGGGCCGCGGGCGCGCATCTCAACCGCGCCGACGAAGCCATGGGCGATATCGCCGGTGACCGCTGGGCCAACCGCGCACCCGACCTCGGCAGGAGCACCATTCCGCGATGACGACGACCGACACCTACGAGCGCCGCTCGTACGGGCTGTGGCAGAAGCCCCGCAGCGCAGGCCTTTTCGGGTTGCGCTGGGGGGAGACGGTGCTCGGCTTCGTCGTCGTCATCACCGCCCTGATGACGGCGCTGGTCGCCGGGCCGAAACCGGCGCTGTTCGTCGCGATCATCGGTCTGGTCGTGATGGTTCCACTGGTGTGGCGGACGGGGGGCCGCTCCGGTTACGAGACGGGATTGATGATGTTCCATTGGTTGCGCGGCCGCGGCAAGGGCGAGCACGTCTATCGCGGCGGCCGGTTCTCCCGCATTCCCGGCGGCGTCGCGCGCCTGCCCGGACTGATGGCGCCGTCGCGGCTGTACGAGGGAATCGACGCCGGCGGCTACAGCTTCGGGATGATCCATCTGCCGCAGTTCGCGCAGTACACGGTCGTACTGCGGGCCTGGCCGCAGGGACACGAGGCGGTCGACCAGCCGGTGATCGATCGGTGGGTGTCCGCCTGGGGCACCTTCCTGGCCTCGCTGGGCCAGACCTCCGACATCGTCGCGGTGGTTCCCGTGATCGACACCGTCCCGGAGACCGGAAACCGTCTGCTCACCGAGGTTTCCACGATCACCAGGCCGGAATCGCCGGCGCTGGCCCAGCAGGTGATGTACGAGCTGGCGACCGAATTGCCGCAGGAGCGCGTGCAATTGCTGCCGCGGGTGGCGCTCACGTTCAAGGCCACCACCGCCGAACGACGCAAGAATCCGGCCGAGGAGGCCGTCGAGATCGGCCGCCGGTTGCCGGGGATCTGCGCGGCGCTGGCCGAAGCGGGCGTGCGCGCGCAGCCGATGTCGGCCGACGAGGTGATCTCGTTCATCCGCCGCAGCTACGACCCGGCCGCGCAGGCCGATCTGGAAGTGGCCGCCGGCGAGATCGGCGGGCACGGGCTGGATTGGGCCGACGCGGGCCCGATCTCGCACGAGGAACGCTGGGACCAGTTCATCCACGACGGCGGCCGCTCGGTCACCTGGGAGATGGACGCCGCACCCGAGGGCGCGGTCGACGAGCGGGTGTTGCAGCGGCTGCTGGCGCCGAATCCGGAGGTCCCGCGTAAGCGGATCGCGATCGTCTACCGGCCGCATTCGGCCGCCGACGCCGCCGAGATCGTGGACGACGACTACAAGAACGCGCTGGTCGCGCAGCAGAGCGAACGAGGTGTCGTCTCCGCCTCGGCGACGCTGCGGGTCGGCGCCACCCAGCAGGCGCGCGAGGAACAGGCGCGCGGCCACGGTGTGACCCGGTTCGGCGCGCTCGTCACCATCACCGAACCGCTGCGCGGTGATCTGCCGCGGATCGAAGCGATTACCCGCGACCTGTCCACACAGGCCCGGTTGAAGATCCGGCGTTGCTACCGCTACCAGGCGGCGGCCTTCGCGGCCTCACTCGGCTGCGGGGTGATCCTGCCGGAACACGCGAGTATTCCCAAGGCATTGGCGGGGTGAGCGCAGATGGCAGGTGAGCACGAGCCACCGGTCCGCTACCGGGGCGAACCCCCGCGCTACAGCGAGCGGGTGGTGGATCCGGAGAACCCGGTCCAGGCCCGGCCGCGCACGCGGACGGCCCACGACGACGAGTGGGGCATCGAGGCCTACGCGCCCGGCCTGCCCCGCTCGGAATACGGTGGCGCACCTGCTGATTGGGACGACGTACCGCTGCGCCCGGCGCGGCGGCGGGCGCGACGCGAGGAGGGCGAACACGCTCGCCCGGACGCCGCCGCGCCGCCGGAACACGGTGGGCGTGCGACGGGGCATTCGCGCACCGGAGCCGGTGTCGACGGTGCGGGACGCACCCGAGGCGCCGCGGCTCCCCGGCGGGAGGCCGAACGCCGCCCCGCGCCCGAATCGGGTGCGGGCGAGGGTGCTCGTTCCGCGCGGAATACCGAATACGATGCGCCACAACGGCGTCCGGGAGGTGAGCGGATCTCCGACGAGCGCGGCTCGGGAAGCCCACGCCGGCGCGGTGACGATGCGGCGAGGCCCGGATCCGCCGGTGAGCGTTCGATGCGGCGGGCCGAGCCGGAGCCGGGCCGCAGGCGTCCGGCGAACGGCGACCGGGACGGATCGGTCGGGCGCGACGAGAACCGTCGCGGGGCAGGCGATGCGAGTGGCGCCCGCGGCCGTGCGGGCGGGGACGCGATCGAGTCCGAGCGGAACCGGGGCGGCCGGACGACGTCGCAGTCGGCACGCGACCGGTCGGCCGACGGCCGGGAAGCCGAACGGTCGAGCACGCACCCGCGCCGTGCTGCCGGATCGGACGGCAGTGCAGCGCCGCGAAGGGCGTTGCCGGAGAACACCGGGACGGGCAACGACGTCGCGACGACCGGCGCGACGGCGCCGCGAACCAGCAGCCGGATCGCGGGCGTGGAGGACAGCGCAGATCGCGAAAGCCATGGGGCCGAGCGCGATACGGATACCCCGCCGACAACGAGCGGCCCTCGACGGCAGGGGGCCGGTGCGCCCCGGTCCACGCCGGGCGACGCGAACTCGCCGACCGCGACGCGGCCGGTGCCGAGCCACCACGACTCGCCGGACCAGGGTGCGGATCTCGTGGACGGCGACCGCGCCGCGCGGGCCGAGGAGGCCGAGCGGGGCGACTCGCCCGTTGGCGGCTTCGCGGACAGCGCCGACTCCGTGCGTTCCCGTGCGAGCGGTCCAGCCGAGGCGGCCGGCGGCGTCTCCGCCGACGACGGGATCGCGGCCCGCTCCGGCGGTGAGCCGACTGCCACGTCACGCGGCGCCGACGACGATGCGGCGCACGACAATTCGGCCGGGGCACGTACCCGGCGCCGGGTGGGCGGGCCGGAGGACCGGCCCGACGATCGAGAGATGTCCTATGCGCATGGCACCCCGCAATCGGCCGAGCTGCCGGCCGGATTCGACCAGGTATCGCCCGAGACGCGCGGAGGGCGCTACATGACCGGCGACTACGAGCCGGCGCCGCGGCGGAGTACGCGTACCGAATACGGCGCAGGAACGGCGCGCCGGCGCACGGAGACGCCGCCCACCCGGCGCACGGGCCGGGGTCAGCGCACGCTGCGTGATCGCAACGGCTCGAAAATGGCCTCCTACGAACAGCTGTCGCGAGCGTCCCGAGCGGATGCCGAGGCGGGCAACCGGCGGGATCGGCGCAGCAAACCGGTCAAGAAGAAGAATCAGGGCCCGCCCCTGCTCGACGATGCGGCCCGGGCGCGGCTGGAGGCGGTGGCCCGCGAGGGCGCCGGATTGCGCGCCGCGTGGGCGGCGTTCCGGATCCGCACCGACGACCTGCGCCGCGTCAACGCCGCGGCCCGCATCGAATCGGTCGTCGAGGACGGATTCGACCGTGGCACGGCACAATTGACCGATCGCGGTTACGTCGGAGCCGGCGGCGGCCGGATGAACGTGGTGGGCCGCCCCGTCGAATACCGCGCCACCACTGCGCAGGTCGCCGGCCTGTGGCCGTGGTCGGTCGGCGCCGGCGCACCGCTGATCGGCACCCCGCTCGGCTCGCATCTGCACACCGGCGCGCCGGTGTGCTTCGACCCCATGAACTGGTTCATGCGCGGCAGCTTCATCACCGCGCCCAGCCTGTTCGTGCTGGGGCTCAACGGTTTCGGTAAATCCTCGCTGGTGCGCCGCATCGTGCTCGGCGGTGTCGCCCAGGGGATCACGCCGCTGATCCTGGCCGATGTGAAACCGGACTACCGCAAGCTGGTGGAGATGGTCGGTGGCCAGGTCATCGACCTCGGCTACGGGCACGGCAAACTGAATCCGCTCGCGGGTGGTGTGCTCGGCTCGATCGTCCCGTTGCTGGACGACCTCCCCCAGTTGCAGTTGCAGGTGACCCAGGAACTGCGGGCCCGCCAGGTCACGTTGATCGCCGGTCTGGTCGAACTCGTGCGTGGCGCCCGCGTGCGCGACTACGAGGAGACCTTGATCTCCACCGCGCTGCGCATCC
This sequence comes from Nocardia violaceofusca NBRC 14427, assembly GCF_963869435.1. Classification (NCBI taxonomy): domain Bacteria; kingdom Bacillati; phylum Actinomycetota; class Actinomycetes; order Mycobacteriales; family Nocardiaceae; genus Nocardia; species Nocardia violaceofusca. The sequence goes on from NZ_CAWMPM010000013.1 coordinate 355,910, forward strand.
TGTACCGCGAAGGCAGTGGCTTCGCGCCGGAATCACCGCCCATCATGGAGGATCTGCTCGAGGTGGTGGTCGGCGGCGGCCAGGAGCTGATGCTCGACGCCGGCGCCGACAACACCGAGGAGTACCACGAGGCCACCAAGGGCTTGCGGCGGTCGCTGCGGGCGCTGACCCAGGGGCCGTTCGGTGCGGTCTTCAACGGTCAGACCACCACGCCGATCGACACCTCCTCGGTGGCGGTCTGCATCGACGTCTCGCACATCCCGACCGGGGACAAGAAGCTCAAAGCCGGTGTGATGCTGGCCTGCTGGGCCGACGGGTTCGCGTCGGTGGAGGCCGCGCACGTCCTCGCCGACGGCAAACTGGGGCCGCAGCGGTACTTCCAGGTCGTCATGGACGAGCTGTGGCAGGTGCTGGGACTCGGTGACTTCATGGTCGACCGCGTCGACGAACTGACCCGACTGCAGCGCGGCATGGCGACCTCGCTGATCATGATCAGCCACACCATCAAGGACCTGCAATCGCTCGGATCCGAGGCCGCGATCGCCAAGGCGCTGGGCTTTCTGGAACGCGCGCGCGCCAAGATCTTCGGCGCGCTGCCCCCCGAGGAGATCAACCGCCTGGACTCGACGATCCCGTTCACCTCCGCCGAGGAGGAGATGGTCACCAGCTGGTCGGCCCCGCAGGCGCTGACAGGTGAGGCGCTCAAACCGGGGCAGGCCCGCCCGCCCGCGCCCGGCACGGGAAAGTTCCTGCTCAAGATCGGTGAGGATCGCCGCCCCGGTATCCCGTTCCACATGGAGTTCACCGTGTCGGAAAAAGAGAGCGGAATCCACGAGACCAACCAGCGTTTCAGCGAATTCACCGAATCCACGGCCCGGCGGGGCGACGAGGGGAGTGCCGCGTGATGCCGCACAGGTCATACCGGAGAGTGTCGCCGCAGGTGCGGAAGGCGGCGGTGGAACAGGTCGTCGCGCTCACCGACAAACTGCGCAGCGAGTCGGAGGCCTGCCGGGTCGTCGCCGAACAGATCGGCGTGCACACCAATTCGGTGCGCAACTGGGTGCGTGCCGCGGAGGGGCCCAGCCTGGAACGGATGGACGCCGTGGCCCTGCGCCGCAAAGTGGCGCTGCTGCAACAGCAGTTGGCGGCCGCGGCGGAAATGAATCGCACCCTGGTGGAAACCCTGAACGAAACTCGCCGCGCGACATGACGGGTGCGCGGTGAACGCGAGAACCCTCACCGCCCTCGTGCTCGGCGGTGTCGTCTCTCTGATCACTCTCGTGGTGGTGATCGTGCTGCCCTCCTCGGAGGATCCGTGCGCCGATCAGCCGACCACGCCCGGTTCGGGACTGCCGGACACCTCCGGCGCGCCGTGGGCGGCGCGGGCGCCGGAGTCGGGTTCCACCACACCGACCGCGACTACCGACCCGCGCGGCTCGACGACGGCAACCCCCGGTGTGGCGGATATTCCCGCGGCACAGGCGAATCCGAGTGTGACGGGCGCGCCGTCGCTGGCCGCGGGAATCGCGCCGATCCGGCGCACCTGGCCGCTGCCGGGCGGATCCTTCACGGTGTCGGACACGTTCGGCGCCCGTGGCGGCACCCATCTCGGCGTGGATCTGGCCGCGCCGGACGGCACCCCGGAGTTCGCGGTGGCGGACGGTGTCGTCGTCGCCGCCGGTCCCGCCTCGGGTTTCGGCAACTGGATCGTGATCGACTCCGTCGACGTCAACGGCCGCCCCTTCTCCGCCGTCTACGGCCACGAGTGGGCGAGCGGGGTGAAGGTGCGGGTCGGTCAGCGGGTGCGAGCCGGTCAGGAGGTCGGCGCGGTCGGATCGGCGGGCGAATCCACCGGTCCGCACCTGCATTTCGAGATCGTGCCCGGCGGGCGCCTGACGGGCGGGCATCAGATCGATCCGCTGCCGTGGCTCGACGGCGCGTTGACGCCCAGCGGCGGTGGCGCGTTCCCGTATTCGGCGAACCCGCTGTGCAGCCGGGGATTCGGCAGCGCCGGCGGTGCACTCGCCGACGGCAAGGTGCCGCCGGAGCTCGAAATCTGGTATCGCCGCGCGGGTTCGCTGTGCCCGGAGATCACCGCCTCGGTGCTGGCGGCGCAGGGCCGTCAGGAATCCGGATTCCAGCGCGGGCTCACCTCGCCCGCCGGCGCCGAGGGACTGGCCCAATTCCTGCCCACCACGGCCCGGGCCACCGATCCCGACGACGGGCGCCCGTACCTGCTCGACGCCGACGGCAACGGGCAGGCCAGCCTGTGGGACGACGGCGACGCGATCATCGCCCAGGGGCGTTACATGTGTTCGATCGCCCATCAGGTCGAGCGGTGGATCGGCGAGGGCAAGGTGCACGGCGATGTGGTGCCGCTGTCGCTGGCCGCCTACAACGCCGGCGAGGGTGCGGTCCTCGCCTCGGGTGGAATGCCCAATCAGGTGGCCGCGCACTTCTCCGAAACCCGGCCCTACGTCACGAATATCCTCGCCATGGAGGCGCAGTACCGGGCGCCCGGATCGATGGGCCGATTCCAGCCCGGCCACGGTTCGGCGGGCGCCGACATCCTCGCCGCGGCCCAGCAGTGGAAGGGCACCCCGTACGTGTGGGGTGGCGGTGGTCCGCAGGGGCCGACCGGCGGTGGACTCGACGGTCCGGGCCTGACCTCGGCCGCGGTGTTCGCGGCCTCCTCGGGCGCGAAGACGTTGCCGCAGACCGCGGAACAACAGTGGGAGGCGGGGGCCGAGGTGCCGATGCGCAACGCCCAGCCGGGCGATCTGGTGTTCTCCCGCTTCGGGTTGCGCGGCCCGGCCGAGGTCGGCATCTACGCCGGCGACGGCCGGATGATTCGTGCCGCCGACCCCTCGGGCGTGAGCGAGGCGCCCGTCCCCGGTGACGCGCGGTTACGGAGGGTGTTGTGACGACACGACGCGGTGCGGGACCGATAACCTGGAAACAGCGCCCGGCGTTCCGGGCGCCGGGCCGCCGACCTACGGCACGGGCCGTCTACGCGAACCTGGTGGTGATGCTGGTGGTGAGCGTCGCACTGCTGTCCGGCTGCGCGGGAGGGTCCGAGCAGGCCGGACCACCGGCGTCGGCCACGTCGACGCCGCGTCAGCTCGAGGCCGCTCCGGCACCCGATCCCGGCACTCCCGACGGTGTCGCCGTCGCCGCCTTGCGCGAGATCTTCACCTGGTATCCGGCTACCGAGGCGCAGGGAGCGTCGCTGGCCCGGGCGCGGAAGTGGCTGGGCCCCAGCCTGCTTCGCACACTCGACGCGCCGCCGGGCCAGGAGACTCCGAAACCGACACTGCGCTGGGCCGAATGGGGGCGTTCGGGCGTGCGCGTGGAGGCCTTCACCTTCGCCTCCGGCGAACAGGCCCCGGGCAACGGCGATTCGGACCACCAGCAGTTCAAAATCGGTATCGAGCAGACCGCCGTGCACTCCGACGGTTCCCGCGAGACGCTACCCCCCACGACGGTGATCGCCACCGTCGTCCGCACCCCCGACGGCTGGCGGCTCGACGGATTCCGTTGAGCCACGGCCACATACTCGGTCACCTCAGGAGGCGAGATGGCGAAGAAGGTGAAGGACCCGGCCGATCCGGGACCGGACCTCGCCCTGTATCTGATCTACATCGGTTTCGCGGTGGTCGGCACCCTCTGGGTCGCCCTGCACCTGGGCAACAAGCTGTCGACGGTGCCCCAGGACGTACCGATCAACCCGATCGCCTGCATCGCGAAGATCGCCCGCGGACAACTGGAGTGGCCGACCGCCTCGACGGTGATCGTGCTGCTCGTCGTGCTGGTCGTCGCCGGCATCGTGTTCGTGCGGCGGGAGATGAAGAAGCGCCGCAGCCGCGGGAAGCTGCCCGTCGACGACAAGGCCCAGTACATGGGCAGCGGCGGCGCGATCGCGGCACTCACCGAGGCCGGGGTCCGGGACAAGGCCCGGCAACTGGGCGTGCGGCTCGGCTACGAGGATTCGCCCGGCGTGCCGATCGGTGTCGGGGTGATAGACGGTGTGATGCTGTTCGGCTCCTACGAGGATCTGCATCTCGACATCTGGGGTCCGCGCCAGGGTAAGACGACCTCTCGGGTGATTCCGGCGATCCTGTCGGCGATCGGCCCGGTGCTGGTCACCTCCAACAAGCGCGATGTGGTCGATGCGACCCGAGATGTGCGGGAGGGTAAGGGGTCTCGTGCCTTCGTCTTCGACCCGCAGGGTGTCGCGGGTGAGACGCACGCCACCTGGTACTGGGATCCGCTGGGCTGGGTCGACGCCCGGCACGAGGGCTGTGAGATGCGCGCGGCCCGGCTGGCCGGCCACTTCGCCGATGCCGAGGACAGCGACGGCACTCCCGACAGCTACTTCGACCCGGAGGCCGAAGATCTGCTCGCCGGTCTGTTCCTCGCCGCGGCCGTGGCGAACCGGCCGATCACCCAGGTGTGGGAGTGGGTGACCGATCCGAGCAATACCGAATCGGTGCAGTTGTTGCGCGCCGCGAGCCACCACCTGGTCGCCTCCGGCCTGGCGCAGCAGTACAACACCGCCGAACGCGTCCGCGACAGCATCTTCGGCACCGCGAAGAAGATGGTGCGCTGCCTGAAACTGTCGAACGTGCACCAGTGGGTCACCCCCGGCGGTGACCGCTACCAGTTCGACGAATGGGATTTCCTGGACCGGAATTCGACGCTGTACTGCCTGTCGCTGGAGGGACGCGGTTCGGCGGGCCCGCTGGTCAGCGCCCTCACCGAAGCCGTCGTCGACGTCGCGATGCGCAAAGCGACTCACGAACACCTGGGCCGGCTGTCCATTCCGTTGCTCGCGGTGCTGGACGAGGCGGCCAATATCGTGCGCTGGAAGGATCTGCCGAAGCAGTACAGCCACTTCGGATCTCGCGGCATCGTCGTGATGACCGTGCTGCAGTCCTGGGCGCAGGGCGTACGGTGCTGGGGGCAGGCCGGGATGGAGGCGCTGTGGGCGGCGGCCAATATCAAGGTCCTCGGCCCCGGAATCGACGATATGGCATTCCTGGCCGCCCGCTCGGAGGCGATCGGCGACTACGACTCCATCTCGTCGTCTGTCTCGGAATCCAAAGGCGGCAAGAGTTATTCGCGTTCGCTGGGCTCCTCGCGAACCCTCAATCCGAACGCATTGGCCACCCTGCCGCGCGGGCGGGCCGTGGTGTTCTCCTCAGGTGCGCCGGCGGTGCTCGTGCGCACCGTGCCGTGGTGGGAAGGGGAGTACGCTGCCGAGGTGCGCAAGTCGATCGAACAGCATGATCCGCAGCGCCGCACCACCATGAGTGATCTCGTGGGCGAGCGGACGGTCCTCGACGGCGGGTCGATGCCCGGTGAGCCGCCCGCGACCTACGGACAGCCCGAGGAGGTTCGCCCGCTGTGAACGACCAGCCCCAGGACATGATCTACTCGAACGTGGTCGAGTTCGTGGAGAACTACCTCAGCCTCATCTATCGGCGTCAGGTCACCGACCTCACCGACACGGTGTGGTGCCCCGAGTGGTGGAAGCACGCCGAGGCGGCGATGCGACTCGAAGCCCTGTGGCGCGCATGGGAATACCTGCGCCAGGATCCGCAGACGGGCATGAGCGTGTGGTTCCTGGACCACGCCGACCCGCATATGGGGAGGCTGTTCGATCCGCGCGGGCCGTTCAAGTACTGCAGTGTGCGCAACGGTCACAAGGATATGCTCAGTCCGCTCCCGCTCACCCCGCCGCAGCAGGGCATGTTCGGCGAACCGAGCAAGGCCGACCCGAACAAGGCCTGATCCGCCGGCTCGAGGCCGATCTGCCTGGTTGACGCGAAAACGATTGTGCCGCCGCCCGTTCGGGGTCGGCGGCACAATCGTGAGCGGGTTGGTCAGCGGTTGCGTTCGCGGTTGCGTTCGCGTTCGCGCATCCGCTCGTCGTGTTCCCGCGCCCGGGTGACCCGTGGCGGTTCCTCCGGCCGGGTGCGGACCGCGGCCTGCGGCGGCTGCGCCTGACTGACATCCATGAGCATGCGCACGGCCGCCAATTCCGGCGCGACGCCGACACGGGACAGATGGGCGGCCAAGGCCTGCCGCCGCTCGGGAGAGTCGTAGCGGGTCAGTTCGCGTTCACGTGCCTTCTGCCGGTCGGCGGCGGCGCGGGCGCCGCGCGCCACCCGGGAGTGTTCCAGGCCCTTCTCCAGCGAGATACCCCGTTCCAGAGCGGGGCGCTCGAGCATCCGGGCCAGTTCCAGGTTGCGCGGATCCTTCGCCTTGGCTTCGCGGGCCTCGCGCAGCAACCGCTCGCGGGTCTCCTTCACCCGCTCCTGGGTGACCTTCACGCGCGCTTCGGCTTCGCGCTGACCACGTTCGCGGGTGCGCAGTGCGACCAGGGTCGCAAGCTGCAACATTTGCCTCATCAAAGCCGCTGTCTCGCGGCCGATGTCGTCGAGTTCCTCGGCCATTGCCTGCTCCCCGATGCTGCAGTTGTCTCTGTGGACGATTCTGATGCTTCGTATCGGACTCCGCCACACGAACGGTCGATTCGCCGTGGCGGCGCCCCACCTTCAGCGCAGTCCGTTCTACGAGATTACCAGCGCGGAGCAGGGCAGCCTAACCCCGGATCCGGTCCATCGCAGGCGGATCCGGGGCCGCGCCGGGGGCTCAGCTCAGTTGCATCGTCTTCACGGTGACCGGCTGCTTCGGCGCGCCGTCGCCGGTCGAGGGATCCTCGACGCCGTCCTTGGCGATGGCGTCGAGCGTCTTCAGCCCGGCCTCGTCGACGGTGCCGAAGATGGTGTACTGCGGCGGGAGCTGGGAATCGCCGTAGACGAGGAAGAACTGGCTGCCGTTGGTGTCGGGGCCGCTGTTGGCCATCGCCACCACGCCGCGCTTGTACTGCACCGGAACGCGCTGCGCGTTGGGGTCGCCGGGGGCGAATTGGTCGGTCGGGTATTCGTTGGGGAAGGCGTAGCCCGGCCCGCCGTTGCCCTGACCGCTGGGATCGCCGCACTGCAGCACCTTCAGCCCCTCGCCGGTGGTCAGGCGGTGGCAGGGGGTGCCGTCGTAGAACTTCTGCTGCACCAGGCTCACGAAACTGTTGACCGTGCAGGGGGATTCACCCGCGTTGAGCGAAATGCCGATCGGCCCGCGGTTGGTGTCGACGGCGACCTTCGGGGAGCCGGTGGTCGAGACCTCGGTCTGCTCGGGCTTGTGCACCGGTTTGGCGGCCTGACCCCCCTCGGCGTAGGAGCAGCTCACCGTCGCGGTCTTCGGCTTGGCCTCCGGCGGCGCAGCGGCCTGCGGGGTGGACGAGAGCGAGGCGTCGGGGGTCTTCGCCGCGGCGTTGGGAGTGTCGTCGCCGCGGGTCAGGTAGTAGATCCCGACGCCGGCCGCGACGACCACGACCACACCGAGCGCCGATCCGGCGATCGCCAGCTGCTTACGCTTGCGCGCACGCTGCGCCTGTCGCTCCAGTCGGCGTTCCAGCTTGCGCTTGGCCGCCGCTCGTCGCTGTTCGTTGGTCGGCACTACCCGGTCCTCCCGTGTCGGTTGCTTATCGGCATAAGAGTGTGCCATCACTTCCTGAGACGACCCCTAACTTCCCCCGATCGTTCCGTACAATTGCCCAGCTCGGCTCGGTGGAGGGCGAACCGGTTGGACTTGCCGTGTCCGGGTGGGGGAAACTGGACCATTGTGACCAAGACCAGCAGCTTCACCGCCCCGAAAGGGATTCCGGAATATGTGCCGCCCGCCTCGGCGGAGTTCGTCGCCGTACGGGACGGCCTCGTGCGCGCCGCGCGACTGGCCGGATACGGGCATGTGGAGTTGCCGGTCTTCGAGGACACCGCGCTGTTCGCGCGCGGGGTGGGTGAATCGACCGATGTGGTCACCAAGGAGATGTACACCTTCGCCGACCGCGGCGAACGCAGTGTGACCCTGCGGCCGGAAGGCACCGCGGGCGTCATGCGGGCGGTGATCGAACACGGACTCGACCGCGGCCAGCTGCCGGTCAAACTGTGCTATTCCGGCCCGTTCTTCCGCTACGAGCGGCCCCAGGCCGGTCGCTACCGGCAGTTGCAGCAGGTGGGCGTGGAGGCGATCGGCGTCGACGATCCGGCGCTGGACGCCGAGGTGATCGCCGTCGCCGACGCGGGCTTCCGGTCGCTGGGACTCGAGGGCTTCCGGCTCGAGATCACCTCGCTCGGCGACGAGACCTGCCGGCCGCAGTATCGGGAACTGCTGCAGGAATTCCTGTTCGCGCTGCCGCTGGACGAGGACACCCGCCGGCGCGCCGAGATCAACCCGCTGCGGGTGCTCGACGACAAGCGCAAGGAGGTCCGCGCCCTGACCGCCGACGCGCCGCTGATGCTCGACCACCTCTCCGACTCCGCGAAGGCCCACTTCGAGCAGGTGCTGGGCCACCTGGACGCGCTCGGCGTGCCGTACGTGATCAATCCACGCATGGTGCGTGGCCTGGACTACTACACCAAGACCACCTTCGAGTTCGTCCACGACGGCCTCGGCGCGCAGTCCGGTATCGGCGGCGGTGGCCGCTACGACGGGCTGATGGCGGAACTGGGCGGCCAGCCGCTGTCCGGGATCGGGTTCGGACTCGGCGTCGACCGCACCATGCTGGCACTGCGGGCCGAGGGTAAGGCCGCGGGCGAACCGGCGCGGGTCGACGTGTTCGGCGTGCCGCTGGGGGAGGCCGCGATGGCCCGGCTGGTCGTGCTCGCGGCCGAACTGCGCGCGGCCGGGATCCGGGTCGATCTGGCCTACGGTGGACGCGGCGTGAAGGGCGCGATGAAGGCGGCCGACCGGTCCGGTGCGGCCTTCGCGCTGGTCCTCGGCGACCGTGATCTGGCCGACGAACAGGTGGGCTTGAAGGACCTCGGCTCCGGCGACCAGCGTCAGATCCCGCTCGCCGAGGTCGTGGCGCAGGTGTCGGCGGCGCTGGCCGGGCAACGGTAGTACGGTCCGAGGATGTCTCGAATCCCGTGGCGCGCATCGGTTTCCGGTCAGCGGCCGGTCCGGCCCGGCGCACGCGGATGAGCGCGGCCTCGTGAACGACGCGAATTCCGCGGCGCCGCGACCGGTCGGCCTCGACCTCATCGCCCCCGAGCTGTACGCGCCGATGCTGCGGCGGCTGGCGCTGGGCGCGATCGGCGCGGGTGTCGTCGTCGGTGTGGTGGTGGGGCTGGTCGTGAGCTGGCCGGCCGGTGTCGTGGTCGGCGGGGTGCTCGGCGCGCCGACGGCGATCTACGCGCTGGCGGTCCGGCGGCGGCGAATGTGGTTGTCGGGCACGGTGATCGAGGCTCGGACGCTGGTGGGCCGGCGACGGCTCGACGTCGCCGCGGCGACGGGCGTCGAGGTGCTCGTGTACCCGGGGCGGCTGAGCCGGATCGCGCTGCGGATCACCGCCGGTGGCCGGACCCAGACCGTGCCGCTGGCGATGTACACCGATGCCGGCAGCGGACGAGAACTGCACATCCTGGGGTTGCGCACACTCGCCGACGCGCTCTCGTCCGCGGAGCTGGCCGCCGCGCTGGCATTGTCCGGATTGCTGGTCGGGCAGTTGCGGGCCGAGGCTCGTGACGCCGGGCTGGAGGAGCGGCCGCTGTATCGGGCGGTGCAACTGGTGCGGGCGCGCGACATCGTGCAGCCGGTGCGGCTGAGCGACAGCGATATCGCGACGCTGAGTCGCGACATCACCTCCTGATCGCTGTTCGGGATGAATCGGGCATAGTTCGTCGCTTGGGGGAGCCGTGCGGACGATATGTGGTCACGGTTTCGTAACGGGGTCGCCAACAGGTGAATGGAAGCACGTTTCGCATTCGTCCCGGTGGGCAACCTCTCGGCTTACTTCGTCGACCGTGAATCTGGGCGTCTGGCCAGGTCTGTGACCACACCGGTATCCCGCAACCCCTGGTTTGACGCCTTTCATGTCTGGAAATACCGAGTCGCACAGCGAACACTGAGAGTCGCAAGTTTTTCACGATCGGAGAGTTCGAAAACGAAGGGTTCGCCATGCATACCATCAAATTCCGCAAAGCAGCCGCGGTTGCCGCCATCGCAGTGGCCCTCGGTGCTGTCGTAGCCCCCGCAGCGTCTGCCGCGACCCCATCGGGTACCTCTCCGACGGCGAGCGACATCGACGGTTCCGTCGCGATCTGCTTCCCCTTGGGCAGTGTCGTCTGGTGCATCTGAGCTGTCACGAGAAGGGGTGCCGCCGGAGGGGTGGCGCCCCTTCCGTGTGTGCAGGTGGCGGGCGAGCCCGCCGGACGGATTGCCGAAAACGGTTGCGCGACGGTAGGGATTCGCTCGAGCTGTCTGGTTGCTCACGGTGACGGGTTTCGGCCGGTGAGGGTCGTTAGGGTGAAGATCGAAGCCGACCGTCGAGTTCTCGTGAACAAGGAGTTGTCGTGAGCAATGCCGCCCGCACGCCCGTGACCGTCACCGTCACCGGAGCCGCCGGTCAGATTGCCTACGGGCTGCTGTTCCGCATCGCCTCCGGCGCCATGCTCGGGCCGCGGACACCGGTGCGGCTGCGGTTGCTGGAGATCCCGGCGGCCGTCGGCGCCGTCGAAGGGGTGGCGATGGAGCTCGAGGACGGCGCTTTCCCGTTGCTCGAATCGATCGACATCAGCGACGATCCGTGGGTGGGATTCGACGGCGCCTCGGTCGCCGTCCTGGTCGGCGCCCGCCCGCGCACCGCCGGGATGGAGCGTTCGGATCTGCTGGCGGCCAACGGCCCGATCTTCACCGATCAGGGGGCCGCCATCAACGCCAGTGCGGCCGACGATGTGAAGGTGCTGGTGGTCGGAAATCCGGCCAATACCAACGCCTTCATCGCCATGAGCAATGCGCCCGACGTGCCGGCGGCGCGCTTCACCGCGCTGACCCGCCTCGACCACAACCGGGCCATCGCCCAGCTCGCGGCGCGCAGTGGCGCCCCGGGCTCGTCGATCACGCGAATGACGGTGTGGGGCAACCACTCCGCGACGCAGTATCCGGATATCAGCCACACGCTGATCGGCGGGCGGCCGGCCGATCGAGTGATCGACGATCCGGCCTGGGTGCGCGAGACCTTCATCCCCACCGTCCAGCAGCGCGGTACCGCGATCATCGCCGCACGCGGAGCGTCCTCGGCGGCCAGTGCGGCGAGTGCGGCCATCGACCACATCCACGATTGGGTGCTGGGCACCGCGGCCGGTGACTGGGTGTCGATGGCGGTGCCCTCCGACGGCTCCTACGGGGTGCCGGAAGGGCTCATCAGTTCGTTCCCGGTGACGTGCGCCGGTGGTGAGTACTCGATCGTGCCGGATCTGGAAATCGGCGAATTCTCGCGTGAGCGTATCGATCTCAGCGTCGCCGAACTCGCGGCCGAGCGCGAGGCGGTGATCGATCTCGGCTTCGCCAAGCGGGGCTGAGCCGATCGACCGCTCGCGCTGCCGATCACACCTTGGCGATGACCTTCTCCGCGTACTTCTCCAGATGCGCGATCTTGTCCGCGAGCGGTTCGGTGTCGTCGCCGGCGACGTACGGGTAGCGGAAGCCGACGATCACATCGGTGACGCCCTTGTCCTCGAGCCGCTTGATGCCGTCGGTGGTGTAGGCGTCCAGCGAGGCCGCGTGGATCTCGAACGGCGTGGATGCGTCACGCTCGGAACGCAATTCGTTCAGCCGGGCGAGCATGCGGTCGAGATCCTCGGGATCGCCGCCGGCGTGCATCCAGCCGTCGCACAGGCGCACGGCGCGTCGCAGCGCGGCATCGCTGTGCCCGCCGACCAGGATCGGCAGCGGTTCGGTGGCGCCCGGGGTGATCTTGATCTTCGGGATGTCGTAGAACTCGCCGTGGTATTCGAAGTACTCGCCACGGGAGAGGCCGCGGACGATTTCGATGCATTCGTCCATGCGCTTGCCGCGTCGCTCGAACGGCACGCCCATGATCTGGAAGTCCTCGGGCCACGGGCTGATGCCGACGCCCAGCGAGAACCGGTTGCCGCTGAGGTAGGCGAGGGAGGCGGCCTGTTTGGCGACCAGCACCGGCGGGCGGATCGGCAGCTTCACGACGAAGGGCGTGAACCGCAGCGTCGTGGTCACCGCGGCCAGCGCCGCGGAGAGGATGAACGCCTCGATGAACGGCTTACCGTCGAGGAATTCCCGGTTGCCGTCCGGGGTGTACGGGTAGGTCGAATCCGACTCCGCGGGATAGGCGACGCTGTCGGCGATGGTCATACTGTGGAATCCGGCCGCCTCCGCGGCCTGTGCCAGCGGTACGTAGTGCGCCGGATCGGTCATCGCCTCCGCGTAGGTGAAACGCATCGGTGGTCCTCTCGGGTGTTGCCGATATGAAACTAGAACAGATTCTAGTTGTGCTGGCGATCCTAGTGGGATAGGCAGTGCGTTGTCCCGAGTTCGGCCACTGATCGGTCGAATGAACCTGTTCTAAGTCCGGCTCCCGACGCGGAATGGCCCGGACCGTACGGTCCGGGCCACTCCGGTGCGATGGTGCGGCTGCCGTGCCGCGGCGATCAGAGCTGGTCGTTCTCGTAATCGCTGATGAGCTCGTCGGAATGGGTCTGGCCGATGACCTCGGGCGTGGTCTCTCCCAGCGGGCCGGTGAGGTCGGTGTTACCGGTGAGGCTCTGATAGTTCTGCACCGTGCGGCCGCGATCGTCGTCGGCGTTGCGCTGCCCGGCCGCACCGGGTGTGCCGCCGCCCATGAAACCCGAACCGGGCGTGCCCTGGCCGGGCATACCGGGCATGCCGGGGCCGAACGGCATCCCCGGGATCCCGGGGCGGCCGCCGGGCACCGCGGACCCGAGGCCGGGCTTGGCCGCCGCGCCGCCACCGGACGCGGTGCCGCCGAGTCCTCCCGTGAGGCCGCTCAGCGCGCCACCGCCACTGCCGCTCATCGAACCCGGGTGCGCGCCGTTACCGCCGAAGGCGCTGGCATGCGTCGAAGTCCCCGACAGCCCGGAGCCGCTCAGGTCACCGAGACCGGCGGCCTGGGTGTCCGCGCCGCCGCCCGACAGCAGGCTCTGGGCCTGCTCCACGATCGGCTGCCCGACGTTCTGCGCCACCGCCTGCGCGGCATCGGCCGCCTGCGGTGCGTACTGGCCGGCGAGCTGGTTGACCACGTTCGCCAATTGGCCTGTGTAGCCACCCAATTCGCCGCGGGTGGCGTTCACGATCGTGACCGCCTGGCCGAGATGTTCGGTGGCCGCGGCGATCAGCGTGGCCTGGCCCGGGGGAGTGAAGGCGACGGGAGCGAGCGCGCCGGCCTGGGTCGCGAAGGACTGGGCGACCTGAGTGAGCTGGACGTTGCCGCGCTGCACCACCGCCGCGGCCTCGTCGGTGAGTTTCGAGATGTCGAAGCCACGCTGGCTGGCGTCCTCACCGTGGGCCTGCACCTGCTGGCCCGCGGTCTGGGCGCTGGTGGCCGACTGGCCCTGCCAGACCTGCTCGACCGACTTCATCGCACCCATGCCGATCTGCATGGCGCTCTGGATGACCTGCGAGGACTGACTGAGCAGATCGGCCGGATTCAGTGCCCCCATCACACCGGTGCCGAAACTCGACAGCAGGTCGAGGAAAGGTTTGAACAGCACGTCGATCCCCGGCAGTGCGGGCAGCGCCATACCGCTCATCAGCGCGGCCACCGGATCGGCCGGCATGGGCGGCAGATTCGCCGGCACTGCCGCGGCGGCCGGGGCGGCGGCCTGCTGGACCGCACCGGCGGCACCGTCGAGTGCGGCGGGCGCCTGATTCAGTGCGGCCTGGGCGCCGTCGAGCACGTGCTGCGCGCCGGGTACTGCGCCGAGCGCACCGGCGGCCTGATGCAACACGTCGTGGCCGGCGCCGAGCAACGGCGACGCGGCGTCGCCGAGCACTCCGGCGTGGCCGTCACCGGCATCGGGGGCGCCGGAACCCCCGCCGGGCAGGTGCGGAGCGCCGATTCCGTGGGAACCGTTGTCCTCGAACTCTTTCCGCGCGGTGGTGAAGGCCGGTGCCGAGGCGGGCGGTGTATCCGGCGGCAGCTGCGGCAGTGAGATATCGGTGATCGGGCCCTGCTGTGCGGCCGAGGCGAGCGTGTCGTCCGGAAGGGAGGCCGGTGCGGCGGGCGCGATCGGTGAAGTGTCGGCGGCGGGCGCGGCCGGGGCGGCGATGACGCCGCTGTCGGTACCGGAACCGATGGTGTGCACCGATCAGCCTCCGATCGCGTTGCCGATGGCGCCCAGGGCGCCGGCGGCGGCTGCGTCGTTGTCGCCGAGGATCGCGACGGTGCCGAATGCGGACTGCCCCAAGTGATTACATTTGGCCGACAGGTCGTTGACATCGCTGCAATGCAGGACCTGCGCCGCCGCGAACATCGCCAGGTAGTCGGCGCCGATGAGCCCGAAAACGGGCGTCATCGCGGCTACGTGCGTCGCGGTGTCCATATCGGCCGCGCCGGCGATTTCGGTTCCGATGCTCTGATGTGTCGCCCCGAACGCGCTGATCGCGCTCTGGTCGGCGGTGAGATCGCTCATCGAACTTGCCCCCCAATCATCGTGGTCAACTCAGTCGTCAACGTCGAACAAGCCTCGGCGACCGGGCGTCGACCGGAGGCTGGGCTGGCCTCAATATAACCGACCCGGCCGACGCGATTCGAGTCCGACAAACTAGAACTTGTTGCAAATTAGAACGGGTTCTATATTCTCGTCGCATGAAGGTCGCAGTCACCGGCGCAGCCGGCTTCCTTGGCACGAATCTGCTTCACCAGCTGGTGGAGCGCGGTCACGAAGTGACCGCCATCGACCGGGTTCGGCCCTCCGGCGCAACGGATCCGAGTGTGACCTGGGTGAGCGGCGACGTGCTGGACCCGGCATCGATGCGTTCGGCTCTGGCCGGGGCGGAGGTGGTCTACCACCTGGTCGCCGTGATCACTCTCGCGCATCGCAACGACCTGGCCTGGCGGGTGAACACCGAAGGTGTGCGTGTGGTGGCCGAAGCCGCGCTGGCGGTCGGCGCCCGGCGCATGGTGCACGCCAGTTCGATCCACGCCTTCGATCAGTACAGCTGCGGCGGCCGCATCGACGAGAACGCGCCGCGCTCGGTCGATCCGGCGTTGCCCGTTTACGACCGCTCCAAGTTCCAGGGCGAGGTCGAATTGCGTGCGGTCGTCGACCGGGGGCTGGACGCCGTGATCTGCAATCCGACCGGCGTCTACGGGCCGGTCGACCACTCCGACTCCCGGATCAACACGACGCTGTGGGATGCCGCGCGCGGACGGGTGCCGGTGATGATCGGCGGCGGATTCGATCTGGTCGACGTGCGTGACGTCGCCACCGGCCTGATTCTCGCCGGCGAGCGCGGGCGCACCGGAGAGAACTATCTGCTTTCCGGGGCGATGGTGACGATGCTCGAGGTCACCCAGCTCGCCGCCCAGGTCAACGGGAAGCGGGGCCCGCGCTTCGCCATTCCGGCCAAGGTGATCTCCGGGGCACTGCCGGTGCTGGAACCGATCGGGAAGATGCTGGGCAGCGACCGGGTGTCGCGGGCGGCGATGGGAGCGCTGCTGTCGGCACCCGAGATCGACGGGACCAAGGCGCGGACCGAACTCGGCTACCTGCCCCGGCCGACCGAGGAAACCGTGCGTGACCTGGTGGCCTTCTACAAGGGTGAGTCGGTGCGCACGGTCGCGAGCAGTATGGCCTGACGGGTTGTTCCGGCCGGCGCCGCGGCATGGAGGGGGTGCGTGTGCGGCGCGGTCCTTGACATCGAATCGAACGGGTGTTCGACTGGACGGGTGCGATGGCAGAACCAGAACCCGGCAGCCGATGACGGCGCGCTCCCAGGGCTGGAGCGTGCCGGATTCGTCCGCAGCGTGCAGACGCCGGACTTCGAGGGCGTCACCTTCCACGAAGTGCTGTGCAAGAGTGCGCTGAACAAGGTGCCGCAGCGTTCGGCGGTGCCGTTCGAATGGACGATCAATCCGATGCGCGGCTGTTCACACGCCTGCAGGTACTGCTTCGCCCGCCCCACCCACGAATATCTGGACCTGGACGCCGGGCGTGATTTCGACACCCAGATCGTGGTGAAGACGAACGTGGCCGCGGTGCTGCGCCAGGAATTGCGCCGCCGTTCGTGGCGGCGCGACCCGGTCGCGCTGGGCACCAACACCGATCCCTATCAGCGGGCCGAGGGGCGTTATCGCCTGATGCCGGGGATCATCGCCGCCCTCACCGACGCGGAGACACCCTTCTCCATTCTCACCAAGGGCACGCTGCTGCGGCGGGACCTGCCGCTGCTGGTGGAATCGGCCCGGGTCGTCCCGGTGAGCCTGGCGGTGTCGATCGCGACGGTCGACGAGGACCTGCATCGCGCGGTCGAGCCGGGTACGCCCGGCCCCCGGGCGCGGCTGGAACTGGTGCGGTCGCTGGCCGAGGCCGGATTCGACGTGCATGTGATGGTGGCTCCCGTCATCCCGTATCTCACCGACGACCTCGACCATCTGGACCGATTGTTCGGCGCGATCGCGGCGTCGGGCGGGGCGCGGGCCACCGTGCTGCCCATGCATCTGCGCGGAAGTACCCGGGGCTGGTTCCTGCAATGGCTGGCCGAACATCACCCGGCGCTGCTGCGGCGATACCGGCAGTTGTACGGTCGTGGGGCGTACGTCACACCGGAGTACTCTGCGTGGTTACGGCAGCGAGTGGATCCGCTGCTGGCCCGGTATCGGCTCGATCGGCACCGGGGCCTACCGGCGCGGGGCCGGGCCGCGGGCCCCTCCGAGCCGGACGGTGACGTACAGGCAATACGGTCCGACCCGCAGTTGGCGTTGTTCGGTTGATCGCTCCGCCGGATACCGGCGGACCCACCGGCCCCTGGGGGCCCGGTCGCTCGCGGCCGAAATTCGTTGTACCGCATGCTCGCCGGGTTGTTCGTTCCACGAATTCTCCGGCGAGCCGCGGAGTAACTTGGCGTGTGGTACCTCATCCCTACGAGGAAGTGATGCAGGCGCATGGTGTCGAATCAGGGCGTTGACGGCCCCACCGGCAGCGAAAAATTGGAGAAGGTCGTCATCCGCTTCGCCGGTGATTCCGGCGACGGTATGCAGCTGACCGGAGACCGATTCACCCACGAGGCGGCCGCCTTCGGCAACGACCTCGCCACCCAGCCGAATTTTCCGGCCGAGATCCGCGCACCCCAGGGCACACTCCCCGGGGTGTCGTCGTTCCAGATCCAGATCGCCGACTACGACATCCTCACCGCCGGCGATCAGCCCGACGTGCTGGTGGCCATGAATCCGGCCGCGCTCAAGGCGAACATCGACGATCTCGCCCGAGGCGCGACGGTCATCGTCAATACCGACGAATTCACCAAACGCACCCTCGCGAAGGTCGGCTACGAACGAGACCCGCTGACCGACGACAGTCTCGGTGACTTCGTGGTGCACCGGGTGCCGATGACGTCGCTGACCCTGACCGCCACCGAACCGGCCGGGGTCGGCAAGAAGGACGGCCAGCGCGCGAAGAACATGTTCGCCCTGGGGCTGCTGTCGTGGATGTACGGCCGCCCGCTCGGCGGTACCGAAGCCTTCATGCGCGAGAAGTTCGCCGCCACACCGGAAATCGGCGAGGCGAACGTGCTGGCGTTCCGGGCCGGCTGGAACTACGGCGAGACGACCGAAACCTTCGCCACCACCTACGAAGTCGCGCCCGCCGCGCTGCCGCCGGGCACCTACCGGCAGATCACCGGCAATACCGCCCTCGCCTACGGCGTGATCGCGGCCGGGCAACTGTCCGGGCTGCCGGTGTTCCTCGGCACCTATCCGATCACTCCGGCCTCCGACATCCTGCACGAACTGAGCAAGCACAAGAACTTCGGCGTCACCACCTTCCAGGCCGAGGACGAGATCGCGGGAATCGGTGCGGCACTGGGTGCTTCGATCGGTGGCGCGCTCGGCGTGACCAGTACCTCGGGTCCCGGGCTGGCGCTGAAAAGCGAGACCATCGGCTTGGCGGTGATGACGGAACTGCCGCTGGTGATCATCGACGTCCAGCGCGGCGGCCCCTCGACCGGCCTGCCCACCAAGACCGAACAGGCCGATCTGCTCCAGGCGCTGTACGGGCGCAACGGTGAATCGCCCGTCGCCGTGGTGGCGCCGCGGTCGCCGGCGGACTGTTTCGCGGCCGCGGTGGACGCGGCGCGCATCGCGCTCACCTACCGCACCCCGGTACTGCTGCTGTCCGACGGTGCCATCGCCAACGGCTCCGAGCCGTGGTCGATCCCACGGGTCAGCGACCTCGAGCCGATCGACCCGGCATTCGAACCACCGGCCGAAGAGGACGCCGCGGACGGACACTCGTTCCAGCCCTACGCGCGCGATCCGGAAACCCTTGCCAGGCCGCTGGCCAGGCCCGGAACCGCCGGCCTCGCTCACCGGATCGGCGGCCTGGAGAAGGCCGACGGCAGTGGCAACATCTCCTACGATCCGGCCAACCACGAACTGATGGTCCGCTTGCGTCAGGCGAAGATCGACGGCATCGCGGTGCCCGACCTCGAGGTCGACGATCCCGACGGCACCGCCGAGCTGCTGCTGATCGGCTGGGGCAGCTCCTACGGCCCGATCGGCGAGGCGTGCCGGCGGGCGCGCCGCCGCGGCGTACCGGTCGCGCAAGCGCATCTGCGCCACCTCAACCCGCTGCCCGCCAACACCGGCGAGGTGTTACGGCGCTATCGCCGGGTGGTCGCGCCGGAGATGAACGGCGGCCAGCTGGCGCTGTTGCTGCGCGGCAGATATCTGGTCGACGTGCAGCCGTGGACGAAGGTGGCCGGGACCGCCTTCTCCGCACAGGAGCTGGTCGGCGTGATCGACGCGGCGCTGGACGGATCCATCGGCGAGCTGGAACAGAACAAGGCCTTCGATGCCCGGGCCCGGGCGACCTATCGCACGACAGGGGGATACCGATGACCATCATCGACACCTCGCTCATCGGCGCCGATCTCGGCCTGTCCGGCGTCTCCGGAGTACCCGGCGCGGACGGGCCGCAGAAGGTCAAGGACTTCACCTCCGATCAGGAGGTGCGCTGGTGCCCCGGATGCGGTGACTACGTCATTCTCGCGACCGTGCGCGGTTTCCTCGCCGAGCTGGGCCTGCGACGGGAAAACCTGATGTTCGTCTCAGGCATCGGATGTTCCAGCCGGTTCCCGTACTACCTGGACGCCTACGGCATCCACTCCATTCACGGCCGTGCCCCGGCGATTGCCACCGGACTCGCGGTGACCAGGCCGGATCTGTCGGTCTGGGTCGTCACCGGCGACGGTGACGCCCTCTCGATCGGCGGCAATCACCTGATCCACGCGCTGCGCCGCAACGTGAACATGACGATCCTGCTGTTCAACAACCGGATCTACGGCCTGACCAAGGGCCAGTACTCACCGACCTCCGAACCGGGGAAGGTGACCAAGTCGACGCCGCTCGGCTCGATCGACCACCCGTTCAATACGTTGTCGGTGGCGCTGGGAGCCGAGGCGAGTTTCGCCGCGCGTGCCCTCGACTCCGACCGCGCCGGCCTCACCGAGGTGCTGCGCGCCGCGGCCGAGCACCGCGGCACCTCGTTCGTGGAGATCCTGCAGGATTGCCCGATCTTCAACGACGGCTCCTTCGACGCGCTGCGCCGCGACAACGCCGAATCCCACCTGATCCGCTTGCGGCACGGGGAACCGATCCGCTTCGGCGCGGACGGCGAATTCGCCGTGGTGCGCAACGGTTTCGGGCTCGAGGTGGTCGCTTCGTCGGAGGTCGCCGAGAGTGAGATCGTGGTGCACGACGCCCGGTGCGAACGGTCCGAATACGCCTATGCGCTCTCGCGGTTGACCTCCCAGGATCTGACCCACGTCCCGATCGGCGTCTTCCGCGACGTCACCCGCCCCACCTACGACGACGGGGTCCGGGCGCAGACCGCGGTGGCTGTCGAACGCGCACCGGTCGGACCGCGGTCGCTGCAAAACCTGCTCAACGGCCGCGAGACCTGGACCGTCGGCTGATCGAAGGGACCGGCGGCCCGCAACGATTGCGTCCCTGAGCTTTTCGGCGCCCCGGTCGCGAGGACGCGATCGGGGCCGTAGGGGCCGGAATCAGCGGTCGGCGACGAACGCGTCGACCAACTTCTTGCACAGGTCCGCGAAGCGGGTGCGGTCGGCTTTCTGGGCGTCGGTGAGTCCGTCGGTGCCGCCGGGGGAGTACACCACCAGGTGCACGTCCTGGTCGGGTGTGGCGCCCAGGAAATCGAGCAGGGTGGACCCGCCGCTGCCGTCCTTGGGCATACCCAGATCCGCGGCGGCCAGTTTCTTCGCCTCCTCGGCGGCGGCATGGACCGCGTCGAGGGAGACGTGTCCGTTGCGCTGCTGCGGTGCCTTGTCGGCGGGACGGTCCGGATCGGCGGCGTCGGGGCTGTTCACCGCATGCCCGTCCGAATAGACGAGCAGCGTCGGCGCCGGCGTCACCCCGGCGTGCTCCCCGCCCGGAATCGTGGTCAGCGCCACCGACAGTCCGGCCGCGGGTTCGTCGGCCACGGCCGTCATCGCGCCGCCGGCCACCGTCAGTGCCGCGGCGCAGACCGCCACCGCCGCCCGCACACCCGGCATTGTTCGTCTCGCACCGCCGATAACCCGCATATCGTTCACTCCTGCCCTCCACCCGTCCCGGTCTTGCCGATCATTGTGCCCGCACCGCTGCCGGTATCCACCCGACTTGCCCGTTCGAAAACTCCGCCCGGCCCGGTTCAGCGCAGCGCCGGCGGATTGTTCAGATCCGGTGCCGAGAAGGTGTCACATGCGGCGACCTGGCCGTTCCGGTAGCCGGTCAGGAACCACTTCTGGCGCTCGTTCGACGAACCGTGCGTCCATCCCTCCGGATTCACCCGGCCGGTGGCGGCCTTCTGGATCCGGTCGTCGCCGACCGCCGCGGCGGCGGAGAGCGCGTCTTGAATGTCGCTGTCGGACAACGGTTTCAGCAGCGGCTGGGAACCGCCGGGGGCCGGTGTCTTGTCCGCGTAGCTCGCCCACAGCCCGGCGTAACAGTCGGCCTGCAATTCGAGGCGAACCGATCCGGAATCAGGGCCTTTGGGATCGCGCTGCGCGCGGCCGCTGTCGCCCAGCAGGTTCTGGATGTGATGCCCGAATTCGTGCGCCACCACGTACTCCTCGGCCAGCGGACCACCCGCCGCCCCGAACTTGTCGCGCAGCTCCTGGAAGAACCCGGTATCGAAATAGGCCTTGCGGTCCGCCGGACAGTAGAAGGGGCCGACCGCGCTGGTCGCGTTGCCGCATCGGGTGTTGACCGACCCGGTGAACAGCGTCACCCCGGGTTTGGTGTACTGCACCCGGGTCTGACGCGGCAGGACCCCGCCCCAGACGCCGTCGAGACTCTGCGCGGTCAGCACCACCCGGCACTGTGCGTACCGGTTCGCATCACCGTTGGTCTTGCAGACGGAGGTATCGACGCCACCGGTCTGCGTTCCCGACGTTCCGCTGCCGAGCAGATTGCCCGGATTCACGCCGAACAGCACCGCGAGAATCAGCACGATCAAGCCACCGCCACCGCCCAAGGCGAGCTTGGGGCCCATGCCGCCGCCGGTGGAGACCCGGTCCGGATCGATATCCATACCTTCGTTGAAGGTCATCGTTGCTGCTCCTGTGGATCGAGTGGGCTGCTCGGCGCTCGGTCAGCCGAAACAACCTCTACAGCTTGGCATGAGCGTCCACGGCTCGGGAGACGAGTGGCGTCGTGTCCACCGAGTGACACCGGGAGTCGGATATCGGTTTCCGTCCGGCCGACGCGCCTCACTACCATGGGGGCGCACCAGGTCATCCCGTGCCCGGTGCACCGTGTCGTCGAAAGGATTCCCGTGCTGCGCACCCACTTGGCTGGTTCGCTGCGAAGCGAGCACGCCGGTCTGACCGTCACCCTCACCGGCTGGGTGGCCCGGCGGCGAGACCACGGTGGCGTGATCTTCATCGATCTGCGCGATGCGTCGGGGGTCGCGCAGGTGGTCTTCCGCGAGGGTGTGCCGGCCGAACAGGCCCACAAGCTCCGGGCGGAGTACTGCGTGCAGGTCACCGGTGTGGTCGAGGGACGTCCGGACGGCAGCGAGAACCCGAATCTGCCCACCGGTGCGATCGAGGTCAACGTCACCGAACTCGTGGTGCTCAACGAGGCCGCGCCGCTGCCCTTCCAGCTCGACGAGCAGCCCGGCGAAGAGGCGCGCCTGAAGTATCGCTACCTCGATCTGCGCCGCGAGGGCCCCGCGCACGCCATCCGGCTGCGGTCGAAGGTCAACGCCGCGGCCCGCGAGGTGCTGGCGCAGCACGCGTTCGTCGAGGTCGAGACCCCGACGATGACGCGGTCCACGCCGGAGGGCGCGCGCGACTTCCTGGTGCCCGCCCGGCTGCAGCCCGGCAAGTTCTACGCCCTGCCGCAGAGCCCGCAGCTGTTCAAGCAGTTGCTGATGGTCTCGGGGGTGGAGCGGTACTACCAGATCGCCCGCTGCTACCGCGACGAGGATTTCCGCGCCGACCGCCAGCCCGAGTTCACCCAGCTCGACCTGGAGATGAGCTTCGTGACCCAGGAGGATGTGATCCTGCTGGCCGAGGACATCCTGGTCGCGCTGTGGAAGCTGGTCGGCCATGAGATCCCCACGCCGATTCCGCACATGACCTACGCGGAGGCGATGCGCCGCTACGGCAGCGACAAGCCCGATCTGCGCTTCGGCATCGAGATCACCGAATGCGCCGAGTACTTCAAGGACACCTCCTTCCGGGTCTTCCAGGCGCCGTATGTCGGCGCGGTCGTGATGCCGGGCGGAGCGAGCCAGCCGCGGCGCCAGCTCGACGCCTGGCAGGAATGGGCCAAGCAGCGCGGGGCGAAGGGCCTGGCCTACATCCTGGTCGGTGAGGACGGCATCCTCGGCGGCCCGGTCGCCAAGAACCTGTCCGACGCCGAACGCGAGGGCCTGGCCAAGCACGTCGGCGCGGCGCCTGGCGACTGCATCTTCTTCGGCGCCGGAGAGGCGAAGTCGAGCCGGGCGCTGCTGGGCGCGGCGCGTGGCGAGATCGCGCGCAAGTGCGGCCTGATCGACGAGGACGCCTGGGCGTTCGTGTGGATCGTCGACGCCCCGATGTTCGAGCCCGCCGCCGACGCCACCGCGAGTGGCGATGTGGCACTCGGACATTCGGCCTGGACCGCGGTGCACCACGCGTTCACCTCGCCGAAGCCGGAGTCCATCGACACCTTCGACACCGATCCGGGCGCGGCGCTGGCCTACGCCTACGACATCGTCTGCAACGGCAACGAGATCGGCGGCGGCAGTATCCGCATCCATCGCCGTGACGTGCAGGAGCGGGTGTTCAAGGTCATGGGCATCAGCCACGACGAGGCGCAGGAGAAATTCGGATTCCTGTTGGACGCCTTCGCCTTCGGCGCGCCGCCGCACGGCGGAATCGCCTTCGGCTGGGACCGCATCACCGCACTGCTGGCCGGGGTGGATTCGATTCGCGAGGTCATCGCGTTCCCGAAGTCCGGTGGCGGCGTGGACCCGCTGACCGAGGCGCCGGCGCCCATCACCGCGCAGCAGCGCAAGGAAGCCGGCCTCGACGTGGTGCTCGACGAGCACGGCAAGCCGAAGGCCTGATCCGGAACCGGATGTGCCGCCGCGGTCGTGGGCAGTCGCGGCCGCGCACCGGTTAGTCTGCAGATCGTCCGGCGCCACCCGGTGCCGGACGATCGTGCCGACGACAGGGGACTGGGGTGCTGCACCTGCGGGCGGTCTGCCCACCGGAGTCGACCGACGCCGCGGTGACCGCGCTGCGGGCCGAACCCGGCGCCACGCTCATCACCGTGCAGCGCGGCGTCTCGGTCGAGCCGCCCGGTGATCTCGTCCAGGCCGATATCGCTCGCGAATCGGCCAACGATGTGCTGGCCGGTCTGCGTGGGCTGGGCATCGGCGACTACGGCGGCATCATGCTCTCGCCGGTGGAGACGGTGCTGTCGGCGCCGGCCGACCGCGCGGTCGAGGCGGCGCCGGGCGATCCGTCGGATGCGATCGTCTGGGAGGAACTGCTCGCCCAGACCCACGAGGAATCGACGCTCAATCCGACCTTCCTGGCGTTCATCACGATCGCGTGCCTGCTGGCCGTCGTCGGTGTGGCCACCGATTCGCCGGTGACGGTTGTCGGCGCCATGGTGGTCGGACCCGAGTTCGGACCGCTGGCCGCCGTCGCGGTCGCGGTGGTGCGCAGGGACTTCCGCCTCGCCCGCCGCTCGATCCTGGCCCTGCTGATCGGTTTTCCGGTGGCGATGGGGATCGCGACGCTGGCGTCGCTGGTGTGGGAGCAGTTCGGCTGGATCACCGTCGACCGCATCCACGCCATCCGCAACGTGGACTTCATCTACGAGGTGGGCCCGTTCTCGCTGGTGGTGGCCCTGTTGGCGGGTGCGGCGGGGATGATGTCGCTGGTGACCGCGAAATCGGCGGCGCTGGTCGGCGTGTTCATCTCGGTGACGACGATTCCGGCGGCCGGTTTCGCCGCCGTCGCCGCCACCGTCGGCGAATGGCACAAGGCATTCGAGTCGATCGGCCAGCTGGGCGTGAACATGGTCGGCATCGTCGTGGCGGGCATCATCGTGCTGCAGTTGCGTCCCCATCACGGGCACGCGCTCGGCCCGCCACGTCCGAAGCGACGGAACATCCTGTCGCGCTGGTGGTTCGGCGACGAATGAGACCGCTCAGGCGATCAGGCCGCCGGTGAGCATCCGGTAGGAGTAGGTGACCGCGATGACGGTGAGCGGTCCCACCACCAGCAGACCGATGCCGCACAGCGCCGTGGCGACGATCGTCAGCGCGGCGACTGTCAGGGCCAGCAGCAGTGTCGGCACGAAATTCGAGACCACCAGCTGCACACTGGATTTGATCGCGCTGAACGGATCGAGATCCTGGTCGATGACGTAGTGCAGCGAGAACATGCACAGATAGCCCACGACGAGTGCCGGCACGATGCACAACACCGCGCCGACGCAGGCCGCCACGAAGACGAGCAGAGCGGTGATCAGCACGTTGCCGGCGTTGACGAAGCTGAAGAACGACGCGAAATCCGGTGGCGTCCCGTCGGTTTCGTACAGGGCGCCGCGGATCATCGCCGCCTGCAGCAGCCAGACCACGACCGCGGCGAGCAACCCGATCAGCACCACCGGCATCAGCGAATTCATGTGCGTGACGTTCACCACCACCGTCACCATCAGGTAGGCGACGAAGCCGACGAGCGTTATCGCGACCCACGGAATCGGATTGGCGCGGAAGCGATCCCACGCGAAGCTGAGCGCCCGGCCGACATTGAGCGCCGGCGCACCGGCGTATCCCGGCGGCGCGCCGTACCCGGGCGCGCCCTGCGGCGGCATGCCGTTATCCGATGCGCCCCAGGTCGGATCGGCGGGCGGCGGATAGGCGCCCGGCGGGACGCTGCCGGGCGGGCCGTAGGTGGGGCCGGGCTGTCCGTGCGTTCCGGGTGGCGGTGCCACCGGGGGCACCCCGCCCGGGGTGACCTGGGGCGGCTCGCCCGGAGCGCCGCCGTACTGCGGCGTGCCGTATTGCGGTGCGCCGGAGCCCTCGAACTGCGGATAACCCGCGGCTCCGGCCATTTCGGGCCGGCCCGGCGTTGCGGAATGTTCGCCTGGCACGGCGCCGGGTCGTGCGGGACCGGTGGGATGCTGCCCGGGCCGGCTCTCCGGTCGCCGTTCACCGCCTTCGCCGGTGTCGCGGGGTGCGGACTGCGGGGAGTCGGTCATCGTCGGACCTTTCGAATCACCTGGGTTCTGGTGCGGCACACTGCAGTTGAGATTTCGACACAACCGGACACGGCCGGGCGTGTCAAGCGACGGGCCGCGGCATCGGGCCGGATCCGCGACCCGGCCGACGATGAGCGTAATGAGCATCTCGGTCCGGTCGCAGCCGCTCGGCGGGGACACGCCGACGACGCGCGAAAGGTTGCCGATCCGCTCGCTGAAAGTGACCTGGAGCGAGTAACTTGGTTGGCGATGACCGCACTATTGGCCGAACGCGCCGCCGAAGTCGTGTCCGCGGCACAACAGTTGCTCACGAAGCGCATGGGTGCTGCGGTGAAGCTGAGCGATCCGATCGAACTCAGCGGCAGTGGCAGGACGACGGTGCTGCGCGTACGCGTAGCGGAGAACTCGTTCTCACTTCCTCGCACCCTGATCGTCAAGCAGGTCCGTGGCGCCGCACAGGAGCGCCGGATCGGCGGGCTGGCGCCGGGGGTCGCGAGCA
The DNA here is from genome assembly GCF_963869435.1 of Nocardia violaceofusca NBRC 14427. Classification (NCBI taxonomy): domain Bacteria; kingdom Bacillati; phylum Actinomycetota; class Actinomycetes; order Mycobacteriales; family Nocardiaceae; genus Nocardia; species Nocardia violaceofusca. The sequence goes on from NZ_CAWMPM010000013.1 coordinate 382,237, forward strand.
TAGACTCGGCGTTCCTGCGCGAGGCGGTGTCCTACCAGTTCACCACCGCACTCAGCAGCGAGCACCGGCCCGGTGCCTATCTGCTGGCCCACAGCCTGCCGGATCGGCTGCTGATCCTCAGCGATCTGGGCGAGAACATGTCGCTCACCTCGGTGCTGCAAACCGGCGCCGAACCCGCCACCCGCAACGCCCAGATGGCGTTCGCGCAGGCGCTGGGCCGTATGCACGCCGCCACGGTCGGCCGGGAGGCCGATTTCGTGGCGCTGCTGCGGCGAGTGGAAGTGGTGCACCGGGTCGACGGCATCGCCCAGCAGGCCGAGGCCGCGATCGGTGAGGTACCCGGAATGCTGGCCCGCGAGGTCGGCATCGACGTGCCGGGCGAGATCGCGGAACGCATCGTGCGGGGCAATCGCCTGTTCTCCGCGGGCCGCTTCCGCGCGTTCAGCCCCTCGGACCTGTGTCCGGACAATGTGATCCTCAACGACGAGGGTGCCCGGTTCCTCGACTACGAATGGGGCGGTTTCCGCGACGCCACCCTCGACATCGCCTACGCGCTGGTCTCGTTCCCGGGCTGCCTGTGCGATTTCGAACTCTCTCGCGAGCGCGCGCATCAGATGGTGGAGGCCTGGCGCTCGGAGGTCGTGGGCGTGTGGCCCGCCCTCGCCGACGACGACCTGCTGGCCGAACGCATCCTCGAGGCCCGGCTCATCTGGGTGTGGCTGACGACCTTCTGGTTCCTGCCCGCCGATCACACCCGCATCGCCGCGGCCCGCGAACACGGCCTGTCGGTGCCGCGCTCGGCCGCGCTGATCAACCGCTGGGCGGCGCTGGCCGAGGATGCGCGCTGCACCGGCGACGACACACTCGGCGACTTCGCCGAGCATGTCTCCGCCACCCTCGAGGAACTCTGGGAGGAGTGACTCAGCGGGCCGGTCGCGGTCCCACGATCGAGGCTCGTTCCATGATTCGCATCTGTGGCCAGTAGTCGCTGGCGGCGTAGTGCTGCACGGCCCGGTTGTCCCAGAAGGCGACGGTGTCGGGCTCCCAGTGCAGCCGCACCTGGTGTTCCGGGTAATCGGCCTGGCGGCAGAGCCGGTCCAGCAGGTCGTGGCTCGCCTCGGGATCCATGCCGTCGATCCGGTCCACGAAGATGCGATTGACGTACAGGTGCCGGCGTCCGGTCGCCTCGTGTGTGCACACCACAGGGTGGCTGACCGGCGGATGCTGGGCGCGCAGCGCCTCCTGCGCCGCGGCGGTCTGCCCGCGGCCGAAGGCACGGGTGTAGTCGTGGGTCGCGGTGAGGTCGTCGATCCGGGTCCGCGTCTCGGCATCGAGGGCCTCGTAGGCGGCGTACATATCCGAGAACAGCGTGTCGCCGCCGATCTCGGGAACGGCGACGGCGTGCAGGATCGCGCCCATCGACGGCTGCGGCCGCCAGGTCACGTCGTGATGCCAGATGTTCTCGACGCCCGCCATCGTCGGGGTCTTCTCGAAGCGGACCAGCTCCGGCTGCTCGGTGTTGGACGGGATGAACGGATGCACCTCGAGGGTGCCGAAGCGCGCCGCGAACGCGACGTGGCGGGCGGGCGTCAGCGGTTGCTCGCGGAAGAACAGCACCTTGTACTCGTGCAGTGCCCGGCGCAGTTCGGCGATCACCTCCGCGGGCAGCTCCCGGGTCAGATCCACGCCGCTGATCTCCGCGCCGAGGCTGACGCCGACCTGACGGGCGTCGAAATGCTGCCAGCGCAGTGCGGCCAGACGGTCACGTTCGGCGACCAGATGGGTGAACGGGCCCGCGATCAGCGGAAATCCCGGCAGTGGAAACGAGCTAACGGGGTAGTGCGTACGCGGTTCGGTCTCCGCGGCGGTGGTCTGCGTCATGGCGGTTCCTTCGGCGATCGGACGACTGTAGTCGATTGACTACACCGGTATTCGCTACTGTAGCCCGATGTCCGAGAACCCGCCATCGACTCCGCGTCCTGACGACTCCGGCGCCGCGCCGGTCGGTCGCGACGCAGTCGTCGCGGCGGTCACGGAGGCCGCCGCCGACCTGTTCGCCGAACGCGGCCCGGCCGCGACCTCGATCCGCGACATCGCCGAGCGTGCCGGGGTCAACCACGGCCTGGTCTTCCGGCATCTCGGTGCCAAGGATCGGCTGGTCGGGGCCGTGCTGAGCTATCTCGGGGAGCAATCGGGCGCGGTGGCCGCCGCCGGGCAGCTCACCGCCACCGATCCCCGGCTGCGCCGCCATCTGACCGTGCTGGCCCGCTGCATCCTCGACGGCTATCCGGTCGGCGAGCTGCAGGAACAGTTCCCCGTGATGGCGATGCTGATCGAGCATCTCCGGCCGCAGATGGACAGCGATCGCGCGGCCGGACTGGCGGTGGCCCATCTGGCCGCCTTCACCATGGGCTGGCAGCTGCTCGAACCGTTCCTGCGCAGCGCCGCGGGCCTGCGCGAGCTGACCGATGCCGAACTGCGGGCGTCGATCGAGGCGCAGGCCGGGCGAATTCTGCGCCCCGACCCCGCCTCGCCCTGAGTGTCGGTGCTCATCGGTACCGTCGAGGCGTGAGCGAAGGGTTGTTCGAGGCGCCGGAGGTGGAGGAAGTGTCCGGCGCATCCGCCGCATTGCCGCCGGCGGGCAGGATGTCGCCGCTGGCGGTGCGGATGCGGCCCGCGAGCCTGGACGAGGTGGTCGGCCAGCAGCACCTGCTCGGCCCGGGATCGCCGCTGCGCCGCTTGATCGAGGGGTCGGGTGCGGCATCGGTGCTGCTCTACGGCCCGCCCGGGACGGGCAAGACGACGCTGGCCGCGCTCATCTCGACCGCGACCGGCCGTCGTTTCGAGGCGCTCTCGGCATTGTCGGCGGGCGTCAAGGAGGTGCGCGCGGTCATCGAGCTGGCGCGGCGGCGGCTGCTCGCGGGGGAGCAGACCGTGCTGTTCATCGACGAGGTGCACCGGTTCTCCAAAACCCAGCAGGACGCCCTGCTGGCCGCGGTGGAGAACCGGGTGGTGTTGCTGGTCGGGGCGACCACGGAGAACCCGTCGTTCTCGGTGGTGTCGCCGCTGCTGTCGCGGTCGCTGGTGTTGCAGTTGAAGTCGTTGTCGGACAACGATATTCGCATCGTACTGCGTCGCGCGATCGACGATGAGCGAGGTCTGGCAGGGCAGTACACCGTTACGGAGGCGGCGCTCGACCACATCGTCCGCATCGCCGGCGGTGACGCGCGCCGATCGCTGACCGCCCTGGAGGCCTCGGCGGAATCGTCGCTGGACGGCACGGTGGACGTGGATCTGGTGGAGGCCAGCGTCGACAAGGCCGCGGTTCGCTACGACCGCGCCGGCGACCAGCACTACGACGTGATCAGCGCGTTCATCAAATCGCTGCGGGGGTCCGATGTCGACGCGGCGCTGCACTATCTGGCCCGGATGATCAGCGCGGGCGAGGATCCGCGCTTCATCGCGCGGCGATTGATGATCCAGGCGTCCGAGGACGTCGGCATGGCCGATCCGACCGCCCTGCAGACCGCGGTCGCCGCCGCGCAGGTGGTGCAGCTGGTCGGTATGCCGGAGGCGCAGCTGGCGCTCGCGCACGCCACCATCCACGTGGCCACCGCGCCCAAATCGGGTGCGGTCGCGGCGGCCATCGGCGCGGCCATGTCCGATATCGCGGCCGGTAAGGCCGGTGCGGTGCCACCCCACCTGCGCGACGGGCATTACGCGGGGGCGGCGAAAATGGGCAATGCGCAGGGCTACAAATACCCGCACGACCACCCGGACGGGATCCTCGCCCAGCAGTATCCGCCCGACGAACTGGTCGGCGCCGACTACTACACCGCGACCGATCACGGCTACGAGCGCGAGATCGGGCCGCGGGTCACCAAGTTGCGGCGGATCGTCCGAGGGCGCTGAGACACGGGCGCGCCCACGACCGCTGAAAACCGGCTGGACCGCGCCCGGTAGGCTGGATATTCGTGCAGACCCACGAGATCCGACGGCGTTTCCTGGACCACTTCGTCCGTGCCGGCCACACCGAGGTACCCAGTGCCTCGTTGATCCTGCCGGACCCGAACCTGCTGTTCGTCAATGCGGGCATGGTGCAGTTCAAGCCGTATTTCCTGGGCCAGGAGGCGCCGCCGTTCGCGCGTGCGACCAGCGTGCAGAAGTGCGTGCGCACCGGCGATATCGAAGAGGTGGGCGTCACCACCCGCCACAACACCTTCTTCCAGATGGCGGGCAACTTCTCCTTCGGTGACTACTTCAAGGAAGGTGCCATCACCTTCGCCTGGGAACTGATCAGCAAATCTCAGGAGGAGGGCGGATTCGGCTTCGATCCGGAGCGGATCTGGGTCACCGCCTACGAGAGCGATCCCGAGGCCGCCGAGATCTGGCACCGCGTCGCCGGAATCCCGACCGAACGCATCCAGTTCCGCGACGGCAAGGACAACTACTGGGATATGGGCGTGCCCGGTCCCGGCGGGCCGTGTTCGGAGATCTACTACGACCGCGGACCCGAATACGGCGCCGAGGGCGGCCCGGTCGCCGACGAGGATCGCTACCTCGAGATCTGGAATCTCGTGTTCATGCAGGACATCCGCGGCGAGCAGAGCCCCAAGCTGGGCTATCCGCCGGTGGGGTCGCTGCCGAAGAAGAACATCGATACCGGTATGGGCATCGAACGCGTGGCGATGCTGCTGCAGGGTGTGGACAACGTCTACGAAACCGATCTGCTGCGCCCGATCATCTCCAAGGCCGAGGAGCTGACCGGTAAGAGCTACGGCGTCGAACACGCCGACGACGTGCGCTTCCGCGTCATCGCCGACCACGCCCGCACCTCGGCGATGCTGATCGCCGACGGCGTCAACCCCGGCAACGACGGCCGCGGCTACGTGCTGCGCCGCTTGCTGCGCCGGATCGTGCGCTCGGCCCGGCTGCTGGGCGCCGAGAAGCCGGTGATCGGCGAATTCATGAAGGTCGTCAGCGATCTCATGTCGCCCTCGTACCCCGAACTGGCTACCGACTTCACTCGCATCGAGACCGTCGCCGTGGGTGAGGAGACCGCCTTCCTCAAGACGCTGAGCACCGGGTCGAAACTGTTCGACGACGCGGTCGCCGAGGTGAAGGCCACAGGCGGGCGCACCCTCGCGGGCAGTGAGGCGTTCACCCTGCACGACACCTACGGTTTCCCGATCGACCTGACCCTGGAGATGGCCGCCGAGGCCGGGCTCGAGGTCGACGAGTCGGGCTTCCGCACGCTGATGGCCGAGCAGCGGCAGCGCGCCAAGGACGATGCGCAGGCGCGCAAACACGCCCACGCCGACCTGTCGATCTACAAGGAACTGGTCGACCGGGGCGCCACCGAATTCACCGGATTCGACGAACTGGCCACCGAGGCACGGGTTCTCGCCCTCATCGCCGACGGTGTGCGGGTCCCCACCGCGACCGCCGGGCAGGATGTCGAGGTCATCCTCGATCGCAGTCCGCTCTATGCCGAATCGGGCGGTCAGATCGCCGACCGCGGCAGCCTCACCGCCTCGGGCACGGAACTGCGCGTCAACGACGTGCAGAAGATCGCCAAGAAGCTGTGGGTGCACAAGACCACCGTCGAGCGCGGGCAGATCACCGAGGGCGATGCCGTACTCGCTCAGGTCGATCCGGCGTGGCGGCGCGGCGCCACCCAGGGCCACTCCGGCACGCACATGGTGCATGCCGCGCTGCGGCAGGTGCTGGGCCCCAACGCGGTTCAGGCCGGTTCACTGAACAAGCCCGGATATCTGCGGTTCGACTTCAACTGGCAGGGCCAGCTCTCGGAGTCGCAGAAGGCCGATATCGAGGCCGTGTCCAACGACGCGGTCGGCTCGGACTTCCCGGTGAACACCTTCGTCACCGATCTGCCCAAGGCCAAGTCGATGGGCGCGCTGGCACTGTTCGGCGAGAACTACGGGTCCGAGGTGCGGGTCGTCGAAATCGGCGGGCCGTTCTCGATGGAACTGTGCGGCGGTACCCACGTCGAACATTCGTCGCAGATCGGGCCGATCACACTGCTCGGCGAATCGTCGGTCGGTTCCGGTGTGCGTCGCGTGGAGGCGTTCGTCGGGCTGGATTCCTACAAGTATCTGGCCAAGGAGCGGGCCCTGCTGGCCGGTGTGGCCGCCTCGCTGAAGGTGCCCTCCGAGGATGTGCCGGCCCGGGTCGAGCAACTGGTGGAACGGCTGAAGGTCGCCGAGAAGGAACTCGAGCGCACCAAGGCCGCGGCCGTCCTGTCGCAGGCGGGGACCTACGTCGAGCAGGCCCAGCGCGTCGGCAAGGTGCTGCTGGTCGCGGCCGCGGCCCCGAAGGGCGTCGGCGCGGGCGATCTGCGGACCCTGGCCACCGATATCCGCGGCCGGTTCGGCAGTGAACCGGCGGTGGTCGTGCTGCTCGGCAACGCCGACGGCAAGGTCCCGTTCGTGGTCGCGGTGAACAAGCCCGCTCAGGAACTCGGTGTGAAGGCCGGCGATCTGGTCGGCAGCTTCGGTTCGAGTATCGCGGGCCGCGGTGGCGGTAAGCCGGAGATGGCGCAGGGCGCCGGCTCGGATCCGTCCGGTATCGAGGCCGGCCTGGCCGGCGTGCGCGCGCGGGTGGCCGAGATCGCCGCCTGATGGACAATTCCGATAATTCGGAGCCCTCGGAACCGGAGCCGTCCCCATCGGGGGCGGCTCCGGAAGCCGGGGCCGCCCGGCCGGACGACATTCCGGCCGAACGCCCCAGCGCGCGGACCGATCCCGGTCGCGGCCGGCGGATCGGCATCGACGTGGGAACCGTGCGCATCGGAGTGGCGGCCAGTGACCCGGACGGGATCCTGGCGACGCCGGTGGAGACGGTCCCGACCGTCAAGGGTGGAAAACGAGGTCCGGCAACCGATCTGATCCGGGTAGCCGAGATTGTGCGGGAATACGAGGCGGTCGAGGTAATCGTCGGTCTGCCACGCACATTACGTGGGGCCAGTGGCTCGTCGGCACAGTTGGCCGCCCGGTTCGCGCGACGTTTGCGGGACATGATTCCTGGTGTGCCGATACGACTTTCCGACGAACGTTTGACTACGGTGTCAGCTGCACGTGCATTGCGGGACAGTGGAGTTCGCGCGCGCGGCCGGCGGCAGGTCATCGACCAGGCGGCTGCCGTGTCGATCCTGCAAGGGTGGTTGGACGAACGGAGTGCGGTGTTGAACTCGGCCGGTGCAGACGAGGCCAGGTGGTCGGATGAGTGACCGCTGGTCCCGGGCCGGAGAACGCTCGCGCCGGCGCGCCGACGAGCAGCAGCGGCGCTACCGGCGCGGCGGTGCGCACCGTAGCGCCACCGACGAGTGGGACGACTACGAGGACGACGACACCGCCGTCATTCCGCGCTACGTCGACGAGGACGAACCGGCCGCGCATTACGCCGATCCCGCCGCGGGATACGACGCTCGCTACGACCACGAGCTCGCCGACGCCGGATACGCGGATCCCGATTACGCCGACCCGGATTACGCCGACGACTACGCCGAACCGGAGTACGAGCGGACCGGCCGCAGCGGCCATCGGTATCGTCGCGACGAGTACGACTCCGAGACCGATATCGAACCGATCGCCGTCGCGGAGCCGGAACCGGCGCCGGCCGCCAGGCGCGGCACCCGGGCGAGC